>JAFUBQ010000003.1 GCA_017460085.1 Alphaproteobacteria bacterium
TAACACTACCTGCGCAAGCAGGTAGATGTAGACAATCCTAAATCTTCGCGCTATACTGCGGTTATGGAAGAAGTAAAGTATAGCAAACAACGCTATATAGAATATCAATGACGCGAAGATTTAGGACAAGCTTGGCTTGACCTAAAATGATACCACCGGCGTAAGCCGGTGGAGTTTCATTCAGGTGTTTGTATTTTGCAAAATTTATATATCAGACTCAACATCAATATACGTGTGGCCGTAGCGGTCAAGAATATCGGTTGATGCACCGGATTTAATCAATAAAGTTTCAATATCATCACAATTATACGCACGAGCATAAAAAAGCGCGGTTTTGCCGCTTTGGTCTTGTTTGTTTACGGCAGCACCGGCCTGCAGCAATATTTTAATCAGCGGAATGTTCCATAAATCGGTTGCGGCATTCATCAAAGGAGTGCCAAAAGGAGTTTCTTGGTTAACATCAGCTCCCGAATCTATCAGCATTTGCAACATTTCTACGGCATGTTTTTTTTGTTCAGACACGTAGGTTTTAATTTCTTGCTGCGGAAAAGCTGAAATGTTATTAATTTGCGAAGTTTCCAATTGTTTTTTTTCTAAGCGCAAAATTTTCATTTGCGAGGTGGCTATAATCAGGGGAGTTGTGCCGTCTTTCATTGGGGCATTAACATCTGCTCCAGCAGCAATCAGGCGTTTTGCCACTGCCAAATTTGGATTATTTTTCAAAACATAATACAGTGGAGTATAGCCGTTTTTATCGCGTGCATTCACTTGCAAACCATCAGCAAGCAAGCGGTTTATGGTGGCAATATCGGCGGTTGCCAAAGTTTCTATTGGCGAAAGTTTTAGTTGCTCTGTGGTTTGAGAAACAGCAGAGGATAGTTCTTGTGTTTGCGGCGAATCTATAATTTGCAATGCATTTGCCGGAAAAACCCAGAATAATAACCAAAACCAAAATTTATGCATTTTTACGCTCCGTTCTTTTTAGATAAACTATCACCATCTTAAATATTCGGCAAGCATTTTTTGCAATGAGATATTGTTTTATGTTGAACAAACGTTGTTTATCGTTGCTAAATTTTACAGAATAAATATTATAAGCGTTATGATAGATATGTTTGCAGAAAAAAAAGAGTGGACAGTCAGTGAAATTTCTTTTGCCATTAAGCAGGTAATGGAAACATCGTTTGCATTGGTGCGGGTTAAAGGCGAAATTTTTGGCGCAAAACGCGCCGATTCCGGACACTGGTATTTATCGCTGAAAGATGAAAATTCCTTGCTTTCTGCTGTGTGTTGGCGCGGTGTTGCTTCGGCTTTAAGCGTTAAAATAGAAGACGGAATTGAAGTTATTGCCACCGGAAAAATTACAACCTATAACGGGCGCTCATCATATCAATTAATTATTGAAAAAATTGAACTTGCCGGACAGGGAGCATTGCTTAAGCTCTTAGAGGAACGCAAACAAAAGTTTTTAGCGGAAGGTTTGTTTGATGCCGCTCATAAGAAAAAAATTCCTTATTTACCACAGACAATCGGGGTGGTTACCAGTCCGACCGGTGCGGTTATCCGCGATATAATTCATCGCATTCGTGACCGTTTTCCGGTGCATATTGTAGTGTGGCCGACACCGGTGCAAGGCGAAGGTTCTGCGGCAAAAATTGCCGCGGCAATTAAAGGATTTAATGACCTTCCTTCTAATAGCGCATATAAACCAGATGTTATTATTGTGGCCAGAGGCGGCGGAAGTTTAGAAGATTTGTGGGCATTTAATGAAGAAGAAGTTGTGCGAGCAGTATATAATTCGGAAATTCCGCTGATTTCTGCAGTGGGACATGAAACGGACACTATGCTGATTGATTATGCTGCCGATGTTCGTGCGCCGACTCCGACCGGAGCCGCTGAGTTTGCCGTGCCAGTTAAAAGCGAAATATATAATGGTTTATTAACTACGGATTTGCGGCTTAAAAATGCCATATTCCGCTATTTTAACGAGTTAATGCAATATTTATCAGGTCTAGCGCGCGGTATTCCGTCGTTAGAACAAATTGTTTTGGAAAGTCAGCAAAAAATAGATGATAGAAGCGAGCGTTTGCGCCTTGCCTTCAGAAATTTGCTTAAAGATAAAAATAATTTATTGAAATTGACGAATTTGAAACCTTTTTATGTTAGTAATTTGCTAGCGGCAAAGCAGGAAGCTGTGAAAAATTTAGGTCTAAGGCTGGATTCTGTTTCAGTTGATGCGGTTTTGAAACGTGGTTTTGCGTGGGTTTCCGACCAACATTTTCGCACAATATATTCCACCAACAAGGCTATAAGCAGTGACAAGTTGCATATTCGTTTTGCCGATGGAATTGTAAAAGTTAGGGTTACGGAGAGAAACAGTGCCTTGCAAGGTGATTTGTTTGATAATTTTTAATATTATGCTGATGCTAAACCATGCATCGGCATTGGAAATTTGCGGCAAATTACAGCAAGGCGAACTTCTACATATTAAGGATATTAATGGTAAACAAGTGCGTTGGAATAATAAGCAATATTCAATGTATAATGGAGAGATTTTGATTGCTGTGCCGCGTGATGCACCGCAAGTTATGGATTTAATTGTTTATCCTTTTAGCGAAGCCGGAATATTATATCAATTATCAATTGAGCGGACAAAGTGGGATATTCAGCATATTAAAGGTGTGGCTGAACATCACGTAATGCCGAATAGACAGCATCAGCAAGCTATTATGCGCGAGCAAAAAGAGGTTAAAAAAACTCTTTCAATAGATTCAAGTGAAGATTATTGGCGCAAAGGGTTCGTTGAACCTGTAAAAGGGCGTATCAGCGGGCAATTTGGTAATCAGCGTATTTTTAACGGTGTAGCAAAAAATCCGCATAACGGCACAGATATTGCTGCTGTTGAAGGTACTTCGGTTAAAGCCTCAGGCGATGGAGTTGTGGTTTTGAGCGGCAAAGACTATTTTTATAGCGGTAATATGGTGATTATTGACCATGGGCGGGGTTTACAGACAATTTATGCTCATTTACAAAAAGCAATTGTAAAAAAAGGAGATATTGTAAAAAAAGGAAATATCATCGGCTTTGTCGGTAAAACAGGACGCGCGACCGGTGCACATTTGCACTGGGGTGCTTCTTGGCATAATATTCGTTTTCGGCCGCATGCGCTGTTAGATTTGGAAAGCACCAAATGCCACAAAATTGAAGGAACATATTTGGGAGAATAAAAAAAAATGAGTGAATTGCAGATTATATTATTGTCACTTTTGCAGGGAATTACCGAATTTTTGCCGGTAAGTTCTTCCGGACACTTAATTTTATTTTCTAAATTTACCGATTTTGCTGACCAAGGGATAGCTATGGATGTGGCTTTGCATATTGGCTCTATTGTTGCGGTAATGCTGTATTTTTGGCCTACACTTTGGCGTATTATAAGAGATTTGTGGCTCACTAAACTATATCCTAATTTCAAATTTGCCGGAAACCATTTATTTTATTTATTGTTTTTTGCTACAATTCCGGCGCTGGCTGCCGGTTTAATTCTTAAATATTTTGGCACAGATTGGTTGCGTAATACCAAGCTTATCGGATGGAATATTTTGCTTTATGGTATATTGCTGTGGTTTATTGATGTATGGGCGGTTAAAGTTCGCACAATTAAAAATTTAGAAATAAAAGATGCATTATTAATCGGTTTAGCGCAATGTTTGGCATTATTGCCGGGAACAAGCCGCTCCGGTGTGACTATTACTATGGCGCGGTTTTTAGGCTTGGAGCGTCGAGAAGCTGCAAAATTTTCAATGCTTTTGGCAATTCCTACCATTTTAGCTGCCGGCATTGTTGCCGCATATGGTTTATGGCAAAGCGGAGATATTGGGCAAATTACTAATGCTTTACACGCGGTGGCATATTCTTTTATTTTTTCTTTGGCGGCGATTTTTATTATGATGCAGTGGTTGAAAAAATGGAGTTTTTGGCCGTTTGTGCTATATCGTTGCATTCTTGGCAGTATTTTGCTTTTAGATGCGTATGGTATTTATGATATTAAAATTCTAAACACATTTTAGAGTTATTGTGCTTGCTTTTTTATTAACCGAATTGGTGTTTGGAATGGCGCAGAAATGCTCGCTATAAAAACAAAACTGATTTTTTACTATTTACAAAAAAGAAAATTAAGTTAATATAAACTTTGTCAGTCGGTGTTCGGCTGATGGAGTATCCTAACTCCTTGTGTATAAACTCCCTATAAGGGGAGCCGGTTGAATATATTGAATAAACCGGACTGATAATACACACAGTTAGGAACTCCCCTTGCCTAAAATGGCAAGGTTTTTGTTTTAAATTTTGCAAAAACTTTTTAAGGGAGTTCTATAATATGAGTACATACAATTTAATGAGCAAAGAAATTTTAGGAGACATATGCCCGCAGCTGAAACAATTGCGGCTTGAGCGCGGTTTAAGCCTTGAAGAAGTGCAGGCATTGGCGCACATCAGCCATAAATTGCTCAAACGGGTTGAACAAAATAAATGTCTGCCTTTCAGCTGTTTGAGGAAATTACTTGAACTTTACGGCAAAAAAATGAAAATTGTGATTGAGTGAATGATGACATTAATTTTTTAATCGCACAGATGTTTAAGAACAAAATTTGTGCTTGAGGCATTAGATTTTGACGCCCGAAAGGGGCTCAAGATGACGCAAAGGATTATTTTATTTACCAAAGGCAGTATGGCGACGCTTGAGATTGCTGCGTCGCATTCTGCGAATGCTCCTTGCAATGACGAAGACGCAATAAATTACTTATGCTATTTTTTCAAAGTTAATCCGTGGGTCAACCAAAGAATAGGTAATATCGCTGATTAGTTTCAGCACTAAACCGAGCAGGGCAAAAATATAGAGCGTTCCGAACACCACCGGATAGTCACGCGTGGTGATAGCTTCATAACCCAACAAACCTAAACCATTGAGAGAAAAAATAACCTCAATCAGCAGCGAGCCGGTGAACAGCATTTTAATCAGCAATGACGGAAAACCGGCAATGATAATCAGCATGGCATTGCGGAAAATGTGGCCGTATAAAATGCCGTTTTCAGAAACACCTTTGGCGCGCGCTGTTAAAACATATTGCTTATTAATTTCATCTAGAAACGAATTTTTGGTCAGCATGGTTAAGCCGGCAAAACCGCCGATAACCATAGTGAAAACCGGCAAAGTTATATGCCAAAAATAGTCCTTAATCTGCGCCCAAAAGCCTAAATTTTCCCAATTATCACTCGTTAAACCACGCAACGGAAACCACTGCCAATATACGCCGCCGGCAAAAAATACAATTAAAAACACCGCCAGCAAAAACACCGGCATTGCCGAGCCGACAACAATGGCAAACGAGGTAACCACATCAAATTTAGAGCCGTCTTTTTGCGCTTTTCTTATGCCGAGAGGAATGGCTATCAGATAAATGAGCAATGTTGACCATAAGCCTAATGATATGGAAACAGGCAAGCGTTCTTTAATTAGTTCTAAAATGGTTTTATCGCGGTAATAACTTTTACCGAAATCAAAACAAATATAGTCTTTAAGCATTTTGCCATAGCGCACATACCATGGCTTATCAAAGCCGAATTGCTGTTCCAAAGCCTTAATTAAATCTTCAGGCACCCCCTGTGCGCCAACATATTTTGAATTGTTTGCCGAAGTGTTTTGCACATTGCTCTGGTTGGCCTCAACGCTTGATGTTAGCTGTGATTTTGCATCGGTATTCATACCGCGATATTGTGCCAAAACATAGTCAACCGGTCCGCCCGGTGCCAATTGGATAATAGCAAAATTTACCGTGATAATGCCCCATAGCGTGAATGGAATCAGTAGAAGTCTTTTTAAAATATAATTGCGCATTTATTGTTCCTTTGCCCACCAAGTAAAAGGTTCAAAACCGGTTTTAATATCGGTTTGCGGCTGCCCGAATTTATCCCAATATGCCACACGTTCAACCGGCGAATACCACTGAAAAATCAGATAATTTTCGTGCAATAAAACACGGTCAAGCGCCTTAACATATGCCACATAATCTTCTTTTTGCTGTGCTGAAATCAACCCTTTAATCAAGGCATCTACTACAGGATTTTTGATGCCGATAACATTATTGCTGCCTTGCATATCGGCAGCCTCACTGCCCCAATATTCGCGCTGCTCATTACCCGGCAGCTGCGACACGCGATACGAAACAATTGCCATATCAAAATCAAAATTATCAAGGCGGTTTTTGAAGATGTTGACTTCTAAATTGCGGAACACTGCCTTAATGCCGATTTTGCGCAAATTTTCAATATACGGCAGCATTACCTTGGTGAAAGTTGCGCCGTTTGCCGAATTGCTCAAAATTTCAACTTCCAGCGGTTCTCCGGTGGCTAAATTGGTCATTTTACCGTCAACAAAATCATAGCCGGCTTCTTGCAGCAGTTTTACCGCTTTTTTAAGGTTCTCGCGCGGATTATTAATTTCCGGATTATATGTCGGTTGATACGGCTCGGTGAAAACTTCCGGCGGCAATTGGTCTTTATATTGCTCTAAAATTTTTAGTTCGCGTCCTTGCGGCAAACCGGTAGCTTCCATTCCGGTATTGGTAAAATAGCTATATAAGCGCTTATATTGTCCGTAAAAAAGTTTTTCGTTTGCCCACTCATAATTAAACGCTAAATCAAGAGCCTTACGCACTCGGCGGTCTTTCAGCTTATTGCGGCGAATATTATAAGCGAAGTTTTGCAAAATTGCCGGATTATTGTGTTCCACAACTTCTTTTTTGATTTTGCCTGATTTTATCAGCTCATTATCATAGCCTGTCATCCAAATTTTGGCGATATATTCTTCTCGGGCATCAATATTGCCGGCAAACAGCGCCTGCAATGTTACAGTTGTGTCTTGATAATAGTCATAGCGGATTTGCTCAAAGTTATAAAATCCGCGGCGCGTTGGCAAATTATTCCCCCAATAATTAGGATTTTTTTTGAAACTGATGTATTTGTTAACCTGAAAATCGTCCACCACATATGGCCCGCTGCCCAAAGGCACTTGCAATGTTGGTTTATCAAATTCGCGCCCTTGCCAATCTTGAGCCGAAAAAATATGAAACTGTGCCAAAATCATCGGCAGCTCTTTATTATCCGTGCCTTCTTTGAAATAAAAACGCACTTCGCGCTCGTTTATTTTCTCCACCCTATCAACATCGGCATAATACATTTTATATATCGGTGAGCCTTTTTCCATTATGGAATTAAAGCTGAACACCACATCATCAGCCGTTACCGGTAAACCGTTTGCAAAGCGCGCTTTGGGATTTAAGATAAAACCAACATATGATTTATCGGCCGGTAAATCAAACTTTTCAGCCAGCAGCGGATATACCGTAAACGGGTCATCAACCGGCGAAAACCCCAGTGTTTCCATTGTTAAAGCCGGAACAAAACTTGCAGCAACGCCTTTGAAAATATACGGGTTAAAATTATCAAACGTGCCATATGCCGGCAGCACAATTTTGCCGCCTTGCGGCGCATGCGGATTAACATAGTCAAATGCCTTAAAATTGTCGGCATATTTTGATTGTCCGTATAAAGCTATGCGATTGCTGATTTTTGCTTCAGCCGCTGTTAGCCACAAACTTAATACTACCCCAATAAAGCTACTTACCGTAATTATTTTCATCGGTCCACCCGCCAAACGGATATACAAGGTCTTCATTGTCTTTTTCACTTGATTCGGTTTCTTTTTTGCTTATCTCTGCTATTGGTTTAGAGCTTTCTGCAGTTTGCATTGCTTCATTGCGCACTGCCGCCAAACGAGCAGCAAAACTGCTTACCGAAAATTCTTTGTCATTGGCATTTTCAACTTTGTCGGCATCATTTATATTTGCGCTAAGGTGAGAGTTAAACCCTTGCATAAAATCTTTATTTGCGGTGAGCGGTTCTTCTTTTTTTTCTGTAATTTGTTCCAAATGCGGTTCAAAATTTTGTTCTTCTTTTACGGCTTTTAAACTTGGTTCACTTATATTATCTTCTTGAAAGCTGTTGTGCAGAGCTTTGAAAAACGGGTCTTGTTCAGCCATAGAAGGCTCAGGTTCTGCCGATTTACGGCTAAACATTTTGAAACGATCAAAGATAGAAAGTTTAGGACTTTCATCTTCTTGGTCTTCAGCTTCTTCATCACTTTTATCGACATTCATAATGGTATCTTGTGCTTCAGGTTCAGCCATTGTTGCCAATTTAAGAACCGAAGTATAGTCATTTGTTTTTTCTTTAGCTGCTGAAGAAGGTTCATTTTCGTGTGTCGTAAAGTTATTTACGCCGGCGGAAAGCGGTGCAATAATGGAATATACCTTACCAAAAACGCCGGTTTCAATCATACGGATAAATACACGGTCACGGTCGTGTTTTTCTAAGAGTTGCAGTAAATTTTGGTAGCGAGAGCAAAATTCTAAGAGCGAACCTCTAAAAACCTTATCACGACCAACTTTTTCACTTACCCACGCGTTAAAAGTGCTGCGGCTTTTACTGGCATCAATAATAGCTTTGCCCAAGGTCCAACGCTCACCGCGGCCAACACGCTGCCACAGCTGTTCTAATTGTGATGATGATGCAATATTGCAGCGCTGGATAATTTCGCTTAAAGCCTCATTCATATCATTTATCAGCACCTCAAATTTGTTAATCACAAAGCCGTCTTTAATTTCGTGTTCGGCATCAAGCATAACCCGCACCACCAAATCGGTATAATCTTGATTTTTTTGCAGCTGAGTCAGCAATTCCGTCTGCTTGCGGTTCATTTGTTTGTTGTTGATATATTGGTTAACATAGCCGAAAATCATCCAAACCGTTAGCAAAGGCAAAAAAACAACGCCTAAAAAAGTTAGCATCATCTCCGGACTTTGCACCCATAAATTTTCCGCCTCTAATTTAGATTGAACATACATCAACGCGTAAATCAGCCAGCTGCATGATGTAAAAAACGCCAGAAAAAAAGCAAATACCTGCATAATATTATCCTTATTTATAAAGTTATCTTGCTTGCAGTATATTATAAAGATTTTTGCAAAACTTCAAGATATTTAATCTTTACACAATTTTTTGCTGGACATAATATTAAATTTAGGCTACACTGAGCGCAAATCAAACTATTATGCTTATGAAAAAATTATTTATTTTGGTTGCGGCAACGGTGTTGTTGGCAGCCTGCGAAAAGGATGATTCCGCAGTTGCGGAGAGGTTTTGGTCTGACACAGAAATGTCAACCGGTGCAGATAGCTATGGTGCAAAAATTACCAAGCTTTATTCGGTGGTAATGCGGCGCGAATTGCCGTTTCCGTTTAAGGCCTATGTGATGGAGCTGAACGGCCAGCGCTATTTCTATATGATGCGCTCGCGGTTCAATGCCGATTTACATGTTGGGGATTACATCAGTTTTCAAACTTTTAGTTTTTGCCCCAGCGAAATTTCAGCTATCAACGGCTATGACTTAGGTGACGGGACGAATGCTGTGCATAATGACGAAACAAGCGCCGGAAACTATTTGGTGGCTTCAAACCCGATAGAGGCAACGGTGAAAAATATGTTTGCAATGAAAATTCGCTACACAATCGCCTTTTGGCCGATTGACACGTGGTTCATTGAAACAACCGCCGGCAATTTGATTTACATCAAAAAGAGCAAGCTGAACATTGACCTAAAGCCAGGTGACGGAATCGTTTACAATGTTTACACTTTGTTTCCAAATGAGGTGTTGGCGTTGAAAAAATTATAAAAAGAGCAGCTCTCTCGGTTAATTCCGGCAGAGCTGTTTTTTATATGTGCGTTTTTTATTTATGCTGTTCGAAGAATAAAAGAGCAGCTCCGATTAAACCGGCATTATTTTCTGCCATAGCAGGCATTACCAAAGGTGTGTTATGGCGAAAAGTTTTTTTAAGTTCGGCATTTAGGCTTTTATAATCAACAATTTTAGCTAGACTTCCGGAAAGAGCAATTGCTTCCACATCTAAAATTTGATTAAGCAATATCAAAGATTGTTGCAAATTTTTCAGCCACGTTAAGTATGTTTGTTGAGCAGTTTCATGCCCTTTTTGCGCCAATTCATAAAGCACAAAGCAATCACTTTCATCTAAGCCGGCTTGCTGGGCTAATTTTGCTAATTCTCTGCCCGAAGCGGCAAATGCAACTTCGCCGGCGGCACCGCATTTGCCATAATATAATGCGCCATTTAAAATCAGGCCGCAACCGACATCAGTGCCAAGGGTTAATAGAGCGCAATGGCTATAATTTTGCAAAGAGCCTGATTTATATTCAGCCCACGTGGCAGCATTTGCATCATTTTCAAGCAAACATGGTAATCCGCTTAATTCAGAAAAATTTATATCTTCGTATCCAGCCGGTAAATTGTTCGGCTTACCGCATAGTTTGTTATTATAAACCACGCCTGCGGTGGCAACCGCTAAACCTTCCGGCTTATATTTATTTGCTGCAGACTCTATAATTGCGGCAATGTCTGATTTGTTGCTTGGAGTGATAATTTTGGTGACTTCTGTTGAAAAATTACCTTTTTTGTTAACCACGGCATAAGATACTTTGCTGCCGCCTATATCAAAAGCTAAAATATTTTCCATATATTGCCTCGCGGGTAAAAGTTTTTATTGTATTAGCATATAAAAAAAATGGTTTGCCGTCAAGATAAACCATATACAGAAGTATAAATAGCCAGCGAGCTACCGGTGTAGCAAACGGCATTACCGTGAACATATGTCACAGACTTATCAATTGGAACTACCACGTTAATAGGATAGTCATAGTCTTTTATGGTACAGAACTCAGCGGCAGACAGGCTGACGAATCCCAAAATTTTGCCTCTGTGAGAAGACGAACAACACCAGCCGACGCTAACACTGTTATGCCCAAATACACAAGGCACACAATTTACTTTGCAGCCAAAAAATTTTTCAGCGGCAGTTTTCACTTGGTGCCGTTCTAAAAGCCACGGCTTAATCTCTACTTTGTCGCCAAGACTGGTGACGTAAAAAACTTTATTCATAATTATATTAAATTAAAATGTAACTGCTATAAACATACATAGATACAATCTAAAAATCAAGACATTTTTTCTTGACGAAAAATAAAAAATATTTTATAAAAAAGTACAATTAATTATAATTATGTTAAACCAAAAACAGGAAGGAATTATTAAAATTGTCGGGCAAGTGTTCGACATTGTTTATGCTGAAACATCGGCAACGCTGTGTTTGCACTATACGGAAGTATATGCTAAGGCGATTGAAGATGAAAAGTTCTCGCTGAAAAAGAACTCTGCCCGCGGTTCTAAAGTAGAGTTTGTATACTCCGGACCGGTATCTCTGAGTAATACGGAAGCGCATAAGTTTGGCTTTGGTGCCGATGATGTGTTGGGCATTGGGGGATATGGTGCAGAAATTGCCAACCTTCGCCTCGGGCACAATATCGAGGCCTATATTCACTGGCGTTTGGTCGAAAGTTGCGGTGATTATCGACATTACGTAATTCAGCATTTGGTGATTGTGGACCATTGTCCAACGCCGGAAAAGGCGGAAGATTTGGTTGAACGAATGCTGCAAAATGCATAGAAATAAACAAAGAGTGTTAGGCGAAAAACCTGACGCTCTTTGTTTTTTACGATTGACAAATGCGGGATATTGTTATATTTTAGCCTAAATTTTATATTATAAAAATTTATTATTATGAAACAGAATGTTATACAAGAACAAAGACAAAAGCAGCAAATTGAAAGAGCGGAAAGCCGTTTGCAAATGATTAATTTTATCATTATAGCAACGTTTTTTTGTTGCGGATGTTTTATTACAGCTTTATGTTTGGCAACTTTTAGTGTGTATAGCTGGAATTTTTATCTGAGTGGTAAAAGTAGTGGTGATGATGCTAAGGCAGATAATTCTGAAGTTTGGTCAGGCATTAAAGCTATGCTGAAAAGTTGGATGTGGTTGCTTGCAGTGCTTTATTTGTTGTGGTGTTGCAGTTAGGCACAGGAATTTTAATAAAAAACGAAACCGTCGGTTGATGCCGGCGGTTTTGTTTGATTCTACGCAATATTTTAGTCTTCCAAAAAATAGTCCACAGTAGAAACAACTCTAACTTTTTTATTGATTAACGATGGTTCATATGCATTCGGGTCATCACGCGGCAAAATTGAAAATACACCCTGATTGGCATTGCGAATTTTACCGACCTTACTATTACTGTTGCGAGCAAATTCATCGGCGGCTTGACGCGCATTTTCGGTTGCCGCTTTCAGCATTTGCGGTTTAACTTCATTCAGTTTGGTAAAGAAGTAGTTAGCAGTTTGGTTTTCAAACACAATGTTTTGTTTAATCAGCTCATTTGTGGCAGATAAAGCTGCTTCAACCGAATCTACTTTTGAAGTGCGCACACTTATGGTTTGGCTTAATATAAAACGCGAAGCAACGGCAGCATTGTTATCGCGATACGGATTAGCCATAAGGTCGTTGGTTTCTACCGGACCAAAGTTGATTTCTTCTTTTGTAAAACCTTGTTTTTGCAAAAAAGCAGATGTTTGATTTGCTTGAGTTTGCAAAGTTTGCTGAACTTCTTGCAAAACGTTGCCGTTAACAACTATTTTTAAATTCCAAATTGCTAAATCTGCCTTAACATCTTGTTCAGCCAAACCTTTAACAATAACCGAGCGGTTTTCCATATGAGTTTGCCGATAAAAATAGCCCGGAAAAAATCCGCCGCATACCACGCCGGCTGCTAAAATAAACGCCGGTAAAATTTTAATTTCCATTACTTTTCCTTTCATAAAAATAAAGTTTGTTTGACAATAAGCATATTTATTGCTAAAAATATTTTCAAGTAAAAAATTGTATTTTAGTAAAAAATGGAACAAGTAGAAGGAAAATTGGAGGTTTTTTCGGCAATTTTGTTGCAGCAATATATTCGCTTGCAAACTGCGGCGGCATATTATCGTGCGCAAAAAAATATGGTAGCGGCAAAATTTAAATTGTCGCCGGATGTTTATGCAAAAATGTGTGCAGAGCCGTTGCAAACCTCTCTTTTGGGCTTACAGCTTGTGTATGAAGAAAATGCGCAAATTTTAACGGTAACTCCCGATGAAGAATTTTTGCAAGAATTTGAGAACAACATTATGCGTGATGTGGCACTGCAATATGCCGACACATATAATGAGCGCTATGCTGCATTTATATCTTTTGCGGGAATTGTTTAATTTAAATATATGCAGAATCTTGTGCATAAGTCGGCGGATAAGTTAAGAATCAGCTTGCATATTTTAAATGGTTAATGAATCCTTAATATGCAAAAAGAAAGGGATTCGCTGATGTGGCAAGATGATATGGAAAGCGCTATGGCGCAAACGGGAGATATTTTTGTTTCGGCTTTTCAAGAGCAGCTTGATGCTGATGACGTGAATAATAGCTATTTGTGGGCATTTTGTTTGCGAGTTGAAAATAATTCTGAAAAAAAAATCCGATTATTGAAAAAAGATTTCTGCATTACAGATAATTGCGGTCACAGCTATTTTATTAACGGCGAAGGTTTTCATGGAGAATTGCCTGATTTAGAACCGGGCGAATGTTTTGAGTTTGAGGACACAATAGGGCTGAATTCCGCAGCGGCGGTACTATATGGAACATGTGCCGCGCAAACGGTTGATGGAACCGAAATTAAAATAAAGCTGCCGATTGTGCAATTAGCAGCCTTAGAAACTACTTCGTATTTTAACTATAATTAAAACTGAGTGATGCTGTTATCATCTTTGATGTACATATTTAAATAGCGATGGACATTTAAATCCATATGTTCATCAAACGATTGGAACAGTTTAACCACCATTTCATTCCAATATTTTTCTTTGTCTTCAATGCTTGTATCAAACGGAATAGTTAAGTCACGATAGGCTTCAACGGAAGTTTGAGCCGAAGATTTATTATCAACAACCCGCAACACAACAGTTAAATTTGCATGATAGCGCAAACCGTTCTTTTGCAACAACTGCTCTGCTTTAACCTCGTTTTCTGTTACACTGGCGTCTTTAATAATAAATTCTGCCGTGCGGTTAGATGCAAAATCGGCTGCCTCTAAGCGTTCTTTAGCCCAAGTTCTTGCCGTGCGCTCAATAGAAACCGGAAACAGATGTTCAACATTAGGTCGGGTGAAAGAAGGGGTAAATTCTGACTTAATATCTATTGTTTTAACCATAAGTGGAATTGGTTTTTTATTATCAAAATGCAAATCGCTGTATCGAGCAGGTGCAGCTTCGTCATTATTCATTGTTGCGCAAGCGCTGAACATTAAAACCGCCGCGGCTGCACAAAGAGTTTTAAGAATATTTTTCATGGTTTAACCCTTTTGTTATAAGTTAATTTTGTTTGAGCTTAAAATGTAAACATTAAGATATATTTAATTTTTTATTTTTCGATATTTAAACCTAAAAAAACGGCGATTCTAAAAATCACCGTTTCTTGTTTTTTATTCTACCGCAGACGAATCGGTCACTTGCTGTTGTTGGTCAACAAGAATGACAATATCGCCGCGTTTGATTAAATAATTCAGCACTACCGCTTGTCCTTCGGTGCGCGGCGTTGTTGTGTATACAACACGAGGCTGCTGCACGATAACGCGCGGTTGGCGCAGAAATATTACATTTGAACCCCAGCCGCCACCGTAATATACGGGGCCGATACGCAGGTTAACGTTGCCATATTGCCGGACAACAATCCGCGGAGGGTGGTTTACAATAACACGCTGACGGTGCATTACACCGTAGCCGTTATGATGATACACCGGCCGGCGCGGAGGCGGGGGCATTCTGTGCCATTGTGCAAACATTGAGCTTGCAAAGGCACACAAAATCAAGGACAATAATAAATTTTTCATAGGCACAATTATTTGTTTGTAAATACAAAGTAGCCGAATTTGTATTATTTGTCAATGTAAAACATTTATAAAGGCGTAAAAATATTTTACATATGGTTGAATGGGCAAAATATTTCTGCTTTTCATTTGACAATGATTTAACGGCAATATATAAAAAAATAAACTTCTGAAAAAAGGGAAAAAAATGCGTCATAAAAAAGCAGATGATGTAAGCGGTTGGCTGGTTGTTGACAAGCCGTGCGGAATTGGTTCGACTACTGTGGTGGGAAAAACACGGTGGCTGATGCATGCCAACAAAAACGGGCATACCGGCACGCTGGACCCGTTTGCCAGCGGGGTTTTGCCGATTGCGTTTGGTGAAGCAACAAAATTAGTTCCGTTTGTGACTGACGGCAAAAAAGAATATGAATTTGTGCTGAAATTCGGCGAGCAAACCTCCACCGACGATACTGAAGGTGAAGTAGTGGCACGCTCAGATAAAATTCCGACACATGATGAAATTATGGCGGTGTTGCCGAATTTTATGGGACGCATTAAGCAAGTGCCGCCGATTTATTCGGCTATCAAAATTAACGGACAGCAGGCATATAAATTGGCGCGGCGCGGACAAGAGGTGGAGATGCCGGCGCGCGAAGTTGAAATTTATGCTTTGGAACTTTTGGAAGAATATGCCGATAGTGCTAAATTTCGGGTAGAATGTTCAAAGGGAACGTATGTGCGCACGTTAGGCAAAGATTTAGCCTTAAAACTTGGAACTGTTGGGCATTTGACGGCACTAAGACGCACAAAATGCGGAATTTTTACTCTTAAAGATACGATTTTACTGGATTATTTGGAAAAAATGGAGTATGTAGAAGAACGACGAAAGTCTCTTTTGCCGATGGAAACATCTCTGCGCGACATCGCGGAAATTGCTGTTTCGGCAGAAGATGCTCTTAAGCTAATGCACGGACAGAGCCTATCGCCAAAGGGTTTTGCGGTTTTACCGGAAACAAATTTGGCTGCGGCGAAGTTTGAAAATTGCTTAATTGCTTTGGTGCGAATCGATGAACGAAAAATTACACCGTTTCGCGTGTTTAACTTAAATAATTTGAAAAAGGAAACAAAAGATGTCGATAACAAATGAAATTAAAAAAGAAATTGTTGCAAAATATGGTAACTCTGCCAACGACACCGGTTCTCCGGAAGTGCAAATTGCCATTTGGACATATAGAATTAACGCTTTGATTGAACACTTCAATGTTCATAAAAAAGATTTACACTCTCGTTTAGGTTTGATGAAGATGGTTAGCCGTCGTCGTCACTTGCTCGACCACTTAAAGAGCACCAGCGAAGAAAGATATCAGGCAATTGTGAAAAAGCTTGATTTGCGTAAGTAAAGTAAAACGGGGCGGCGGCAATGGTGCGGTTGCCCCGTAAAAATCCTGTTTAAAAAAACAGGTGAGGAAAAAGATGTATGGAAAAGAAGAATTTTTTAGAAAGGAAAGAAATTTATGATAGATTTTAAAGTGTGCCGTAAAGAGATGGAATGGGGCGGCCGTAAGTTAGTGTTAGAAACAGGAAAAATTGCACGTCAGGCAACCGGTGCCGTGATGGCTACATATGGTGAAACAATGGTTTTGGCCACAGTTGTCGGTGCTAAAGAAGCAAAACCGGACCAAGATTTCTTTCCTTTAACCGTAAACTATCAGGAAAAATTTTATGCAACCGGTAAAATTCCGGGCGGTTTTAACAAACGTGAAGGAAAACCGTCGGAACGCGAAGTTTTAATTTCGCGGTTGATTGACCGGCCAATTCGTCCGTTGTTTCCTGATGCCTTCAAAAATGAAGTGCAAATTGTCTGCACCGTGCTTTCGCATGACCAAAAAAATGATTCTGACGTAGTGGCAATGGTGGCTGCTTCTGCTGCACTCGCTATTTCAGGTATTCCGTTCTTAGGTCCGATTGGCGCAGCAAAAGTAGGATATCACAAGGGGCAATATATTTTGAACCCTTCAATGGAAGAACAAGCCGTTTCTGATTTGGAATTAACTGTTGCCGGAACCGAAGAAGGTGTGTTGATGGTGGAATCGGAAGCTCAGGAACTTTCAGAAGAAACCATGCTCGGTGCAGTGATGTTTGGTTTTGAAAGTTTTCAGCCGGTCATTAAACTGATTAAAGAAATGGCAGCCGAAGCCGGTAAAGAAAAATGGGAAGAACCGGTATTTCCTGCAGAATATGAGGCTTTAAGCACACGAATTATGCAGCAATATGGTGCGCGCTATGAAGCCGCTTTCAACATTATTGATAAACAAGAACGCGGCACAACTTTAGGCCAATTGGCAGAAGAAGTGAAAGCTACTATTGATCCGGAAAATGAAATTGAAATGCGTTATGTGGGTGATGCCATTGAAAATGTGATGCATCATACCATGCGCGAAAAAGTGCTTTCAACCGGTCACCGCATTGACGGCCGCGATACCAAAACGGTGCGTCCGATTCAATGTGAAGTAGCTGTATTACCGGAAGCGCACGGTTCTGCTTTGTTTACACGCGGCGAAACACAGGCAATGGTTGTTACCACGCTTGGAACACCGGAAGATGCACAATTGGTTGACGGCTTGTTCCCTGAAGCTAAGCAAGACTTTATGCTTTATTACAACTTTCCGCCGTTTTCGGTTGGTGAATGCGGTCGTTTAGGCACACCGGGACGCCGTGAAATTGGTCACGGTAAATTGGCTTGGCGTGCTATTCATCCGATGTTGCCGAAAGATAAAGAAGCATTTCCGTATTCTCTCCGCGTTGTTTCGGATATTATGGAATCGAACGGTTCGTCTTCAATGGCCACGGTTTGCGGCACTTGTTTGTCGTTAATGGATGCCGGTGTGCCGATGAAAAAACCGGTGGCAGGTATTGCAATGGGGTTAATTAAAGAAAATGACGGCCGAGTGGCGATTTTAACCGATATTTTGGGTGATGAAGACCACTTGGGCGATATGGATTTCAAGGTTGCCGGAACAAAAGACGGCGTGACTGCTTTGCAGATGGATATTAAAATTACTTCCATCACCAAAGAAATTATGCAGAATGCTCTGGCGCAAGCTCATGAAGGACGTATTCATATTTTAGGCGAAATGGCTAAAGCTATTGCTGAACCGCGTCCGGAAATTTCGCCGAAAGCACCGCGTATTCATACCATGAAAATTCCAACCGATAAGATTCGTGAAGTTATCGGTACGGGCGGTAAGGTTATTCGTGAAATTATTGAACAAACCAATACCAAGATTGAAATTGAAGATGACGGCACTGTTTTGATTGCTTCAAATAATAATGAAAATTGTCAGAAAGCAATTGATATTATTTTAGGCATTGTTGCCGAACCTGAAGTTGGCCATATTTATAAAGGCACAATTACCAAAATTATGGACTTTGGTGCATTTGTCCGCTTTATTGGCCAAACAGAAGGGTTGGTTCATATTTCTGAAGTTAAGAATGAGCGCATTGCTTCGGTTTGTGACTTCTACAAAGAAGGCGACACCATTTGGGTGAAGTGTTTAGGCACGGATAACCGCGGTAAAATTAAACTTTCCGCCAAACGGGTTAACCAAGAAACCGGTGAAGATTTGGAATAGTTTTCAAAGGATAAACAATGAGCGCCAACCTTGTTATTTTGAGGCTGGCGCTTTTTTCAACCGAGGACTTAAATGTATAGCGACAGATTTAAACAATTTATAGAAATGTGGCAAAAAGACTTTGCCATTGAACGCAGTATGAATGAAAAAGTGTGTGTTGACCGCGACGGAAACCCTATTCCATGGTACACATATCCGGCGATTGAATATATTTCGCAATTTGATTACAGCGCCAAAAAGGTGTTTGAGTTCGGCACCGGCTATTCTTCAATGTATTGGGCAAAGCGGGCGCAAAAAGTTATCAGCATTGAAGATAAACCGGAATGGTTTGAAAAATTTGCCGCTGAGTTTAGTGCGCCGAATTGGCAGATGCGTTATTGTGATGAAAAGCAAGGCTATGAAGACACAATTTTAGCAGACGGTGAACAATATGATGTGATTGTGATTGATGGCAAACGCCGCGCCGAATGTGCGGCAAATGCGGTGAAGGCACTGGCAGACGGCGGAATGATTATTTTAGATGACAGCGACCGCGTGAACACCAGTTTGGAATATGTTAATGCTATTAAAACATTGCGCAATGCCGGTTTATTGCAAGTAGATTTTTACGGCTTTTGCCCGATGAACAATTACACTAAAGCAACATCTATTTTTTTTCGCCGCAATTTTGATTTTGAATCGCTATATACAGTGCAGCCGATTAACGGACTTGGCAATATATGGTCAATGAGCCGCAAAGAGCGCAAGCAATTTTTTAAAAAACAAGAGTGGCCGCTGGCTGATAATGCGGAAAATAGCGAAGATTAGCCTTCATCTACCTCAAAGCCGTTTTCTTCCTCATCCGGATTATATTCAATACCCAGTTTAGCGAGCATGTCGTCATTAATGTCTTCACGTTGTGCCACAATCCAATCAGGCACATTCGGCGCCGGCGGCAAGGCGGCTAATTTTTTCATTTTTTTATCCAAATACCAACGCGGAGAATCGGCTATAATCGGGCGGTCAATATGGCTTTGCATTAATACGACCTGCTTAAGCATCGGTAAGCTCAAAAGCTGCGTTGAGCTAATAACCGGAACGGCCTGCAATTGGTAGCTAACGTTTTTAGCCAGCGGGTTAAAGTCTTTACCTAAGCTGCCTTCGGTGCGTGAAAACGATGATACGCGCATGGTTTTATTACCAATCATCTTAGAAAAGCGTTGCGCTGTTACCTCGTTGTTTTGTGACAAGATAACCTTGCATGCGGTGGTAGAAATTACCGTTTCCAAATCATCTTTACCATATTTACCGGAAATTTGCCCTAAGTCTTGACCAATCAGCAGATATGAAACTTTTTGACCACGGCCGACTGCAGGTCCGTCAATAATGGCTTTCATCTTCGGCATTTGCGGAAACTCGTCGAGCACAAACAAGGCAGGGAAAGGCCCCATTTTACCGTCGGTGCGGTTAACGTGGTTTGGCGGGTTAGAAATTAAATATGAGCTCATCAACTCAATAAATGTGGAGCTAATCACACCTAAAGCACGGGCATCTACTTGGTTAACCGATAAATAAACCGAAATTGGTTTCCATTCACCGGTAACCGGGTCTTTCATGCCGCGCAAATCCTTAAATTGCAAGTCTGAAAAGCTTGTGCGTGCTTTAACTGCTTGGTTTTTAAACACGTTAATACCGGCAAATGCGGTAGAAAGAATAGAGCCACGTTCCTTATCCGGCGTGTTGCTAAGCTGGCTGAGTTCGGTAATGGCACGTTGGGCATAGCCGAAATTGCGGGCTTCTTTAATAGCTTCTTCAAGCATATCGTGCGTCGGGTCAGCCATAGCTGCCATTTGGTCGCCTTCGTCCATACGGCGTTGAATTTCTTGGGCAGCGTTAATCTGCGCTTCCGTAATCCATTCCATAATCATGGCAATGCAGGCCTCACGTCCCATCCAGCGCGGCGGCAACAAATTCCATGTGCCAATCGGCAGATAATTTTCCATGGTTAAAGTGCCGTTTTTAAGGTTTTGAATGGCACGCGGAGCACCGGGGTCACGCATACCCATATAATAGCCTTCAAGCACTTCTTTATCTTTTTCATCAAGTTTGCCTTCGTAAATGCGGCCGATAAAATAGTCATTAGCGCGCGCTCTGTCGCATTTAGAAACCACAAATTGAATAAATCCGGTTAAAGCGGCACGGCCGGTTTGTGACCAGTGCGGATCAGCGCCGCCTTTCGGGTCTTCAACCAAAATATTGCACATGGAATCGACGTACATATCGCGGTCAGGCCCTTCTTGCGGAATGCAGTTTGGTGAGAGCGGATTCCAGCTTGGATAATATATACCTTCACTCGGATTATCTTCAGCACCCCAGTTGATGATAAAAACCGGTCCAACTTTTGCTCGTGCGCCGGAAGTGCTGTAACATAATTCCGGTTTCGGGTCATTAATAACTAAACTTAGCTTATCCGAATTAAAAATTGTCGGTACAACAACGCCAGCAGTTTTACCGGTTCCCGGAGGTGCACAGCATAAAGTTGCCAAAGTTTCTTTAAGCATTAAAAACTGGCCGTTAAATTTGCCGACCACTTGGCAAAAACCATCAAAACCCAACAACGGCATTTTTTTAATATCGCTCAAAGTGGCAACGCGTGCCGAACCGTGAATATTGGTTTGGAAACGATACGGACTAATCATGCCGGCAAAAATTAAGCCAACCGGAATGATGATGAATGGCAAGAGCGGAATCCATAAACTGAGCGAAAATGAACCGCTGTGGTTCATAATTTGCCGAAACCATTTACCATACATTTTAAACAAGTGGTCAGGATTAGAAAGAATGAGGTGCATAAATTTGCTCACCACGTCCATTGAGCCTTTAGAGACACCGTTACCTACAACATATGACAGCGGCAATGCGGTTACAAACAAAACAACCGATAAACCCAAACAAATGAAAAATGCTGTGAGCATCCAGCGGACAGCGTCATCATATTCTTTCCATTCTTCACCGCGATCTTTTAGTGCCATTTTATTCTCTGTCCTACTTCATATCTTTTAAAACTTTACGCAACCGTTCAAACTCTTTATGCGGCATTGAACCATTGGCTTCAGGTAATGTTCTGGAAAACAGTTGAATTTCTTTTGGAGCGCCGCGATTAACACGGGTAACGTTAATATTTAGCTCTTTCCATATATCAAACATATCATCAGCATTGATAATGTTAGCCATTTGTTCCACAACGTATGCTTCTAATGTTTGAGCAAAGCCTTCTTCATCAAGAACGCTTTGCAAAGAATCACGTGCTGATTTCAGCTTGCGCACCGGCGAAACACGGTGGCTGCTTTCAGAAAACCACAAAGGTTCTTCGCCGTTAAACAGTTCTTCATCGGCCAGCCAATCACCGTTTTCGCGGTCTGCCAAGCACAAACAAATTTTGTTTTCAGAAACACCGATAAAGTCAATAAGCGTATTATTAACTTTAATATTTTCAATAATATCATAACCTTTTTGCTGCAATATTTCAAACACCGGTCCTTTATTTGACGGCGTAGGTTTAGATTCTTCCGTATCACGATTATGCTTGTTTTTATTGCGGTCGTTGCGCTCGTTTTTAGATGAATCTCGTTGTTCGTCATTGCGATTTTGGTTGCGTAGAGAGCGGCGATTATTGCGTGATGTTTGTTCTTCATCATCGTCATCAAAATTAAATTTTGCGTTGTCTTTTTTATTTTGTTTTTTTACCGGTTCGCTTTCTCGTTGTTTTTTAATATCGGTTTTTTCAAACGAATCTATATCTAAATCAAAATCGTCATCTTCATCATCGTCAAATTTAAACAAAGCATGGTCAATAGTGGCGCTAACGTCGGTTTTAACCGCAGGTTTTGCTGCCGGTTTAGGTTGACTGTATGATGGAACAGGAACATATGCTGGAGCTGCCGGTTTCGGAGAATCGCCATAATCGGAAATTGGCGAGCGGATGCTGCCGAGAATGCCCAAAGGACGAACCTGTTTATATGATTTTTTCTTAACAACACCATATTTATTGTTAGTAGTAATAACATTCAGAGGTGTTTTGATAAAGCGCTGATATGCCCTAACCGGAAGCATTAAAATTTTGCCGATAATTTTTTCCCACTCAACTAAGCACAATGTCCACCAACCGGTTATCAGCATTGGGAAAAACGTGGCTAATATAATGACAAAGGCCCACTCTTTAGGCGCACGAACCACCCAGCCGGCTTGCCAAAGCTCTTTGGCTTGGCGCCAGTGGTCCGGCCAAAAAATATCAAAGTGCCAATTGCAAAGCATAATCACGCGGATTCCCTCAGTGAAGACAATTCCCCACAGAATGCCGACGATGATAATTCTTAACAATACCAATAAGGCTTTCAACCGTTGCTCCTAAATATTTGAACGTTCTTCTCATTGCAGCATAACAGCCATTTATTAAAAAAGTGATTACATTTATGCATTTTTCCACTTTTTTAATAAAGAGTTGTGTTCTGCTATAAATAACCTTGTATATGAAAGTTAAAAATTTTGTTTTTATAGTTTTGTACTTTATTCTAAATAATCAAATATAATTATTTACGTTTTTGTTCAATTTGCTCAATAATATCTTGGCGAAAATTGTTTATATTTGCGGTTGGTCTTTTCTTTTTTTCTTGTTCAAGCCGTTCGCTAACCAATTGTTCTATGGTCTTTTTTTCTTCAATTTTCAGGTTTTTAATGTTTATATCTGGTGCCTTATAGTCTTTGGCGCCTAAATTGCTGAGCCATGCCAGCGGTTTGAACACTAAATTTGCAAATTTGCAGCGATATATGAACCACCAGCCCAATAAATTCAGCGGCACTAAAGAAAAAATGCCAAACAGCATCAATAAATCGTTACCGGACAATGTGGCGCCGGTGTTCCAATATGCCGCAATGTTGCGATATGTTTGCGGCAGCAAAATGTTTATGCGGTAAAAATGCCTGTAGGCATAATAAAATGCCGCCAATACCAATGCGGAGAACATGGCGCTGAAGATAATTGCAAAAATAATGTGAAACAGTTTTTTTATCATCAGCTTCTGCCGCCACTGGTGTTAGTTGTTATTAATTGATAAAACTTATTGTCTTTTGAACCGAACAGCTTCTCTTTTAACTTTTGGAAATTATATCTTCTTTGTTGATTAGTTTGCAAAGCTGCTTCGGTAGCAGCCAGTGAAGCATTAACCAACATTTGCTCTTTGCTGTGCGGACTGTTTGCAATTTCATAAATCTGAGCAGCTGCTTCTTGATTCACGCTTCTAGGCTCATACATAGGATGGTGCGGCAAAATGTGAGCCGAGCCGGCAAATTTTACGGTATCATCTATAAATCCAGCAAATTCTTTATATGCCTTGTTGCTTGCTGTCGGACGGCGCTCATCATCCGGATTAGCCTTAAAGTTTTCAGCCTTAATATCTTTATCAAGCGTTTTTTCTAATTTCAAAGCTTGATCTACTGTGTTATTAAGAAAATTTTGAACCGATGTATAAGTGGTATCATCATTTAACATATCAATAGCCATAGCCGCGGCAACTCCGGCTTCCACAACTTGGGCATATTTAAGAACTTTAGCTTGGAAGTCTTTATCTTCGGATAAATTATCTATTGTTAAGCATTTTAGATTTTTATCATTCAAGCATTCGTGTTTCCAATCGGTTAAGGCAAGCATATAGCCTAAATCATGAACTTTTTCCTGCCATTCCAACATCGTATCTTGATTTGATTTTGTTTCTAATGCGGCAAAGGTTTTTGCAAATTCATCAGAACCGGCATCTTTAGCTGCCTGCGAACTTCGCTTCAATGATTCAATCATTTGTTTATCTGCCGGATTATTAATATCCAGCGGTTCCCAATTTTCAGATGCGCCGGCAACCGGTTCAATCAAATTACGCTTAATTGCCTCATTCAATTTACCCATATAATCTCTGCGATCTTCGCGAGTTTCAGCAAACATGTCTCTTACGGCTTGTACGCGGCCATATTCCGCGCTAATTTTCTTTGTGGCGGCCTTACAATCGGCTTTTTTCATTTTTTCTGCAGCCCTATCAAGCTCATCACTACTCTTGCGGCACCAGTCGGCATAGCGGTCAACCGCATTGCGCAAGTGCTTCAATAAGAAATCTGTCGCCATATTTAAATATTTAAGAAAAATATCTTCATACAAATAGTCTATTATTGGTTTTTTAGATATAGGGTCAAATTTATAATCTTTGGCAGCTTTAGATTTGTCTTTACCTTTTTCCAGCTCATTCGGATTTAAGTTTGCCACATTTTCCGGTAATTGTTCCGGAGTTCTCTCTGCTGTTTCCTCCAAGGAACCGATGTTGGTTTGATATTTTTCGGCATCTTCATCAACCCGAGTAAAAAATTGTTCTAAATCCCGCGCTGGGTCCGGTATTGCCATAGAGCCGGCCGGCAAACTTGCGTTACGACGGGCCGCTCCATCGGTATAGGATTTTGCTAAACCTTTTAAATTTTGCTCAAGCTTGTTTTCTGTTGCAAAATTTACGATATTATTACCATCGGCATCTTTTAAATCTGCCAAAGTTTTTAGAAGGTTTATTTGCGCATCTTTATAGGCTTCAAATTCAGATCTTCCGCGGTCCGCTTTATGTTGTGCGCTCAAGGCATGGCGGGTCAAATAAGTTATAGCAGAATCACCATTTGGTGTGTTACTATCATTTAAAAGATGCTGTAAAGCATCGGTGGCTCCTTTGGCTTGCAGATTCTTGATTATATTCTCGCACTCTTCATTGTCAAATTTGCCTAGTTCTACCATATTATTATACTTTGGAAAAACTTGCTCCATAAAATCATTAGGAACACCGGCTAACCAAGGCGAACCGGCTTTGCTGATAAAGTCTATTACCTTATTTAAATCCTCTGCACTAGGTGTAGGTTTGCTCAAAATATTATAAATTTCGCTTGTTGTTAATTCTTCATCAGCCATCTTTTTTGCTCCTTTTTATAAAAAAAAATTCTACTGTTGCTTGTAATATAACATAGTTTTTATTTTTTGTCTACATAAAAATGCAAAAATATTCTAAGCTCTTTTCCAAGTGGTGCCGGTGGGCGAATCTTCCAAAACAATGCCGCGCTCTTTTAATGAGTTACGAATGGCATCGGCGGTTGCCCAATCTTTGTTCTTTTTGGCTTCAATACGTTGTTGAATCAGAGCCTCAATTTCCGCAGATTCTGTGTCATTTTCTTCGCCTTTGAACCATTTTTCCGGCTCATTATACAAAAGCCCCAGCATATATGCATCAGCTAAGAGCTGCGCCTTTAAGCGGCGGCGTTCTTCAACTGTTTCGGCTTTATTGAGCTCGTTAACTGTTTCATGCAAATATGAAAGTGCCAGCGGAGTGTTCAAATCATCAGCCAAAGCGGAAATTGTTTTTTCACTTGGTGCTGCGGCAACTGTTTCTACATCGGCATTTTTGAGCAGGGCGTTATAAAATTTATCAAGCGTATTTTTTGCCAGTTGCAAGCCCTCAAAGGTGAAGTTAAACGGTTGATGATAGTGGGTGGTTAAAAACAGCAGACGCAGAGCTTCGGCCGGAGCTTTTTGCAAAACTTCTTCCACCGTATAAAAATTGCCGAGTGATTTGCTCATTTTAACACCGTCAATCATCAGCATGCCGGTATGAACCCAATAGTGCGCAAATTTTGTGTTCGGAAAAGCACAGCAAGATTGCGCCAGCTCATTTTCGTGGTGCGGAAAAATTAAATCGGAGCCGCCGCCGTGAATGTCAAAGTCATTACCCAAAAGTTTTGAACTCATCGCCGAGCATTCCAAATGCCACCCCGGTCGTCCGTAACCCCATGGGCTGTTCCACCCCGGTTGGTCGGCTGCCGACGGTTTCCATAAAATAAAATCTGCCGGATTTTTTTTATAGTCAGCCACTTCAATACGAGCGCCGGCAAGCATTTCTTTCATCGAGCGGCCGGAAAGTGTGCCGTAGCCGGAAAACGAATCGACATCAAACAACACTTGCTTTTCTGCTTCATAAGCGTGGCCGTTTTCAAGCAGTTTTTTAACCAATTCTATCATATCGGCAATATATTCAGTGGCGCGCGGCCGTTCATTAGGCGCTAAAACATTGAGCTTTGCCATATCCTCAATATACCAATTATAGGTTTGTTCGGTAATTTCGCGGATAGATTTGCCGGTTTCTTTATGTTTGTTCAAAATTTTATCATCAACATCGGTGATATTAGAAACATAAGTGACGTGTTCTTTGCCATAAACGTGGCACAGCAAACGATAAAGCACATCATATACTACCGGTGTTTTAGCGTTGCCGAGGTGCGCCTTGTCATATACCGTCGGGCCGCAGACGTACATCCGCACGTTGTTTGCATCAATTGGTGTAAACGGAACTTTGCGTTGTTTTAAAGTGTCGTGCAGATATATTTGAGTCATTTTTCAGAGGTCCTTTTTAAGCTGTTTGTCCCTGTAAGCGTTTTTTGGCTTTTTCGTAACCGATTAACGGTAGCAAAGTTTTCAATTCCGGCCCGTTATCAAGCGCAGTTAAAGCCTTGCGAATTGGGTGGAAAAGTTCTTTACCTTTTTTGCCGCTTTGCGTTTTAACTTCGTTCAGCCATGTGTTGAATGTGTTTTCGTCCCACGGTTCAAGAGGCAAAAGCGATGCCGCTAAATCAGTCAGTGCTTTATCTTCAATAGCCGGTACAACTTCATGATGACAAATATCTGCCCACGCTTTTACATCGGCTACAATATCCAAATTCGGGCGGACTTCGTTCCAAAAATCTTCGCTGACATCAATGCGGTTTTGAACAGTGCTGTATGGCATATTGCGCACAAATTTGGTGTTAAAATGCTTTAATTCAGCTTCGTCAAATTTAGGCTGCGAGCGGCCGAGTTTAGAAAAATCAAGCGATTGAGCTAATTCATCAAGCGAATAAAACGGTTCAATCGAATCCGACGTGCCGAGTTTGGCTAAAAACGAGCAGATAGCCATAGCTTCCACGCCGTCGGCTTTAAGCTCACGCACGCCTAAACTGCCCAAGCGCTTAGAGAGCTTGCCCTCAACACCGGTTAAAAGCGGCAGGTGGGCAAAGGTCGGTACTTTGCCGCCAATTGCTTCAAACATTTGAATTTGCGCCGCCGTGTTGGTCACATGGTCTTCACCGCGCACAATGTGGGTGATGCCAAAGTCGGAATCGTCAACACAAGACGGAAAATGATAAAGATAGCTGCCGTCTTCGCGAATGATAATCGGGTCGCTGAGTTTTTCAGCCTCATATTGGCAATGGCCGCGGACAATATCGTTCCATTCAATAGTTCCCGGCAACAGCTTAAAGCGATAGTGCGGTTTGCGTCCTTCAGCCTTAAAGCGGGCAATGTCTTCTGCTGTGTAGTGCAGGGCTTGGCGGTCATAAATCGGCGCTTGTCCTTTAGCCATGGCACGCTTGCGCTTAATTTGCAATTCTTCCGGTGTGTCATAACAGGCATAAATGCGGCCTTTTTGCATCAGCTCATCACGCAAGGCATCATAGCGGGCAAAACGTGCCGATTGGCGGGCTTCTTCATCCCATTTGAAGCCGAGCCATTGCAGGCTTTCACGCATGGCATCTTCATATTCTTTTTTGGAGCGGGCAAAATCGGTATCATCAATGCGGAGCATAAATTTGCCGCCCAATTTTTTAGCGAGCAGATAATTAAACAAAGCCGTGCGGGTGTTGCCTATGTGCATAAATCCGGTAGGGCTTGGTGCGAATCTAACTTTTATTTCAGACATTTTTTCTTCCATTAACTAATTAATCTGCCGCGTATCATAAACAGATTGAATGTTAAATTCAACTAAAAAATTGCAAAGCTGCGTTTTTATAAAAACAGTGTGATGGCGCAAGCAACAGCGACGTAAAACAACAGCCCTAAAGGTGAGCTGAAAGCTACTTTGAAATCGGTTGCGGACGGAATGGCGTTTTCAATGATGATGGTTTCGAGCAATATAAAAAATATATAGCGCCAAATGGTAGTGACCAAAAAATATTCGTTCAGCCAATATGCAATCGGCAAAAGCAAGAGCGGAGCCATTGCCGAAGGGAAAGCATTATAAAACTTAATGTTGCGGAAGCCGACACTGCCCATTACATATACATTATCACGGCGTTTGGGCAGCAAGTTAAACGAGGCTGGTTTAGCGTTTAAAACCAAGCCAACCATAAAATGAGCAATTTCGTGCAAAATTGTGCCAGGGATATTAACCAGCGAGGTCATCAGCATACCGTTAAAAGTGTGGCGTTTGATAAAAGACAAAGTAATGACCAAAAATATTAAATAAAAGCGGTTATGAACAACCGTGTTAAAAAATTCGGCAGAATTAAGATACAGCCAAAAGCTATGTATAAACGACGTAATCATTCTTTTTTCTCTAGAACGGTGAGGCCGGCAATGTAGGTGTTAAGCATAATTTGGCACAGTGTTTGCCTATTTATTTTAGAAAACGAATCGAGAATATCTTTTGTTAAAAGCGAGCTTAAGGCAAATAAGGTGAGCCACAAAACCTGCGAAGATAAAATGCGCTCAGGTTGCTCCATTTGCGGCACAATGCGATAAATTAAATTATTCAAACGGCGCACAATGCGTCCGACTATGCGTAAATAAGCAAACGAATATTTGTGTTTTTCTTTGCGCAAGTGAAAATTGTATAGCAGATACCATAAATTTTTATTTTTCAGCACAAAATCAACAAACGTATTCAGCAAATTATTCATATCAAAATATGGATTTTGAGTTTCTTTAACGATATTAAGCCTTCTGCTCAGTTGTTCTAAAGTAAGGTAATTTTCAATAACAATAAAATTTTCCATATTGTTAAATTGGTTATAAATGGCACCTACGGAGCAGCCGGAAGCTTCGGATAATTTGCGGGCGGTTAAGGCTTCAGGACCTTTTTCTTGCACAATTTGCCGACCGATTTTTAGAAGCATATTGCGAATATTATCTTTTTCCATTTTACACATCGTTTAATAAAATATTTGCTTTTGTGTTTTAAGATAGCAATAAAAAGTGAACTGTTCAAATATTTTTTGCGGTTATGAGAGGGATTTTTATGAAAATAACTTATGCAGTGTGCTTATTTTTAGGCTTGAGCCTTTATGCGGCTGATGTTTGTGCCGAAAAATCGGTAGTTGAAGACTATTTAGCGGATATTGATGAGCAAAATTCAGCCCGATTGTCGGCGCGCAACTTATTAACAAACAGGCCGGAACAATTCAAAATAGAGAAAAAAAATGAACGGTTTTCAGCCGAAGATGCGCGCACAATTGCTGAAAAAAATGCTGCGGAAAATCCTTTTTCGCAAGCTGAAAAATTGACAGATGATGAAAAAAATGATGAAGTAGATGCTATTGAAGCACAAATAACATTTGCATCGGCCCCGTTTGATTTGCTGTGGGGAGCATCTTTAGAATATATGCAGCATCATTTGGGGTGGAAAGTGCAGAAAGCAGAGCGTGAGGGGTATGAAAATATTTATTTAATGCGGCATTCAGACCATTTGCAGGAAAGTTTTGACAGTGTGGCGGCAGTGTTCGGTAAAAACAATAAACTTTGGTGTATTTTTGCCGAAGGTAAGCCGCTTGATGATGATGAAGGTGCAAGTGTGGTTTTGCAACTTTTTGATAAATATTATGGGGCGCTGGAGCAAAAATATGGCAATGCCGAAGTGCATTTTGAGCCTTATACTTATGAAATTGAGCAACAGGCGGTGCAAAACGGGCGGCCGGTTGTGCAGATGGTGCAAATGCAAAATCCGCTCGGTGGTGAAAATTTTTTGCAGGAGCTGCAAGAAGGAAAAGCAACGCTATATGCAACTTTTCATAATGATGAGATTGGGGTGACGCTTGGTATTTATGTTGATGAAAATGCTAAAAGTCATTTGCTTTTGGATTATAAAAATCTACCGTTAATGGAACAAGAACAAAAACTTAAAAAGCAGAGAAAAATGGAGGGACTGTGATGAAAAAAGTAAGTTTTTGCGGCATATCGGGCAGCGGTATGAGCGCTTTGGCGCAAATATTGGCACTGTCGGGGGTTGAGGTGCAAGGCTCTGACCGCAATTTTGATTTAGGGCGCGATGAGGCTAATAAAAAGGCGCTGGAAAGTGTTGGTATTCGCATTGTGCCGCAAGATGGTTCAGCCATTACGGAAGATTTGGATTTTGTTTGTGCTTCAACGGCGGTGGAAGATAGTATTGCCGATGTGCGGGCGGCAAAAGAAAAAAATGTGCCGATTAAAACGAGGCCGGAGCTTTTGGCGGAAGTTTTTCATAGCTACAAATATGGCATTGCCGTGGGCGGAACCAGCGGTAAAACCACAACAACGGCAATGATTGGCTATATTCTGGATAAAGCCAGTAAAAAACCGTGTATGATTAACGGCGGGTTGTTGAAAGATTATGAAAAACAGGCAGGTATTTCGAATATTATTTATAACAAAGGCGATATTTGTGTGGCGGAAGCCGATGAAAGCAACGGCAGCATAGATTTATATAATCCGAGTGTGGCGGTTATAAATAATATTTCAGCAGACCATAAATCGTTAGAAGAATTAGTTGAGTTATTTCAAGCGTTGGCAAATCGCACTAAAAAACAGGTGATTATTAATGATGATTATGAACTATGCCGAAAAATTAAGGCGCAAAATTTGCGGACTTTTTCGCTTAAAAATTTGCATGCGGACTTTTATGCGAGCGGCATTAAAGCATTGCCAAACGGCACGGCATATGAATTTTGCGGACGGCGATTTACACTCAAACTCATCGGGGCATTTAATGTGGCAAATGCATTGGCAGCAATTGCGGCTTGTGTGGAATTTGGCGTAGATAGATTTACAGCTGCGGAAATTTTGCAAGATTTCAGCGGCACTAAAAGGCGTTTGGAGGTTATCGGTGTTAAAAACGGTATAACGGTAATAGATGATTTTGCGCATAATCCTGATAAAGTAAAAGCATCAATATCGGCTTTGCGGCAATATAGCGGGCGTTTGATTGTGATGTTTCAGCCGCATGGTTTTGGACCGATGCGCTCGCTCGGCAAAGAAATTATGGCGGAATTTGTGCAGGGATTGAATGCCGAAGATATTTTGCTGATGCCGGAAATTTTCTTTGTCGGCGGCACGGTGACCAAAGATATTTCATCGGCCGATTTGATTACGAATGCTCGCACTTTAGGTAAGCATAATGCCTATTTTTATCCTACTAAAGATGAAGTTAAAGCATTTATTTTGCGCAATGCGCGTGAAGGTGATAGAGTGGTGATTATGGGAGCGCGCGACAATTCGCTTACAGATATGTGCCTAAATATTTTAAATGAATTGCAATAAATATTTTAAGCGTTCTATTTCTGTAACTTTTTGCTTTACTTTGGTTGAAAAAAGTAGATTATTGTGTTAAATGATAAAAATATAAGAGGATTGAATGCGAAAATTTTTAATTTTGGGAATTATGCTTTTTTTAGCGGCTTGCGCTACAAACGAAACTAAAGTTGTTCCGGGTATTGTGCCGAATACGGTGCAAGAAAAACAAGTGGTTAAGGTTATGCCGAATAATATTATCGGTGCGGTGGAAAGAGTTTATCTTCCGCCGATAAAGTCGGCCTTTTTGGCGCGTATTGATACAGGTGCAACCACGTCTTCGCTTGATGCCGACAGCGTAAAACAATTTGAGCGCGATGGTGATAAGTGGGTTTCGTTCATTATTATCAACCGCGAAACCGGTGAAAAATATGAATTTGAAAAACCGTTGCTGAAAAATATTGTTATCCGTCGTGCCGGTAAAAATGAGCATCGGCCAATGGTGGAAATGGACGTTAAAATGGGCGGAGAAAAGTTTAAAGCCAGTTTTACAATTGCCGAACGTGAAAAGTTTGACTATCAGCTACTGGTCGGACGCAATATTTTAGCCGGACGCGCTATTGTTGATGTTTCTATTTCTAATACACTAAAATAATCTAATGAGGACTAAGATGAAAAAAATGTTTTCGGTTCGCGGCGGTTTAACCGTTTTTTTAGCCGTATCAGTTTTGTTTGCACTGGTTATGACTTGGTATAAAATAGCGGTATGGGGATTTAGCTTTAAACCAACTGAAAAATCTGATGTGTGGACGGTTGATGCTCATATATCTTTTGTTCCCAGCGGACAACCGATTGAAGTATCTTTGGCCACACCGCGTTCAGTGGGTGCTTATCGGATTTTAAGCGAAGATGCGGTGGCTAAAGGTTATGAAGTTACAAAAGATGAAAAAAATCATCGTTTAATTATGGCTTCAAAAGCTCGTTCGGTCAAACAAGATTTGTATTATCGCATTAAACTTTATGACAATGAAGATACAACCGGTAAAGTTTGGGCAGACAAACCGGCAAAAGTGCAAAAGCCACAGTTTGAAAGCGAACAGCAAAAACAAATGGTTGATGAAATTTGGGCTTTAGCCGATGAAAAAGAGGGTAGCAAAGCCAAGCGCATTATAGAGCTTCTTAATGAAGAAAGTTTAGCACCGGTTGTTGATACGTTTTTACCGGTTAAAAAAACACCGAAAATTATGGCCGATAAAATTATTTGGCTGCTTTCAACCAAAGGTGTTCCGGCGCGAATTGTGCGCGGTGTTAAGCTGGCTGAAAAAAAACACGCCGCTTCAGCCGATATAATGCTTGAAGTATATGAAGGCAGCAAATGGCAGGTTTATAACATTGAAACGGGAGCTATGGGTTTGCCGAAAGATTTTGTGCTATTTCAGCGCGGCGATGTTTCGCTCTTGGACGTGAGCGGCGGCTATAACTCAAGCATAAAATTTTCGGTTGTGAAATCTGTTATTTCATCGTTTAAAATGGCAAACAGCCGTGCAAAATATGAAAACAGTCGCTTATTTGATTATACAATTTATGATTTACCGTCTTTAGAGCAAAATATTTTGAAATGGCTGATGATTTTTCCGCTAGGCATTTTGCTGGTGGTGGTGCTGCGCAATGTTATCGGTATTTCTACCATGGGAACATTTACACCGATGTTGGTGGCAATGGCGCTGGTGCGCACCGGTTTTGTTTCCGGTTTTTTTTGCTTTAGCGTTATCATTGCTTTGGGGCTGTTAATTAGAACATTGCTGACACGGTTGAATTTACTTTTAGTTCCGAGAATTTCTGCAGTGGTGATTTTTGTAATTTTGATTATGCAGCTTTTAACCGTTTTCGGATATCGTGCTGAATGGCGGGTGATTGCTTCGGCGGCATTTTTCCCAATTATTATTACGGCGTGGATTATTGAGCGTGCTTGCATTACTTGGGAAGAAGAAGGGGCGCGCAATGCTGTTAAGCAAATTGTTAATACGCTTTTTGTGGCAGTGATTACTTATTTTGTAATTAGCAGTGCCTACATTCGCCACATTATGTTTGCCTTTAATGAGTGGAATTTGGTGATATTGGCGATTGTGATGCTGCTCGGCACCTATACTGGATATCGTTTAACCGAGCTGAAACGCTTTGCACCATTGGTTAAGGAAAAATAAGATGTTCGATTTTATCAAACGTTTTGCTAAGCCTCAAGCGCTGCGTGCAAGCGGTGTTTTAGGAATGAACGCACGCAACTATTTTATGATTTCGCGCCATAATAAGCGCTCGCTATACCCGCTGGTAGATGATAAAGTGCAGACCAAAAAGTTGGCAAACAACATCAACATCAATACGCCGCATATGATTGGGGTTATTGAGCATCAGTATGAGGTTAAAAATTTGCTGCAAATTGTGGCCGGTCACAGTGAATTTGTAATTAAGCCGGCGCACGGTAGTCAAGGTAAAGGCGTATTAGTGATTAAACACTATGAAAATAACGAATTTATTACAGCTTCGGGGAAAAAACTCGGCTTCAATGAAGTTTATCAGCATATATCAAATTTGCTTAGCGGCTTATATAGTTTGGGCGGACAATATGACGTGGCTTTAATTGAGGAGTTGGTACATTTCAGCGATGTATTTGCTAATTTCAGCTATCAGGGAATTCCAGATGTGCGGTTGATTATTTATAAAGGTTACCCGATTATGGCAATGACACGGCTTGCTACTAAAGAATCAGACGGACGTGCTAATTTGCACCAAGGGGCTGTCGGGGTTGGTTTAGATATGCGCAGCGGTAAGGCTATTCAGGCGGTTTTGCATAATTTGCCGGTTAAAATTCATCCGGATACGGAGGTTGATTTAATGACACTGCAAGTGCCGTTTTGGCGCGAACATTTGCTGATTGGTTCGCAAGCCTTTGAAATGACCGGTTTGGGGTATTTGGGAGCTGATATTGTGCTTGATAAAGAGCGTGGTCCGATGATGCTGGAATTAAATGCACGGCCGGGATTAGCCATTCAAATTGCCAACGGACGCGGCCTAAAAGAAGTCATTAAAAACGTTGATAAATATTATCCGAAAAATTTAAGCGCTGAAGAAAGAGTTGATTTTGTCTTGAATCATGCCATGTAACTTCCTAAATATTGAATAGAATTAAATGAAAGGAATTTGAAATGACAGATTTATTAGGAAAACACGAAACAAAAAACATTGCTAAGCCAAACACGCAAAAGTTGGCAGATAATGAAACAAAAAAAATAGAAATGAGCGGTTCCCGCGCCAAAAAAATTAAACATTCATATAAGGTTAAAGATGCAGAAAATGCCATTTTGCTGCAAACTAAATATGGTGATGTGATTATTGAAATGGAGCCGGATATTGCTCCAAACCATGTGGCACGCATTAAAGAACTGGTGCGGCAGGGATTTTACAACGGCTTGAAATTTCATCGGGTGATTGAAGGTTTTATGGCGCAGGCTGGTTGTCCGCGCGGAGACGGAACCGGAGGCAGCGGCAAAAAACTTAAAGCAGAGTTCAACCGCCGCCAACATAAACGCGGCACGGTTTCAATGGCTAGAGCAATGGACCCCGATTCCGCCGACAGCCAGTTTTTTATTTGCTATGCCGATTGTCCGTGGCTTGACGGGCAATATACCATTTGGGGAGAAGTGACCAGCGGCATGGAATTTGTGGATATGCTGAAAAAAGGCAGCGGACAAAGCGGTATGGTAAGTTCGCCTGATGAAATTATTGCCATGACGATGATTGCCGATTTATAGAAGCTGGATAAAAGAAAAGAGCTTAGACCTTTTTTAATATGAAAAAAACAGTGTGTCCTATTATGGAACACACTGTTTTTTTAGAAGGTAAATTTGCACCCTAGTCGGGTAGCACCGGTAAATCCGCTCAAATTAACATATTCTGCACTTTCATAGCCATCTATTTCTGTGCGTTTTCCGAAATGATAACCTAAACGTAAAGCAGTAAAAATCTCGCTGCATTTACCGAGTTTCAAACCACCACTAAGTTCAAGAGCAGTTTTTATGCAAAGCTTTTTGAAGGAATTTTCGTGAATATAATCATCGACTTTTCCATCAAACTTGACAGCATAATCGCCAACACCTGCCATTGCTTTAGCACCCCAGAACCAGCATCTTTCAGGTTGGTTAACCTTGAACCCGCCGGAAAAAAGAACACTTATGTAGCGTTCTTTTGTATTCTTTTGGTCAAAAAGTTGCTCAATCATCAAGCCGGTGTTCAATGTTGTGCTTGGGCTAACCTTTGTGATTCGCTCAAATTCTGTGGAAATTAGCAAGCCTTTTTGGTGGCCAGCAAATTGATAACCCGTGCTGATGGTTGCCTGCAGACGTTTATCGGTTGAAATATTAATCGGATCGCCAAAGTGATATCCTACTGCTAAACCTACAGTCCAGCTTGTAGGGTCAAAATCTTCAACAATCGTTTCCCAGCCAGTAGGCAAAGATGTTATGGCAGAATTTGGTTTTACGGAGCATATATACCTTGCGTACGCTTTAGTATATGTTGCCTTTGAAAAGTTTATACTACCCCAAAGCTGAACTCCGTACTTGAAGCAGAACGCCGATTTATTCAACATACTGTAATTCATTCCATTTGAATAGAATGTATTATACGGTGTTACTCCGCAACCCAAAAGGCCATCAACTCCTATGGTTATGTCATGTCCGATTTGGACACCGGCTTTTCCCATAAAATTAACGTATGAGCCCATATCTTTCTCATAAGAGTATGATAGCAGGCCACCCCAAGATATTCCAAAGCCTATTTTGTTTGGTTTCCATACTCCATCAGGGCTAGTGTATCCTGAAATATAAGTACGGGAATAAGCTATTCCGCCACCAATTTTCTTTTCGTTTGATGTATCGTCTCCATAGTCATCATAGTTGATTTCTTTCGCCATTGCGTCTGAAACACCTTCAATATTTTGACCAAACGAGCCTTCTATTTCAATTACATCAAATTTACGCCAATTAGGTTTGGGCTTACGTTGCTCATATTTTGCAACAAAGGTTGTGTCTTTTGTAAACCGCAACCCTGAAAACAACGAAGCAAAAAAACTCACATTTTCAACCGCTTCTTCACCGACAATGTTTTTAGTAAAGTTCTTAACGGATTCTTCAGGATTATCGTTTTTATGTTCTTCTGTAAACTTAGCATATCCCGGCGCAATTTCTTCCATTAAAGAGTCTGCAAGAGTTTGAGCCAATGATGGCTGGGAGTCCGAATTACTGAATTTTGTTTTCAGGCTGTCGATTTTCACCGCATCAGCTTGCGCTGAAATTGCATCGTCCGATACTTTTGCATCAGTTGATGTTTCGGTTTCAATTGCCCTTATATCTTCCGCTTTATTCATTTTAAAGGTAACTTTGTCACCCTCTACTTGAATTTCTGCAGGAACAATACCATCCTCGCAGGTAATTTCAACCATTTGACCGCTCATAGTCTTAATGGTCATTTTCTGCGCCGATATTGTCATTGTCGCTGACAACAGCAATATCATTATATAAAATTTTTTCATTGTTGTTTTTGGTTATTAATTACTCGTGTGTCAACATCGGAAATTTAATAATCACTCGTTGTTTCACTATATAAAATGACGTACTGCAGTTTTTTTGTCTTAACGATAATATAGTTTGCAATAAGTCTAAAGACAATGTAACCATATTCCATAAAGACACCATTTTTGTTTTTGGAAAACTCAGGTTTTATGGCAACTGACAACTTCATAGTCACCTTATTACCGTTATCATCTATGAGAGGAAGCTTCAAACTTTCGCCCATATAGTCATAAGCAACTGTTAAATTACTCAGATTAACCGGAATGCTTTCATAGTTTGTTGGAATTTCTATGAGAGTATTCTCAATGGCATCGACGACCGTAGTACTATCAGTTATACCGCCAATCAACTGTAGTGATTGTCTTCCCTCGTAGTTAACTTTTGAGGGGAGATAAATTTTCCAATCTGTTTTTTCTATTTCATCAAAGACAATATTTCTCATGCCTTTGATGAGAATTTTTGAAGCTTCAGCGTCTGCACTTAAAGGTTCATCATCCGAATAAACAGCTTCCCATCCGTAAGGTATAAATTTAGGGTTGGGATCAAACGATAATTTGTCGCAAGACGACATTCCCACTAAGCTCATGAGCAAGAGGGACAATAAAATCTTTTTCATAGTTTTTTATTTTTTAGTTAGACTTTTTAATTAAAAAAATGATGCTACGACGAAGATTTTATGAAAAAATTTTACATTATCACGTCTTAAATAATAGTCATCATTATTTTTTATTTTGTCAATAATAACAAGATAAACGTTTATTGTCAAGATGTTTTTCGAATTTTTGTAATTTTTACTATTTGCACATGCTTTTAACGAAAAAATGGTAAAAAGCAGAAATTGAAAGATAATATTTAAAACAAAAAAATGCCCTGACGGATTTTTTCCATCAGGGCATAATAAGTTTATTGATTTATTATCTTGATAAAATCAAGATATCCGTTTAAAAAGTTGAGAGCAAGCATATTTTGGCATTGTCTTTCTTGTCCGTGCCTAAAACGGCAGTGCGCATTGTTATCCTTTATCTCTATTTGATGCAATAAAGTTTCTCTTTGTGTTTGGGATAAGTGTCTTTTTTTGATTGCCATTTTTTCGTTGTTATATCGTTTGATAAGTGTATCGTTATACTTAACTTGTCGGGTTGCAATCTTATAGTCAATCTCAAGAGAACTTATTTTCTGCTCCACCAGATTCTTAAGTTTCTTTTGTGATTTTATATTATTATAACTAAAAAGCTTCTTCCATACCAATTTAAGCAGTCTATGTTCCTCTTCGGTCTTTTTCAGACCGGCATTAAACCAAAGAAACATTTCCAACGTCGCCACACGTTCTTGATTTATTGAGAAGAAAGCAGAATATTTTCGCTCGTTTACCGTATTTTGTCCCCACGGATAATTAGCGATGCATTCTATCACGTTTTCTTCATCATCGAGAAGATAATGAAGTAGGCACAAAATACGCGTGTGAAAACAATCAAATCTGCTATTACAGCTGTCCTCAATTGTTTTCATAAGCAGAGCGAGAAATTCGCGACGCTCTTCAACAGGAAGAAACCCCCAGTTTTCCATACTCTTAGGATAGGCATTCCATTCACAAAAATGAACCTCTTGCTCAGTTCTCGCAGCTATACTGCGATGATATTTTAGTGGGCCATAAAGCAAATCCACAATCTGTTCGGGCGTAAATGCATGATTTACAATTCCGAGAATCATCAAATTTTGTTTCATAAAAATAGCATTAATGTAAAAATAATTATCAATTTAATAATTAGTGTATATAGAGAAAATTAGTCTCATGTCAAGGCTTTTTTTTCGCGACTTGCTTCATAAACCGAATTGTTTTTTGTCGATTAACGGATTGCCTTCTGCCTTGTGTGCTACCTTTTCACATTAAACTCTGTTCACCGCTGTTTGCAAATAATCTATATATCACTCGATGAATGAATTAAAAACTGTTGTCGATGACTATATTTATTTTTTTAATAATATGCGTCCGCATAAAAGGTTAAAGAACATGACTCCGGTTGAATATGAAGCTGAATACTATAAAATGATATCTGAAAATAAATTAGACGACTGTATCCCTTACTAATAAATAAGAATCCCAAAGAATAGTAATTCGGAATATTGGTACCAAAAACGCGGTACCTACAAGATACGAAAAAACTAAGTCGGATAACTTTCGCGCCGTTTTCGGGCTTTATAAAAGCAATAGTATCTAAATCTGCCGGACCCTTTTTTGTTATCCGGCCACCCTTTTCCCGTATCGCAAGTTATCAAACGTTACCAAAATAAGAAATGGCGACCGGACTATTTCACTATTTTTGCGATATCCTCTGTAATATCAATACCGCCGTAAACGACTATATTTTTAGCGATGACCATAGAATATCCCTTTTTCTCAGCTTCTTTTGCCACTGTTTGAGAAATATTATCGCTTACTGTTTTCAGCTCTTGCTGATATTGCAACGCCACATCTCTTCTTTTCAAAGCAAACTCAGCATTATATTTTTGCAACAAGGCTTGTTGTTTTTCTTTATCCTGCTCTGCATTTACTTCATTTTGGGCATTTTGTAACCACGAATTAAGCTCTTTAACTTTAGTGGCTTGTTCTTCTTTTAATGCCTTTACCTGAGCGGAAGAATTTACTATTGCTTGAACATCAACAACGGCTATATTATTTGTACCAGACTGACTTTTCATTTTAATACCTTTCTTAAATAAAATTTCAATATCATTATGCCGACATTAAAACGGCACAGCAATTAAATCAAAGTGAAAACTTGTATCATCCTCATGATATGTTCCCTTGTTCATCAAAGGAAAACCGACATAAACTCTGGCAGACAAATACTTATTGATCGCTATACGTAAGCCGACACCATCACTCAAGAGAAAATTTTCTCTATGGGCTTTACCCTCGTGATAAAATATACCGCCATGATCTAAAAAGGCCGCAAATTTAACCGAATCTCTTAAACGGAATGTGTCATTATTTTTGCTAAATGGAATATTTATGGTTTCCGGTAAAAATGGTATCGGGAACAACATTTCCAAGCTGGTATAATATGCCGACGGCGCCATCAAAAGGCTCTCTGAATAGCCTCTGACACTGGAAATACCACCGATTTGATATTGTTCAACATACGAAATATTATCCGGAGAATATTGCCCGCCGGCTTTGATTGTGCCGATAATACCCCATGGCAAATAGTGGATATAGTAAGCATCTGCATTAAACTTTGTGAAATGCTCGCTCTCGTGTCTGATTTGGTCTTTAATCACACCATTGGTTGAATATAATGAGCCGTAAAAAACACTTTTTTCAAAATTATAATTTCCACCTAAACCAATAGCCAGGTTTGTATCCCTAAAATCTGAATATTTAAATCCGGAAATCTTAGAAGTTGATGTTTTATAATTCAATGATGTATTAACATTCAACTTTCCTTTTGTCGTATCAATCAAAGGATGAGAGATATATCCGCTGTATGTATTAGTTTTGGCATTTAAGTCAAAATCTTTGTATTCTCCGCTGGTTACTTTGCTTTTACCAAACATATACGACACACCTGCACGAGTTCCATATCTGTTTATTGGTACATTATAATCAATATAAGGATTAAATGAAGATTTTGCGACATTGAATGCTACCGATAATCTGTCTTGAAAGCCGATAAGCGAGTCGGTAGAAGCAACTAAACCGCCGCGGTGTTCACCTGTGGTATCGCGTCCAAAGTTATCAAATGAGGCTGATAAATGGTAAGGCATTGTTTCTTCTGCCTTTAACGTAACATCTGTTGTTCCGTATTCTTCTCCCGGCTTTAACTGAGCACGCATTTTAATACTGCGGGCATTTTTGTTAAATGTTTTCAAATCTTTTTGCAAATCTTGCAAACTGAAAAGATCGCCGTCTTTATGGCTGAATTGAGAGCGCAAATACCATTCTCTGTTATATTTATTGCCGTCTATAGCCAATTTTCCGATATGCGCTTCCATCAGCTCAATTTTCAGCACACCTTCAAGTTTTCCTTCCGTAATAAAAGCCCGAGCGGTAATAAAGCCTTTTTTCAAATATTGAGCATTTATGAGTTTAACTAGGTTGTTAATATCTTCAATCGTGACATCTTTCTTTTCAATCAAAGATTTAAACTTGTTAACTTCAGCACGCGAGAAAACTTCCGAATCCGAAATATCAACGCGATAAATATGTACACTTGGGGCATATTTATTTGTTCTCGGCGGAAGTTTTATTTCCTCTTCGGTTGTGTCTGCCGAAGCCTCTTTTTCTTCTTCTGTCTGTGCATTTCTCCGACTTTCTCGCGCTTGATAATACCGTCTGGCGCGAGTGATATCAGTCATATCATCTATCGCTTCATTTGGTGTTAAAAGCTGCTGATTAACTTCGGAGGCTTTTTCTTCCTGAGCTGCCTTTGCATATGCATTATTGCTCATTATTAGTGCGCTTGTCGAAATAAAGGTGCTGCAAATCAGAGTTTGCCAAAACAGTTTTTTTGAGTTCATTAACATATATTAAGTCCTTTAATTACAGAAAGTTATTTTCCAAGAATAGCCGCTACATCTATATTCTTCAGAATTATATTCTCAGCCTTTATAAGCTTATCTTTGCTTTTTTTCTTCCTTTCATCATCTTGGCTAAAATTCTGATTTACAGATTTGTGAGGCGTTTTCTGCCGTATAATATCCATAACATTTAGATTGTTTATCAGAGAACCATTATCATCAGTAATAAGGTAATCACTAGAACCTACGACAGACGAGATATAATCTGATACAGTGGAATTACTGTACAGTGAATCATCTGCCTCATCTATAACCGATTTACCATGATACGAGTTTTTCATAGCAACCTCTGAGGCTAATGTTATTTCACCTTCCATACTTGTTGCATAAGCTTCTTTGTTTACAAGAGTGTTAATACTGTGTCGGGTTACATTCTGAGATTCCGTTTTAATATTATTGCTCTTATCAACAATTAAATGCATCGGTTTTTGGGTTAAATACAGTTGTGTTGTTGAATAAAGATACGGAGCCAAACTTGTATTGTCTACGACAATATTTTTGCTTGCCGTATCAATCGTTCCTTTAGTCTTAATATCACCCGTAATATTAACATTTTCGGATTGTGTTGTTAAGGCTAATGTATCCGTATTCAGGTTGGCAATATTTACATCGTTGGTTGCCGTAATTATTGTATTATCAGCCGAAACGTTATTATAATTTGCCGCTGCACCGGTGTTTTTAAGGTTGGCAACATTTTCAGCTGTAATGTTTACCTTATTGCCTTCGGCAAGTTTCATATTCAGAGCTTTATCTTCTCCAATAGAACCACCGGCAGTTAAATCAGCATTCTTAACCGCTATATTCGTCTCATCTGTGTTCAATCCGTTTGTAATATTCTCGGCTGAAATAATATTAACATTATCAGTATAATCGGCCGTATTGCCGCTGATATTACCGATGTGTAAATCATTAGAAGTATTGACAGATAAATTATCAACCTTTGCGTTGATGTTGCCCTCTAATTTCATTTCTGAAATTTTAATATTTTCAGCATCTGCATTCAAATCTTTACCAATGTTAGCATCAGCAATTAAAATATTTTTGTTTGCATCAATATTTGCATCACCTGTTACATCCAATTTACCGCTGACAGTGGTATTGTCGGAAGTATTGCTGAAATCACCATCTACTGTTAATGATGAGATACTTGTATCTTTCTGACTTTCAAGTCTGGTGTCACCACCTATAACCGTATCTTTTACAATAATATCATCAGCAGAGGTTACATTTACCAATGCAACATACGCTACTTCATCTGTCAAGCGCTTCACTTCGGCATTATCAAACGTGGTTTTGCCCATCGAGCTAATAACAGAGAAGTCTGTTGTTAGATTCTCTGAAAGTGCTATTTCTTGGCCGCTAACAAGAACAGTACCTGAGGTTACATTGCTCAGTGTAACATCTCCATCACCGCCTACAAGAATATATGTTGAATGTGTATCATTATCAGATTTAATATTATTTGCCGTAATATTTTTATTACTGATAATGAGAACATTATCTTCGGATGTAATGTTATCGGCTATAATATCAATGTCTTCGGTCCGAATATCTGATATTCCGGTTGTATCTCCTTGTGCAACCTTTAAAACATCGCCAACACCTTTGATATAAGCCTTGTCAGCAGTATAAACCAAACCTTTGTCAGCATCTGTGGAGGTTGTTTCAACCACAAAATATCTGTCTGCAGTACCGATATTTTTGCCGGTAGCTGTTAATTTGATACTTTCTGCTTTAATATTGGTGATATTTTCATCAGCGTTATCTTCCGAAGTACTGTGATTTTCTATCGCCTTCTGAGTAATATTACCAGCAGAAGTCAACTCAACGTTACCAAGTGAGTCTTTACCATTTGTTGTATCAATTCGGCTGATTTGTAAACCTTTTTCAGCATCATCGGTTTTCAAGTATACATTGCTGCCACCTTTTGAAAGAACCGTAATTTCTCTGTTTGCAGTCATATTAACAGCAGAATTTTGCTCTCCTACATCACCAACCGCATTAATAATTATTCTTTCGCCGGAAACCGAAGATGTATTAAAGGCATTCTTAACACCTTTTTCGGAGTTAATCGTCACATTGTTGGTTGCCTGAATAACGCCGATTTTTAAGTCTTTCGTGCCGGTAATTATTGCTGCGCCTGTTTCATCAGCCGGAGCAATCTCGGAAATCAGTGAAACATTGACATCACCCCAACCGGCAACATTTTCTGTGCCTTTATAACCTGCGGAAGCACTAAGCACACCATCAAGATTGACCAGCATATTTTCAATGTTTCCGTAAGTCGAAACCAAATTCATATCACCGCCGGCATATAAATTATATACTCTGGTTGAATCGGTAATTGCAGAAGCAATGATACCAAAATTGGCATTCAGATTAAGCGAGCCTTCCTTAGAGCTGATTAAATCAACATACATGGTATCAGCAGATTTCATATAAATATCGCCGTTTGACTGAACATTAAAGATACCGGCATTGGAAAATGTCAACGGTTTATCAGGAGTACCGATTTCACCATTAACAGCTTTCAAAACAATATCTCCGCCATAGATATGTTCATCTAAATACGTCCCGGTGCTGTCAGCCGCATATATAGAACCTGACTTAGATTCCAAATTGATATTACCTTTATTGTCGGAAATGAGCGATTTAACCGTAAAGCTGCCATCAGAAACAAAAGTAATATCATCGCTGGCTCTGGCACTTAAAGTTCCTACTTGAAGGTCGGAGCCGTTGGCTTTAGCCTGAGAAATATCAAAATTAACCTTATCAGCGTTCAACAGCAAATCATCGGCTGATACTTTAAGCTTTTTACCATTCATATCCATATTACCGACAGCCGATGATAACTGAACATTTTTACCGCTGATATCAATATTGCTGATATCACTGTACGGATAACGAACATATACATCATTTTCAGCTTTAGCCGTTAACGTTCCGTTATTCACAATTTCAATCATCAATGGTCTGATTGTCCCAATTTCATCAAGAACTTGACCGATATTGTTATTTGATGTCAAGTTAATATTGTTTGCCGTAATAACATTGTTCAAAGAGTTTGTAATAATACTTCCTTGCGAAGTTATATTAACATCGCCGCTTAAAGCACTGATGCTGTTGTTCATTACCACATCACTCTTTGAAGTTATGTTGATTTCCGGTTTGTCAAAACCTTGGAAATTAACAGCAATAGCTTTTTGCTGTACCTCATATGTAGGGTTATAATTAACATAAACGGTTTCATACTTTTTACCGCAGAATAATTCTACAATCCAAGAACGCTCAACATAGCGCTGATATGAGTACGATCCACCCTCTTTCGTCATTGTCCATGCATCATCACCCGGAGTATATGTTGTGGAATATACGGTTGCGCCGTCATTTCGTACAGACATGGAACCTTCACTCCAAGTTCCGTTCTTATCACCCTTTGAGGTGAAACTAATACCGTTTTCACCAACCTGTGCTGTATGAGTATCAGCGTGCTCTGCTAAAAACTCAGGCGTTAAGCTATTTTGTGTAATGACATTAAATTGAGAATAATCCGGCACTGTTTTGACTTCAACAGCCTCATCGTGACTACTGCTGGAGTATGCTGCCTCTTGTTTTGTATTAACCTTAAAGTCATTGATGGTCAGCTTACCTTGCATCTTGGTATCAGCACCCAACGAATTTGTCACCAGATTATAATTAGAGTTATTGACAACATCAATATGTCCGTAACCGTTCATCAAAACAATCTTTCCGGTGTTTTGAGTGCTGATAATATTACCGGTCAATGTGATATTGCCGCCGGATGTGTTGGCTTTGAACAAAAGTATCTCACCGGCGATATTGCTTGTGTTGCTCTCATCTGTCGGTTTGAAGTAGGCTTTGATAGCCTGCATTGCGTTTATATCAGAGTTATCATTTACTTTAGGCAAAGTAATGTAATAATATCCGTCGGTTGTTCCTTTTTGCATTATGGTTTCAACACCATTCATAACCTGATAATAGTTACCATCTTCTTTTTTGATAACGGAAAATTCAGGTATTTCTACTTTTTTGATTTCCGTTCCGCTTTGCAACAAGCCGTTCACGTCAATAGTTTTTGCCGCAATATCAATATCGCCAGCCGCTACAATAGCACCTGCACCGGAAGCCCCACCAAGCTTTTGTTCTTGGTTAATATAAAGCTGATTATAAGCACCGTTCGGAACTTTCATATGCAAATCCTTAACCGTGAGGTTACCTTGCGTAAACACATTACCGGTGTTGTTTGTTAAATCAAATGCACCCAAAACATTTTCGATATTACCCTGCAAAACAATGTCGCCGGCATTGGTGCCTAAATTTATAGTCGGGTCGTTTTTATCAACGCTGTTAACAATTTTGATAATAGGTCCATCGTAAGGAGTTGCATTTACAATGTTTTTAGTAATATTTCCGCCCACATTACCATTAATACCGTATTTCAAATTGCGGTCAATAATCAAATTGTTATAGTAAACATTACTGACGCTGTTATTTTCAATATCAATAGCAAAACTACCTGCGCCGGCAGCCGTGATTGAGCCGTTTCCGGTTGCAGTAGCACCATTGATATTGGTTTCACCGGAGCGAACAAAAACATCTCCCACATTGATACTGTAAACAGGAATAGCTTCCGTTTGCGCCAAAGCTTTCTGACCTTCTATCTCGGAGATCTTTGCATTAAGAGCGGATATATGCGCATCATACTCAATTTTTGTCTTGACTACCTCGGCATCAATATCATCCATCGCATTTTGTGCCGTATTCATTGTTACGACATGCGTAGCTATGGTATTATTGTTTGTTTTTATTTGTGTTTCATAATTAGCAATTTCAGTAGGCAATGCTACTTGCTTTTTGAGCAATTCTCCCCAGGCGGTACCAAAAGCTGCTCCAGTTTCATCATTTTTGTTGGAAACCCAGTTTTTATAAGCCTCTATCAACTTTTGAACTTCCGGTATTGAACCATACTTTTCTGCATACGCATCTGTACCTATATTCGCCATATCCTCAGTTGCTGTTGCTTCATCTAGTGCATTGGTAATATTTTTCAAAAGCTCGGAAGCATCATCTTTCAGTGTTGTCAAATTTTGATTCTGCGATTCCAACTGTCCTTTTGCTGTTTCGGACTTTTTATAATCAGCTTCATGATTTGATTTTTGATTATTTTTTGCCTCAATATATGCTGTATGGACTTTTTCTAAATTTTTCTTACTTTCGTTATAAGAATCTATATCAACCTGAAGATCGGCAGATGTAACTACACCGATTTGTTCTTGTGATACTGAAATCGCGTCATTTTCCGATTCATAAGTTCCATCTTCATTGATCACAAGGTGTTTATATGCGCCTAATCCGCTCTCAACTTTACCATCTATAACAATATTTGAGTTATTATTATCGGTGGTATATTCATTGCCCGAACCATGGTACGGAATAAATCCGAGTTGATAAGCAAGCGCATCGCGTTTTGCCCGCAGTTTTTGTGTAGAACTCTGTGCGGTGATATTCATAGAATCAAACGACTTAATTTCAGTGCCGGAAGCAATCGTGACAACAGCTTCTGAATCTGTGTTATGAGCATTGGCTTTTCCGCCAACAATAGAAATCAAACCGCCGGTTTCCGCATTAATATATGCTTCCAAACTCTTATTGCTGATGGCTGAAATGTTTGTATCTCTGCCGCTTACTGATTTTGTACCTTCATCAATCGTAACTGTGGCTGTTTGCTTACTGCTTGTAGCGTTGCTTTCGCCGCCCGCACCGGCAATACCGCCGTATGATTCAACGTTTACTTTCGTGTATATATCAACATCGTTTCTTGCCACATAACTGATATGGTCATCTTTGGTTGTTATATCCTTGTTCGTGACTTTAACATCGGCATCAGCCGTCAATTTAACAATAGAATCCGTATCGGCACCGGCAATACCGCCGTGTGCATACAAATCGGCTTTTTCGTTTATATTGGCAATATTATACGCACTGACATCAACACGTCCGTTTTCGAAATCTCCTTCTGCACGAGCTCTGTTCCCCCCCAGTTTGGCTGATGTGCTCATCGTCAGCTCATCTTTTATTGAGCCACCGGAACCACTGGCTAATCCGCCGGCACCGCCGTATAAATCGTAGCCATATACAGATGCTTTGCTGATTTCATTTGCAGCTTTAACCACTATATCTTTCTTTGAAGTAACATCTGCCTCAGAATCAGTCGTCACCGTAGAATTAACCGTATTCCTGATTTTCGGTATTGCGACTGTGACAACACCATAAGAATCAGATTTAACATAACTCTTGTACTTATTCATTGTGTCGGCTGCAAGCGAATATCCGCCTTCTATTGCCGAAATATCATAATTTTTGCCGACATAACTTTTATTGGTCGATTTTATATCTGTTTCCGCCTTGGAAGCAGATATACCCAATATCGCACCGGCACCTGCATACACCGTAGATTCTGCATCATTTTCAGCTTTAGATGAAATTTCAATCGAAGCAGCCTTAATCGTTTTGGCTGTATCGGCATCTTTAATATTAACACCTGATGTTTGGTCAATGTTTGACGTACCGTTGGCTCCGCCGGCCGATACACCGCCATAAGCTCGACCATTCGATTCCGTATCGGCTTTATTAACTGCATTTGAAGTTATAGAAAGTTTTTTGGTTGTTTCAGCACTGAAATTTTTACCGATATTAACAGTGTTATCTTTACCACTGGTAGCGGTTGAAAGCGCAGCACCACCGCCGCCGACGCCTCCGGTAGCCGCCCAAGCTTCGGCTCTCGTGTTTTCATCTGTATCCGTTTTGATGATAATATCACTGTTTTCTGAAGTCAGCGTTACATTATCACCAAAGTCTATTCTGGTTTTTCCGATGCTTTTGGCATTAGCAATCGACATACCGATAACAACGCCGCCAAATGAACCTGACCATGCATAAGCCTCATTGTCTGAATGTGATTTTGCTCCGATATTTAAGCTATTTATGGTATTGATTATAGCGCTATCATTAACATAGGCATTGGTTGTTTTATCAGATTTAAGCACAGCCACACTACCGTTACCGGCAATAATTCCGCCGGTTGCCGCGTATGCGTCCAAACGGTGTTTATCTTCGGAATTTGCACTGATTTCTACCCTATCTGCCACAATTTTTGTACCATTTTGAACAAATGCATTAGTCGTGGTTTTATCTTCGGCTACGGTAACCGAAACACCAATGGCTGCCCCACCGGCTGCTGCACCGATGCTTTCAAGTTTAACATCATTGGTATTTTGAGCCGCAATATTTAAGTTTTTGACATTTAAGTCCGCCGCCGTATCAATAAAGGCTGCCGTTCCTTTTCTGTCTGTTCCACCGATAACTTCACGCTCGGTCACATCATATAAGCTGCCGCTAATCTGTTCTTTATCAGCCAATCTTGTACCTTTTGACTGATTTTTAATTCTATCCAAAGCATCATTATAGGCGTTTTGATATGCCTCATTTGCCGAAGTATTTCTGTCTTCTGCCGCCTTGAACATATCATCTTTTTGTTTTTGTGCGCCTTCTAAAGTTTTGCGTTCTTCTTCGCTTTGTTGGTCATAATTGTTGACTGAAGCGTTACCTTCTTTGTCCCCAATATGAACATAAACCGCACCGCCGGATAAAGCACCAGCGCCACCTCCGACAATTACACCTAAAGCGTCAACTGTTTCGGAACTGTCGGCTGAAATATTTACATCTGCCTTTTCACCTTCAATAACCGTGCCGGTACCAACGGATGCCAATACCGTATTATGAATTTCATTGCCGCCGACAGAAGCGCCGACACCGACTAAACCGCCGGCACCACCGCCAACGCTTTCATATATTTTTGAAATATCTGTGGCATTTAAGTTTAAATGCCCTTCATCAGCGAGTGTAATCACATTATTGGCGCCGATATGTGCAACTGTTTTGTTTTCAATTCCACTCCACAAAACGCTTCCGGCAATTCCGGCATATAATCCGAACGAACCAGAGGCAACAATCATTTTGTTCTCTGTTTCAGGCTTACCCAGATTGGTTTCCGTTTTGGCCTTAATATCAACATTTTTAGCCTCAATGGCAACCCCATCTCCGGTATATGCTTCAGTTGTGGACTTAAAGTTATTAACATCCACCGAAGCACCAAACGCTGCCGCACCACCAACCGCGCCTGCACCGGTAAACGAAGTGAGTGTGATTTTATTTTGAGCATCAATATCAACATCTTCCGCTTTTACCTTTGCGCCATCTGAAATATACGCATGTACAAAGGTATCCACATCATTTACAAGCACCGTTCCGCTCACGCCGGCAACACCTGCCCCAGCAAAACCGGCAGCCACAATATGGTCATATATTTGTTCGCCTTTAGCTTTTACATCAATATCACTGACCTGAATGTCAGAACCGCCGATGTAGGCATCTATCGTGCTCGTTACCGAATTAACCATAACCGTTGCACCAACACCGGCCGTACCGCCAACAGATATGGTACCGGCAATCGGGTGAACAAACGTTACCTTATCTGAGGCATCAATGACAGCTTTATTACCATTCAACACACCATCGGCATAGGCTTTAATCGTGTTGTTTACATAGTTCACGTTTTCAACACCGACAACACTCACTGTGCCTGCAGCTGCACCGGATACGGTTGTATATTCGTATGTGCTGTCTGCTTTAGACTTTACGTCAAGTTCCTTAAATTCCGCATTTACACCGGTTGCTTTTGATTCAGCAGTATATTTGATGACATCATTCACCGCAGATAAACCGACACCAACCGTGCCACCGCCTGCCGCTGAACCGGTAATGGTTTGCATATTTGCTGTTGCCTCGGCATTTGAAGAAATTTCGTTTCCGGCCTTTAAGGTGGAATCTTTATAACCGGTGTCTAATTTTGAAGTAATCACATTTGTATTAACTGCACCGGCAGCTCCGGCAGTACCACCGCCGGCAGCAGCCACAACAGTTGTGAAGAAATCATCAGTTTCTTTTGCTTGAGCTTTTATGTCATTTGTTGCTTCAATCTTGGCATTTTGAGCATACGCCTTAACATCTTTATCAATTACAATTGTATTAACAGTTGCGCCAATACCTATGGAAGTGCTGGCACTAACTGCGCCGTCTATGGCAAAAATAGTATCTTTTCCATTTGCAGAAATTGCAACATCACGACCGGCATTAACACCATAAGCAACATCATTTATTGTTTTTGTACCGATAATATGAGCATCTGCCATACTGCTCATAACCATTGTGGCAATAACGCCTTCAACCGTTAAACCTTGCGAGAACCCACCTGCTACCGTAATAAACGGAGCCTTCTTTTCACCGATTGTTTCATTAGCTTCGGCGCTGACAATCACATCTCTACCGGCATAGGCTTTTGAATTTTCAATGGCTGCTTTTACTTCGCTGTCAATAACACCGGTTACAATAGAAGCCCCGAGAGCCATACTGCTCAGTGATATACTTGCCGAACCGGTTCCGCCCGTAATTTCCGTATCACCGGAAGATATAACTTTAATATCTCCCTCGCTTGATGTAACATCAGCATTTTTAATATAGGCCTTTGTATCAGAAGTCATAACAACGGTATTAATCGAACCGGCAAGCGTAATACCATTACCACCGGCACCGCCGATAGATATCGACATAATATCTTCATCTGACGTAGCTTCAATATCTACATCCTCTTTTGAACTGACTTCCACACCCTCAATACCGGCGGCTGTATCACTGCTGTCAACTACAACATTGATAGCCGCACCTGCCGCATCTTCTCCAAGAGAAATGCTCACCGCACCATTGATGGTTTCAAGATCTACATCGTTATTTGATTTAACATTAACTTTGCCATTTGTGCTTTGAACTTTTTTATCTGCATTTTCCGATAAGATGTATGTGTTTAAATCTGCAGAATTAACCACAACACTGACAGCACCGGAAGCAGCCAAACCATGCCCCCCCGAACCGGCAAAGACAACACTCAAACTGTCAATATCAGTATCTGACGTTATATCAATATCATTTTGTGCCGTTACATTTGAATTTTTGATATAATTTTCAATGTCGTTATCTATAACCTCCGCATATACGGAGCCACCGATTGCCTTTCCACTTGTGCTTACCGTAGCAACACCGGTAACAGCAGTGGTATCAAAAACAGCATCGGAATCCAACGTTAATTTATTTGAATTTATGGTTGAGCCTTCAATGTAGTTGTTCTGCACCGCAGTATTAACGGCAATGGCAATAGCTCCCGAAATTGCATTTCCTCCGCTTGAAATGGCACCGGCCGCCGTTACGGATAAGTACTCATACGATGAATCGTTATCAAGCGTTACATCGCCTGATGTATCAATAGACGAGTTTTTGATGTATGAGGTAATTTCATCGCTGATACCATCAACTCTGATAGATGCGTCAGCCGAAGTTTGATTGCCGTATGCCACAGTGCCAACAACCGCAAAATCCTCAAATGTGCTTGAGGCTACAACATCTACATCGGCATTTTTATTTGTTCTGCCTGTTGTGGTATTGATTTGAGAGTCTTCAATATAGGCATTTTCTTCATTGATTGAAACATAAGCGCCCAATGTTCCGGAATATGAAGAACCCTGTGTTGAAACAGCTCCGGCAGCATCAACCGTTATCAAATCTGTTCTATTTGTTGCCTTAACATTTAATTCTTTGCCGGCATTAACTTCTGCATCTTTTATGTAGGCGTTAATTTTATTTAAGGCAATATCACCGTCAAGCGTTCCGCCTTTGGCTCCACCGCCACCGTTACCGCCTGCTTGAATAGATACCGTGCCCACACCTTTTATAATTTGACTTTTAACTCCGGCTTCAACGCTTACGGATTGCTCTTCATTATCTGTGTTCGTATTTACTTTTGCGCCGTCTTTAATCGCTGCCGTCACTTCATTATTCTGTAATTCAAACGAAATATTTCCGGCTATGGACTTATCTTTTCCATGCGCAACACCCACCGAACCGGTAAACATTTTTATATCTTCATTAGCGTTAACATCAACATTTCTCAATGCGTCAACAACGGCATTTCCTATATAGGCCTCAACCTCATTTTGAGTCCATTGAGCAATAAGTGCACCACCCATTCCTGATTTACCGTTTACCGACAGTATAATGGCAGCATTTATTAACATATCCTCAGATGTTGCATTAACCTTAACGTCACGACCCGCTAAAACATGGGCCCCGTCTGCGATATACGCTCTGGAAGCCGTATCTGAAATACTTACAGACGCCATTCCTGATTTGGTGGCAGTATTTTTATCAGGATTAGCCGCTCTTGTGAAATCATAATCTGCATTTGCAAATGCCGAATGGGCATCTCTGAGATTCCATAATGCCCTGAAATTATTGAAATATTTTGAGTTATTTTTAATATCCTCGGCTTTATTAAAAAGTTCCGTCGCTTTATCTAAATTTTGTCGGCGCTGCTCATCAGATATATTTCCGTATTTTGGTGCGTCTGAACCGGACTTTGCAATTCCCATATTAAAAGCACCATTAACAAATAACTTATCATAAACGGAACTGACTATTACATCATTTAAAGCCTCTACATCACCTGCAATATATGATACAACTTCATCTTCGGCATAATTAACACCAATGCCGACGGATATAGAATTTTGGCTTATAGATATTCCAAGATTACCATTAACGTGAGTTAAGTCTTTATTTGCATCTACTAAAATATCTCTTGCTTTGATTTCTGCCGATGATTCAATTGATGCTTTGACCTGACCGTCAACTATTGCAGAAATCGAAATAGCACCGGCTATACCGGTTTCATCAGCATTACCGTTAGACGCAGCAACATTTATGTCATCTGTTTCGTCAAACGCTTTAACAATAACATCACCATAATTGCTGTTATCTTGCGTAACTTTTACATTTTCCCCAACAGTGGCTATCGTCTCCGGACTTAACCATTGAAATGAAAGAGAAGCACCACCGGCACTACCATCTGCAGCACCGAAGCCCTCCATGGTGTCGTCAATATTATTCAATATATCCACATTACCTGCACCTGACCATACTTGGTTGTTCGTATAGGCATCCACTTTTAACGTATTTCCGTTGTCATTTTGGGATTTAAATATAACATTTGAATTATCTTCGAGTATTGCTTTTGAAACAGTGTTATTTATTGCAACGGCAAAAGCGCCGGCAAATCCGGTTGTTTCCTGATCTTTTGAAGCGGCCCATGCAGTAGAGTTTGCAAAAGTAGTAAAGAAGTATTCTAAGCCTATAGTGGAACCGATTGCATTAAAGAAATTCATATTACCGGCATCATCAATGCTTTTTTGTATATCTCCGGCTTTTTTGGTGGCGCCCAAATACTCACTGGCATCTTGCGTATTTATTGATTTTATGCTGGATTCAGGGTCATTTCCCATGACTTTATCTATAATGTCACCAACCGCACCATTTACGGTAACATTAAATAATTTATCCAAATACTTACCCATATCAGAATAAAATGTTTGGTGACTTAATCCGTGTTTTACAACTGTTTCAGACGAGATTTTCAACCCCGCCTCAGGTAAAATAACCTTGTCTCCGATTTTGCCTTCTATTTCGGTTCCGTCAGGTAATTTAATGTATGTTTTCTTTATACCGTCAACTTCTTTTTCCGTAACATTATCTTCTGTTGCCTCATATATTGAGAATGTGTAATCAAAATGTATTTTATCTCCCTGATTTTCAGCGGTTCTCTTAGTTCCATCCGGTAACAAAACATAATCATTGTTTTTAACAGCTATATAATCAGAGCTGTTTCCGGTTATTTCGAAATCACCATAGGCGTTTGCATTTGAGCTGAGATCTTTAAGATTAACTGCAATTGCACCAGAAATGGAAGTTGTACCTTTTGATGCCCCACTTGATACGGAAAGCAAACTCTTATTATCCAGTAAATTTGCCTCTACAGCAATATTGCCGGCTTTTATCTCAGGTTTAATATTTTTTTCTTTATTACCTATAAAAGCATTATTTTGAACATCATCAAGCGAAAAGCCGACTGCACCGCTGATTTTTATTTTACTAAAGTTTTCATCCGACCTTGAATAAAGCGTGCTTATATTCTGACCGAGCTTCATCTTAAACATATCAAAGAAGAACTTATATACATTCCCGAGAAATGCTGCTTGCCCTTGCTTAGCACCTTTTTGCGTTCCCGATGCGGAAACAGATTCTTCGGTTCTGCCGATATAATTAGCTAAAACGCTCAGCTCGCCAGGTATTTCAACGTCACTTTCCATAATTGCTTCATTAATCGTATGTGCAATAAATGCTGCAATTGAAATACTGGCTCCGCCGAAGTTTCTATCTACAATCGGAAGCCAACCCTGTTTGGTAGATACGTCATATGAACGAAACATTTCGGCATCAATCAAGATGTCTTTTGCAATATTGAGCGCCACCTCTTTTTCTATGACGGCTCTGTTTGATACATCCAACAAGGAAACGGATATCGCATATGCCCCGCCGTGGCCGAAAGATTTATCAAACACATCAAAGGCCATTTCTAACATATTGGTTGCCACCGCACCTGTTGTGAACTGTACGTTAGTCACGGATGAAACATTAAGATTTTCGGCTTCTATATTTGAGCCGCTGCGAACAATAGCTTCGGTTACCACATCAAGGTCAGCATAGCTGAACGCTAAGTTTTCAAATATTGATTTCGCGCTGGCATTAAAATCTGTTGTAGCGTTAACACTTAAATCTTTCTGAGCGGTGATTTTTGCGCCTTCTAAAACTTCAACGGAAGATTTCATATCTGCAATATGAATCATGTCGCTCAAGATAAAATTTGCAGGAGTGTCCATCCAGCTATACCAATTATACGCATCGTTACCCGCATCTACAATATCACTATTGACATTCGTCGCCATTGTTCTGGCATTCAAAGCAACATTTCGTCCGCTCACTTCTCCGCCGACCGTAACCTTTGAAAGCGCCACATTATGCTTAGAATCCTTATTATATTCCGCCGCACTTCTGGAACCTGTATTATAAATTTCACTCTGAACAATAACATCCGAACCGTTGGCATCTACCTTACCATTTAAATTAACGATTGCCGCCAAATAATCATCATTGTCTCCCTGATTTTTTGAAACAATGGCAACGCCGTTTCCGCCATCCATTGCCAACTTATATTCCATTGAAGTTTTTGTTCGGCCATATACATCTGTCTGTGTCGTTCTTTTGCCCGAGGTCGGTGTAACGTTTGTTTTCTTTGTTGCCGTAATATTGCCACCGGATACATTAAAATCCATATTGGCATTTAATTTAGCATCTTTGTTAATATTTATCTCTTTGCCACCATTGGCAATGGTAATACCGGTTCCGGAGTTAATTGTTCCGTCAATGCTGATTTCTGCCGGATTTAATTCAACCTCGGTTTCTTCACCGCCAAGCAAAAGATAGTCTGTTCCGCCCATATTAAACGATACTAAAGCATTCAAATTATCTTCAACAACGGCATTGTCTTTAAACACTTTTTTCATAGTGTCTTCAGTCGGTGTCATCATTGTTAAAGAACCAACATTAAATACACCGGTTTTACCAACAACAAAACCATTCGGGTTGGCAAACAATACATCGCCGCCGATTTGCCCGTTTTTATAGGAATTAACTATACCATCTATTTGTGAAGCTGAAGAATCAAAGACAAGGTTAACTAATTTATTCTGCTGATTTATTAAATTTAAATTGGCGGTATCTCCCTCGCTAACATTAAATTTACCGAAAGTGTTAATACCGATATCACCGGCACCGTTGGTTGTGGTTGTACTGATGTTCCAAATATGCGGATTATTATTTTCAATCGTTGTAGCAGTTTGGAAAGGTACCCCGCTCTGATTGATTTCCGTAGCATCTGCAATAGCAGGTGCACCAAATGTTCCGGTCATTATCGCCGCATTTAAAATTGCACATTTAATTAAAACTTGTTTGTACCATCTGGTAAGTTGGGTAATCGCTGAACGAGAATACTTCATAGTTTAGTTCCTTTATGTTATTAATTAGATAACCTTTAATGTCCGTTAGAATGTATCAGAAATAACTTTAACTTGCAATATTTTTTTTACTTTTCATTAATAATTTTTAATATTTGTTAAAAGTTATCCGTCTTTCAAGATATGACTATAAATGTTTATCGTTTTCGCGACTTTTTTTGACATCAAGCAATGGCTGAAAAACGTTATATTTCTCTAAAAAACGGATATGGTATTATGTGCTTTGTAGAAAATATAGATTTTGACGGCAAAAGCGGTTTTACTTATGCATCTGAGTTTAATAGGCGCTATAGGATTGGCTTCACCGCTGCGTCGGCTATCAGCTAAAGCTGATCGGCATCCTAAAGTCTGCCGGCGCCTCCTTGTCAAACCTACTTCTCATAGATTCGAGACTTCTTACATCACGAATAAACAAAAAAAGCAGGAATAAATCCTGCCTTTTTTGTTTTTGGTGGGCGCTGTAGGACTGGCTTCGTTTCACTTCGCCGCTGCGTCGGCTATCAGCTAATCGCTGACCGGCATACTCCCGTCTGCCGGCGCCTCCTTGTCAAACCTACTTCTCGTAGGTTCGAGACTTCTTACATCACGAATAAACATAAAAGGCAGGAACAAATCCTGCCTTTTATGTTTATGGTGGCCCTTATGATACTCAATCATAGAATCAGATACTTTTGCTGCCAGACCATACATACTAAAAGTTTATTTAATTTCAATATGTTACAATTTGATGGTATTTTCAAAAGTATTCATCAAAAATACACAACCCCGAACTTGTAAGACGCGAAATGCAAAAAAGTATCTAATTCTCTAAATTTAGCACTTAATATCAATATGTTAGGATTCAGTGAAGAGTAACCCCATCAAATAAATGTAATTCTGAAGATTTCCCAAAGCCAAAACACAAAGAAAATTAAAGCAAAAAAAGCATATTTATTGGAAATATATTTTTGAATTCTTGGTCTATATAGCAATGGAGTTAAAATATATGTCAATACATAGTCAAAACATAAACACTCAACCAATGCATGTTCAAATATGTCGATTTTAAGAATAAATGCAGTCAAAAAAGCTACGACTGCTGGAATAACCAACAGACCGGCTATAAATAAAGTTATTTTTTTTGCTCTTTCCATTTTATACCTCTGAGATTGATGATAATATTTAAACTGGAGAAAGGCAATATAAATATCACCTTTCTCTATTACATTTTTAATATTTTCCTGTTTTACGATATTGTTTTACCGCTTTTTGTGCCACTCTTTCACATTGAGATCTGTTACCGGTTGTCCGTAAACAATCTATAAATTCACGCTCTCCAACATTAAGTGGTTTTGCGCCAAAAGTATTCTGAAATGCTTTCCTATGCATATTATCATATGTATCTGAAGCTTTTTCCAATGCTTTATTTCCGATTTTTTTCGCAGCAAATCTTGCTCCTGTTGTTACTATTTTGCTTACCATATGTAATCACCTCCTTTACAGTATTAATAGTCGTAACAAGGAAAGAATAACACGGTATGAAAGGTTTTAAATCTGTTTGCTTGAAAAATGATTCATTTTGCTCGAAAAGTATTTTTTTGTTTTCTAAATTCAGTTATCCAATTTTTTATAGTTGTTTCCGGTGTTGTCGTTTTAAAACATGGTTTCAAATTGTTAAACTCACCTTGATAAAGCCTATCGACGATATTATTAACGAACTCTTTGATTGTTTTATAATGATTATTTTTATTATATTCTTGTAATATAAATTCTTTGAATAATTTATTTTTTTCGCCTTTTGCTAACCCGCCTCTTGCATGTCTTTCTTTTTCCTGTTTTTGCATTTTTACAGTTGTTCTTTCTTCAATTGTATCTGCCTCATGTATAGCTGCAGAGGTAATACATTGTTGTATTTTTCGAGCTTTATTAGCTATTTCCTCTACAAATATTATAATTTCCTCCATTTCTTTTGAGATTTTATAAGTTAAAGGCAGATAATTAAGGTCTTTCTGTTTGTAATGCTCTATGCGCCAAATTAATGCACGCTTTTCTTGCTCCGTTAAAATATACTTATCTTTATCTTGATCTAATCTCATATTTTTTCTCTATTATATTTCTTATGCGTATAAAAAATTTCTACTATTTTTAATATTTAGGTGTTAAAAAGATTAAACGCAATACCACTATTACATTAAGGTACATACATGAAAAGTAAATATTCAACCGCAGAATGGAATAATTTTTTTGTCAAAGACATCGAAAAATGACTCACTTGGGCATACCAAAAGTATACATTGTAGATAAAATAAGGCGCCAAACCACTTTTTCTTAAATAGATACGCGACCATACCAACGCCGAAAATGACCTTAATAAACATTGAGTGTAAACGCCAATATCGCCGGAAAATGGCGCAGATAAAGGGATATGTCAGATACGACAAAATTTAAAACAAAAAAAGGAATGACAAGTATCATTCCTTTTATTTGGTGGGCGCTGTAGGACTCGAACCTACGACCAGACCGTTATGAGCGGCCGGCTCTAACCAACTGAGCTAAGCGCCCGCGCTTCAAGTGGTAACATATGCAAAATAAATTCATTAGTCAAGTAAAATATATTAATTCACAACATGTATTATTTTTTTGCATTGTTTTCATTGAAAATTTTGCCAGTTCATCATCGCTCACAACATTTGTTCATCTAATATATACGGCAAATTTTCGCTATTATACCGCTGCATAAAAGTATTTGCTTCTTTTTCAGAATTGAACCTATATACCCAATGCTTTTTTTGCAACGAATCTATCAAATATACTTCATAATTCTTTCGTGCAAATTGACTATTTGCAATAGAATACAATTCTGCAGCATAATTCGCCGTATAAGACCACCCGATTACTCTCTTTTTGGTGTAAAAATCTATAACTATTCCCATTGTTTTATTCCTTTCTTTTGAACAAACTTCACCCTATGGCATCTTTTGCAATGCCATAAATTAATATTTTGTAATAAATATTGCTAACAAACTTATTTATTAAACACTCAAAAACCTTTATTCATCTAATATTTAATGATGCTATTACATATATCACAGACCGGTTGTTATGTCAAGCGCAGCTGAAATTCACCATAAAAAGTTCGGTCGACCGAACTTTTTATTTCCTCATTATAATAAATATTGACAAATATTATAAGAAAACATCAACAACTAAAACCAAATGAATATTTCAAAAAACAATAGATATTAGAAATATTATATAAGATAACGCAGGAATTTAAGGCTTTAATGAACGAAAAAATGTGCAAATACAAAGATTGCAAACAGCGTTTAGTGATGAAATTATTGAAGTTTATAGAACTGTTAAAAGGATGTGGATTTGAACTGTTCAGAAAGTTGGGAAGAACGATTGAATGCTGGCAAGAGGAAATAGGACGAATGTTTTTATTTACAAGAATAAACGGTATCACAAAAGGTCGACGGAAAGAAAAATGCCCAAAATGTTGTTTTTGTTACTCCGGACAATATTTTTGACAATAAACTATAAATCTTCGTTAGGTCTCTTTTGGTACGAAAAACTCCCATAAGGGAGTTTTTTCTAATGGCGCGCCCGGCGGGACTCGAACTCACAACCTTCTGATCCGTAGCCACGGCCAGAGGGTTTTACCGACCGGGATTTCGATGCCATTTTCTGTTAAAAAGTGTTAAAAGTCAATAGATTAATCGAATTTTTTTATATTGACAACTTTTACTGAGTTGGATTAAATTTGATCAAAAACGTGTGACCAGCGTGTGACCGGCACACGAAAATCAGAGGGTTTTAAAATGGCGCAGAATACAGTTAAGCTGACAAAAACTTTTATTGCAAGTTTACCGATTCCCAAGAAACGGACCTTTTACCGCGATTCGGTAGAAAATGGTCTGATCTTACAGGTAACCCCTGCCGGAAAGAAAAGTTATTACTTATACAAGCGTGTCAATGGCGAACCGATGCGTATATTTTTAGGTGATCTGGAAAAATTACTCACACCGGAAATGGCACGCGAAGCCGCAGTCAAACTGAAAACGAAACTTAACGAAGGCGAAGAACTTAATTCAAGCAAATATAGAAATAAACTGACTTTGGAGCAGATTTATAAGGATTTCATGAACGAAAAAGAAGATATTCTGCGTCCGCAAACACTTTATAATTATAAGAACATATGGAAAACCAAATTACAGAAAGTCGCTAGAAAGGCTGTCAAAGATATATCTTCAGAAGAATTGAAGTCCTTACATAGAAAAATTACTGCCGAACACGGAAGTTATATTGCTAACCACGCTATTGTTTTTGTACGGACTTTGATAAATTACGCCATCAAGGAAGGAAAGTATAAGAGCTTAAATCCTGCGGTTGCCGTCAAACTCAACAAACGAGAAGCACGCGTCAGATATTTAACCCATGAGGAACTGAAAAGATTTATGGATGTTTTGCTTCAATACGATAATATAACAACGCGCGACGCCATTTTAATGCTGTTATATACGGGAGCACGTAAGTCAAACGTTTTGACAATGGCATGGGAAGATATAGATATGTCGGCAAAAGTATGGAAAATACCGCAAACCAAAACCGCCGATAATGTAACGGTAGCTCTTGCAGAACCGGCTATGGATATTTTGAGAGAACGCAAGAAATATGCGGATGATGTATGGGTATTCCCTTCCGAAACATCAAAAACCGGACATTTGACTGATATCAAGACGGCTTGGTATGTTTTGATGAAAAAAGCCAATATAAGTAATTTTAGGGTACATGACATGCGCCACACTTTGGCTACATACCTTATCGCCAACGGCGCCGACGCCTTTATGGTAAAACGTGCCTTAACTCACAAAACCATCCAAAGTACGCAAGTGTACGTCAATTTGGGCGTTGAGCATCTGCGCGATAAATTGAACGATACCGTCGAAAAGATGATCAAAATCGGCAAAGATTAGGTTTATTTTCATTATTTGTTTATTAGTATAACTACGATTTAACTAATTAAAATAAACTTTACATAGATTTATAAGGAGCACCGCCATGGCAAAGAAATATAACAGAGAAAAGCACTTTGATGCAGATTATTTCCGCGCAAAAGGCATAGCGTATTTTGATATGCTTGATTTCAGCGATGTCAGCAACGAAGAGATTCGCCAAATTGCAACCAGCGGTTTTCCGGAAATTGAGTTCTATCAGTGCATTTTCAAGGATTTGGATTTAAGCAAAACGGAATTCTACTCTAAACTGATATTTACGGAATGCGAGTTTTCAGGCAACACCAGCTTTGAAAAGTGTGTATTTCACGAAGATACATCGTTTATGCGTTCGGTTTTCAACGGAGTTACCAACTTTGACAATGTGATTTATAAAAAAGGACTATCGTTTTATCACATTCGTACTAAACCGGCTAAAGATGGTTATTTCTACTTTCGTGGTGAAGAAGTTCGCGTTAATAAAGATTACGACCATCACGATATTGATTTTCGTGGCGCACTGTTTGAAACGGAAGTTTCATTTCGCGATAACCAGTTCTTAGGGAGTACCCTTTTCAATAATGCTATATTCAAAAACAAGTTTTGGTTCACAAACGTTGATTTCGGGCTTAAAACCAATATAGATGTAAAGTTTGATTGTGATGGTTTTAAGGATATTGATATGTGTTATCGCATCTTGAAAGACGCCTTAATGCGTAAGAATTACACTCTGCAAAGTCGGGCAATTGAACGCTTGGAAGAAAAAATAAGGCAAAAGCAACACAAAGATGATGATTTTGAGCCAAAAGAGCCGAAACATAAGCAACCATCGGAACTTTTAACCACGGAAGAAGCCGCCGCGTATTTGAAACTAAAGCCGAATACATTGGAGCGCTGGCGTAGCCAATACCCGCACCGCTTGCCGTTTGTTAAAATCGGCAGAACAGTTAAATATCGTTTGGAAGACTTGCAGGCGTTTATATCCGGTAACCGGCAGGGTTCATAGAAAAAGGGAGCTTTTTAGCTCCCTTCTTTTGTTGGCGTTGTTTTCAGTTATGTCCGTCTATGATGTAAACCAAATCATCTAGTGCAAAAGGACATTTGTTATCGTCGGTATAATAAAATTTGTACCCGGGTAAAACATATGCCGCCGCATCTACGTATTCGTCAGTCACCGTTTTGTAAGGTGCTACACACGACATATTCTTGTTTATGTAGCGTCCTCCAAAAACACAGTTATCAAAATGAGCGGAATCTTTTTGGTATACTTTGCCATCAAATCCAAGACGAAATCCGTTAGAATCCATATATTCCGATACTTTTTCATCAAAACTAAAATCTTCATCGTCTATGTTCTCTGTGATTTCATCTTTGTAATCAGCGATAAACTCCTCAAGAGTGTCATAAGTTTTTACCCATTTTCCCGAGTAATCGTCTTTTGCAGGATAATCATAGGTTAAAGCTTCCATAACTTCTTCAACATCAGGATAATCCTTAACTCTTGCGATAACTAAGTAATGCATGTCATTCCTCCTTTCAAAAGTTACCAATTACAATACGTGTAGCCGTCAAGAACCCAAACTTCGTCATCATCTTCAAATGGGCACTCAACATCACGATGGTTTGTAAAACGACATTCGTAGTCCGGCAGAACAAAAACATCAACTTTACCGAATTTAGCGATAACATCTTTGTATTTTGCCTTTTGTTCTTCTGTTCCCATGTCGTACTTTTCGCCAGGGATGATGTAATCAAAGTGTCCGGAAACCTTGGCATAAACATCGTCATTTTCATCATCTACCCAAAAACCGTGCTCAAGAATGAACTGTTTCCGCTTTTGATTAAGTTCCTCGTTGGTGTATTTTTTACTTTCACAAGGCACGTCTTTACCATAATTGCCAAGCATTTCATAAAACAATGTCATACTGAGCTTGGGAAACATAAAAGAATATTTCCAAAAAGACGGAAATTCACCGATTATGTTTTCCCATTTGCCATTTCCCAAGTCCATTTTACCAATAATGTCGGTTTGCCTTGTTAAACTACTGATGAGTTTATTATCATCCGGATAGTCCTTAACTTTTGCCACAACTAAGTAATGCATAGTAGTCTCCTTTCCTTAAAGTGTTTCGTAACGCGGAACATAAACCGATTTTGTTTCAATGGTGTCGTCAAATCTGACTTGCATCGGGTTAGGCTGTCTGCTTTCCGTCACCGCGAAAGACGCACGCTTTTTCTCACGACGTTTGGCGTTGCTTTCTTGCTTGCGGCGATATGCCTTTTCCTTTTCACCGGCAATAAAGTTGATGATTTCCTCATCAAAATCGCCTTGCTTAACGCTTTCATAAAAGTCAGACAAGAACTCAAGCTTCTGCTGGTCGTTCAAATACTCCAAAGAGTAGCGTACAATCCGCTTGCCGCCTAAACGAAGCGTGAAAACAGAGTTGCTTTCGCCGTCAATAATCAGTTTGTTCATGCGGTTAGAGAGGTTCCACGAGTGATTTTTGAAGTGAATCATATTCTGATCCAGCAAATTCAAAATACGGCGTTTGTAACCGTCTAAAGAAAGTTGGCTTTCATCTTTGGTGGTTTCCAATTTGGTTGCGTTATATTTGTTCAAAAAGTTTTTCATTTTAGTATTCCTTTCGTAAAAAAATCCAAGAGCACCATTGCTCTCTGACTTAACTTTTGCATGGGAAAACAATAACTTCCAGAATATCAGAAATAAAAAATTTTTGAGTTTTACTGAGTTTTATCAAGTTTTATTTGCTTGTGTTTTGTTTTATAGCATTTTGAAACAAACTGCGCGAATCGGTATCCGAATCGGCATTTTCGATTCGGATTTGGGGGATTTTGTTTCTATAATCTACAAGAGGGCAATTTCTTTTTTGTAATTATCGTATTGTTTAGTAGCGAGGAAATAATCAGAAAATAAAGGTGTAAAAATAACTGAGCCGGCTAATCCTTCAAGATTAACCAGCTCATGACAATGACCGACTTTTTCTTATTTCATTTCGAACGTAATTCTTATCTATTCGCCAATCTCATGTAGCGATAAGTGATTTTGTTGGCAACTTCTTTCGCCAAGTTCTTAAACTTGATTTGTGCCAAATTGCCTTCAACTTTGCTCACTTGGCATTGAACCGTTACATCAACATCGTCAAAACGTAATGAAACATCAATTTTATCGCCGACGTTCAAACCGCCTTCGTTAACGATAAGTGCACCGTTGCGGTTCATTCTTAAGATTTTCACATTTGAATTCAAGCCTTTGTCTTTGGATACATCGTAGCCGAAATCCATATCTTTGCTGACAATATACTCAATTTCCGGCTCATTATTATACAAAGAGGTTAAATCTTCCAAGTTATTTTCATAAATGAACTCTTTGCCGAATATAAGACCGTTATCTGTTTCCGTCCCGAGACTGTAGGCCGTTAAATCCCCTTTACGAAGTATAATCTGACCATTTCTGATTAAATTGCCGTGCAAGTCGTATTGATACAGGCCGAGATTACCATTATCAACATGAATCTGCGAACCTTTTGCCAACAGCAAGTCACCTTTATTTGCCGTCATCGTAACATCTCCGTCAATACTATGTATTCTTCCGTAGAGAGATATGCCGTCAGAACCGTATAATTGCGTATTGCCTTTCTTGTTGGTAATATTGCCGTAAATATTAACAACTCCGTTGCCGTTATTGGTAATATCAACCGAACCACCGGCTAAAATAGAATCATACGTTTGATGTTTGGCTACCTCAACACCATTTTTAGCAGTAACACTCAGTTTGCCGTTTTCTATTGCTTCGCCGGTCTTGCCGTCAATACCGTTTATCAGTGCTCCGCTTATGGAAACCTTACCGTTTGAGGTAATGTCAATCTTCGGACGTACCACCTCATGCGTTGTGGCATATGCCGGTTTATCAGCACCTCCGGCAACCGAGATATTTTTAATATCTCCGACGATCAGCGGCTTGCTTGTTTGGTTATTGATTGTTATAGACTGATTGCCTGTTGATATCATCGCATCCGGTGCAACTTTACCGCTTTTTGCCGTAATGGTGATACCGTTATCGGCTTTAAGCTCAGGTAAGTTATAAAGGTATATCTGACCATCTTTATAAATTGCTTTGATATTTCCCTGCCTGTATTCGTCACGAACAAATGATTCCAATTGATTATCGCTTAAATTAATCAAGTTCTTTTCACCAGTTGTCGGATCAACCACCAAGTTTTCTTCTTTCAGCATATCATCGGTAATGGTAATTCCTCTGACCGAATAGCCGGTTTTCATATTAGTCTTTCCGCTATTTGTTATATCAACAGTATCAGCATCAATGTTTATGCCGTTGGCTGCAAAAATCATATCATCAGGGCGAACGGTAACCTTAGCGTTATCTTTATCATTATGAACATTGATATCGATTTGTCCGTTAATTGCCGACAGATTTAAGTCGGTGGTTACCATTTCCTCAGCCGTGATTGAAATGTCTCCGCTTTCGTTTGAAATATTTAAGGCATCCGTATTGATATCACCGTTAATTGTAATATCCAGGGCAACTGTCGGGTTCGGTATATCAAACGTATCGGCCAGCGGATGATTGTTGTCATAATAGTTGTTAATAGTTGTTCCGACAATACCTGTGCTGTTTGTAACAAAATGAACCCCTGTGGTCGGAAGACTATCAAAAGAAGGCTTATTACTTTTTCCGAGAATCGTCATCGGATAGAAATAATCATAAACCTTCTGTCCGCTTATGGCTTGAGATTTATCGGCAAATTCCGCTTGGCTCTTGCCGTTAACCATAAAGTTATTTGTCGCGGTTTTGGTATCGGTATTAATATTATTAAATACCAATGTGCGCGTTGAATAATTATCTACCAGCAAACCGGATTTGGTCATATTGATGGTTCCGGTACCGGTAATATTACCGTTTGTTAAACCGTTTATGGTTATTCTGGCATCTTTTGAACCGCGAATATCATTAAATACGATAGAATAATCGCCGCTTGAATAATTGTAGTCACTTGCAGGTGTATCCCATACAGTATTATATTCGTTTAAAATTTTTGTTCTTTCGGTTACTAGTCCTGTGATTATTTCATCGCCGTTAGCTTTTACATACTCAACATTTTGAATTTGATTATTTATATTTTCAATTTTGTTGTTTAAATCAATGATATTATCGCAAGATTGCGCGGTTCCCGTGCCTGTCGGGTTTATGGCCGCGATGTAGGTCACGCCGTCCTTACCGATATATTTGGTAAAGCCGTGTGCCGTAGTCGAAAGTCTGCTTGTAACGTCGTTGTATCCGTTTACGATATTTGTCTTTTGGGCACTTGAGAAACCGTAATCCGATGTGCTCAAGAAGTCTGCCATTGTCAGATTTTCATTTTCGCCGAGAGCCGCAACATAATCTTTCATCATTGTATTATATTGGGTCTGCGTTATTTTACTGCTTGCCCCTGGATCATTATTGGTATATCTGATGCATCCCATATCACGTTGTATTTTTTGGTCAAATGCGCTTATTCCTTCATATATTCCGCTTCCGCCTGTTTTGGATTCAAGCAAAACCGCACCGTTTTTAATAAGCGAATTGAGTTCATTGATTACGGCTTGTGTATCTGCTTTCTGTTCGACAAGAGAAGCAATTATCGTATCGGCATTTTCCAGTGCATGGCTGTATTCATCAATATCATTATTAACATTTTCCAACTCGGTATCTATTTCAGCAAGTATTTGTTCTTTTAGCTTCGCACCGTCGATAAACTCGCCGTCATTTAAAATATAATCGCCGTCATAAAAGCCCTGAAGCGTCGTTTTATCAATTGTGCCGTCTTGGTTGATTTTCATATATTTTGAATTGCTTGCGCCGGCGGTGATTTTACCGTTGTTATTCAAACTATGATTGTTATGAAGGTCTATGTTTACCGATGTTCCGGAATTATTAATAATGCCCCAGATGCTTTTGGTTATCCAATGAATGGTAGAATTCAATTGACCGTCGCCGCCTGAATATCTGATATCTATATCTTTTCCCGAAGTTATATAGGCATTGGCTTTGTTGTCAATTATGTTATTAACGATTTTGGTTAATTTACCATCTTCTGTTGTGGACGCAATTGCAGCTGTACTTATTGATTCGGAAAACTGAGTCAAATAATTGTTTGAACCCGGCATAAAATTAATATCGAGCATATTACCGGCAGTGAGTGAACCACTGTTTTCAAGTGTATTGTTAACTTTGAAATCAATATACGATTTTGCTACCGGATCACCCGCAAAGTTACCGACATCCGATTTAACACTTGATAATAAATTATTTCCGGAATTGAAATCAATTTCAAGTTCATTATTGGCCAAGATTGCCGATTTATCATCCATTGCAATTTTATTGTTGGTTGTTACATTCAAATGCGATATTCCGGAGGCCTTGGAAGCCAATCCGTAAGCGCCGGATTCAATCTTTTGCCTAAAGTAATTAGAGGAGAAAGTTTCAAGAATTGCATTATGCATTGCTTCCAATACCGAATTTTTGAAGTTTATCTCACTGGTATCGGTAATTGTGTTGGTAACCTCAATAATTTCAAAAGCAACAACCCCTCCGACATTACCGGTGTAGGTAACTTCTTTCAAATCTTTTGTGCCAATACCTGAACTCGCCTGCATTTTTATATCACCGGCTTTTATGTTCGAATTTTTAATATTAATATTGGCGTTAGAGGCATAGCTGTTGTTGGCCTTTCCTGCCACATACGCTATAAATCCGCCGCCGCCGTTTGATTCATCATCTTCAACAGAGGTAGTGTCCTTAGTATAAATAGTAAAATCAGACAACGAGTTGATGTCGGAATTTTCAATGTTTGTTTCGGTTGTGGTATTAAACGAAGAGGTGGCACTTGTATCCGAAACATTGATAACTCCGCCCGAACCGTCTGTCGTTTTTACGTTATAGTTGTTTTGAGATTGGTTCAATATGAACATTCTGTTTTTGTTCTCGATACTTGATTTTAACCCGCTTAAATTCAAAATCGATTGGCCTTTAAGGGTATTAGACACACCGGTATCGGCAACATTGATAAGTCCGCCGGTTCCGGATGATTTATTTAATTTGGCCTCTCTGTTTGTGGTTATCACAACATTGGCAAGACCATCTCCGACATTAAAGTTTCCGCCGATATTAGCAATAGTGTCGGCTTCCATGTCGCTGTCAAGTCTTAATCTTGCACCGGCAACGAGTAAACCGAGATTAAATGCTTTCAAGTCGGCATCTGAGGTGGCGTTATGAGTTGCTTTGATATCGGCTCGGTTCAAAATGGTATTCTTACCGCCGACATCAAGTGTCATCTTGCTCTTATCCGTAGCTTCAGCGGCAACGGCATATACGCCGGCCGCCGTTACTTTGGTACCATTGGCATCGGCTTTGGCCTTAGAATTCAAATGTTGGTCAATATTTAACCTATTGGCCGTATGATCTTTGGCTTTCAAAACCGTTGCCGAAGTTGCAGTGTTCTCGGCATTGGCAAATGCTCCGGTATATATTCCCACACCTTGAACGGTAACGTCATGCGTTCTGCCGTATGCTAAGATATCTTTTGAACTGTTGGCACGGGCGGTTATAATATTGGTTGTTCCTTTGTTTACCAAAGTCAGCCCATCCGGACTGTCAATACCGGACTTGAAGTCAGCGTTCATAAATGCGCCGGATTCATTGTATTCGGCAATATTTATCGCTTTAACCGAAACAATATTGGATCTTGCGGTTACGCTCATAGTGTCATAATCGGTTACGATATCAATGTTCCCGGTATTAATCTTTCCGTTGACATTCTCAATGATGGCTCGGGAAATTGTATTTGCGGTTGCTTCGTTTTTCAAAACCGAAACAATGCTTGCCCCTTGAACCGGAACCGAAAGCTTCAGCGATTGCAAATCTGTATCAACCATCGAATGAAGCGTCAGCTTACCTTTTGCATTGATATTTGTGTTGCCGGTAATCAGCGAAACGGTTTTATTCGTATCTTTGGCTTCCACTAAGTCCACATTGACAACACCGCCGATTGCAACGGCAACGTGTGATGTATCAATGGTAGCCTTGCTCTTGGACTTTGAATTAACACTGATATCATCGGCCTTGACTTCGGCATTTTTAATTTGTGCCAGTGTTTCCGAAGAATTCTCGTATATGTCGGAGCCGCCCGAAACCTGTGCACCGGAGGCTTCCATGTTTACTTTACCCATATAAACATTGGCATTTGAATTGGCGTTTAACAGTACATCGGCTTGCGCGCTTTCAACTTTTCCGCCTATGATTTCCGCAACGGTGTTATTGGCAATCTGAACATCTCTGACGCCGACACCGATGGTCGCACCGGTTGCTACAACGTTATAACTGTTCAAATCCAGCCGATCTGTAAGAACATCAATCGTTTTGCCGTCTTTTTGCTCTTTTTTAAGACCGTTCAGCCGGCTTGTAGCGTTTATGGCGGTATTAAATTCAGTTGTCAGATTACCGTTAACGCTTGAAACGGCACCGCTTTTAAGATTATTGCTCGCAGTTGTTGCTGTAGATAATCCCTGCGGTATCCGTGAGAATATATTGCTGATATACTTATCGACATCGCTGACTTGTTCGGCCTTAGAATATGTTTCGCTCGGTGTGCCGATTTTGATAACCTGAACATCAATCGGTAAAGATGCCAACCCCACGGATACGTTTAGTTGAGTGTTATCCAAAGCATTGGCAAGTTCGGAATTCAATGAAGATGAGCCGGCGTTAATTTGACCGTTTTTAGCCGACAAAATCTCAGATTTAACCAAATTGTTGGCGGTATATAAATTAACATTAACTCCGATAGAACCGCCTATACCGGCAAGACTGCCCATAACCACACTGTTGCGAGCGGAGGTTAAATCCTTGGAATTGACGTTTAATTGACCGTCAACGTTTAAGGTCTTTGACTTGGTATCAACATACGAGCGTGTGGTTGAATTAATATCATTAACCACGGCATTACCGGCTAAGCCCACACCTTGTCCGGTAATCGATAAACCGAAGTTAATATTGTTGGTTCTTCTGTCTGAATTGGAATAAACTTCAAGCGCACCAATCTCGGTTGACTTCGTGTTATCAACGTAAGAGGTTACGGTATTGGTAAACTCATTATCAATAACATTAACCACAGCATCAAGGCCTTGTCCGGCAATTCCTAATGCTATGGCATTGTTGTCAATGTGGTCGGTTTTATCTTTGTTGGTGTCTATGCTGATTATACCGGCTTTGATGATATCGGAATTCTTAATTCCGGCTTCAAGAGTGGAATTAACATCATTCAACAGCACATTGGTAATAAGTGTTGCGCCCTGACCGGCAACACCTCCGCCGACAATCCAGTTGTTGGAGTTTATAACCGAATTGGCATCAATATCTATTGTTCTGTTCGTATTTATAACGGCGTTATCAATATATGACTTGATATTACCTGTATAATTGTTTTTAATAGCAACGCCGACACCGGTAAAACCTTTGGCAACGCCGGCAACACCGGCCGAAACATCTAAAGTGTTTGCTGTGTTTTGTGCATCCATGTCAATAGCGGCATCTTTAACTTTAGAGTTTTTAATGGCAGATTCTACCGTGGCGTTGTAGGTATTTACAATCGGGTTAACATCCACGGCAACGTTCATTGCACCGCCGCCGGATACGACAATATGGGCGGCATTTATATCCTCATTCGCCGAGATTATAGCTTTTTCGGCCGCGATATCTTTTTCGGTAGTTCCGTTATCAATCTTTGCGTAAACCTTATCTTCAACATCGTTTATGGCAATATTGGCATCAAGTGAACCTTTCATCGCACCGGAACCGGCAATCAATATTTGATGATTATCCTTTCGGTTGGCGGCATCTACCGTCAGATTATGCAGAATATCCAGTTTGGAACCGTTGTCTATCAATGCACTGGTTGTGCTGTTATCCTTGGTATAAAGTATTGATACACCGACGCTGCCTTTCAACGAACCGCTGATGTTGCCGGTAATAATGTTCTTGATAGAGTAATCATCTGCCAAAACATACAAATTATCGGCAGTAATATCAGAATTACTAATCTCCGCCGTTACCGTATTTTCAATAACTTTTCCGATACCGGCACCGGCAACGGCCGCTTTGGAACCGCCGGCAATATCAAAGAACATATTCCAGTTCCAGAAATCGCTGTCTTGGTCTAAGGAAACATAACCGTCACCGTCTTGTTTCATATTCAATCCGTCATACGAACCGTCAGCATTTTTATGCAACAGTTTATCTCTGTATGCTGCCGAAGTTACGTCATCACGCGAATATTTATTATCATCTCCCTTGGTTCCGCCCATAGAGTTAACGGCGGCGGCAGAGGCCGTTACATCGCCTTTGGCTTTAATTTTTGAATTGGTAATTTTAGCTTCAACCGTCTTTTCCAGTTTATCAACATTAACCGAGCCGGCAATAACGGCGGTCGTTTCTTCGCTCAAAGCCGCGCTGACGGTTGCTCCTCTCGTATAAATGGTTGTTTCATCATAGGCGGCAACATTTAAGCTGTTTATCAAATTAGTACTTCTGCCTGTTCCCAAATTGCCGGAAACATAGGATTTTACGACGTTATCAATAACATTAACATTGACATTGGCGGCGGCCATCAAAAATGCGCCTTTGGTGGCCACGGCCGCACCGGCCAAAATGTTGTTGACCTTTTCGGTTGAGGTGGCGGCAACTTTAATATCTTTTGCCGTTAAAATATCGGTGTGCCGATCGGTTACAGGGACTAAATTGGCACCGACCGTATAAGAATCCCCGATTTCCGCCGTTACTTCATTCTCAAATAAATTAACCACAACATCGCCGCCGACACCGGCACCGCCTTCGGTTGTTAAAATATTGATGGTTCCGGCGGCATCAAGGTTATCGGTGTTTGTGTTTGCTTTAACTTCAATGTCATCCGTTGCCGTTATGGTTGAACCCAAAATTCCGGCCTTAACGGTATCATGAATGTAATTGATATTGGCACTGCCGTCAAAAGCCCAACCGGATTCGGAACCGGTAACCAAAGAACCGGCAATCGCAAAATCGCTTAAGTTGTTGTCGGCATCGGCTAAAATGCTTAATTTGTTTATATTTTCCAAGGTCGAATTGGCAACATAAGCCGCAATGTTATTTTTTACATTATTGTAATTGACTGCGGCACCCGCACCGACACCGTTGGAACCGTTTCCGGACAGATAAGCACCGCCGCCGGCAATGTTATAGATATCAACATCATTTTTAGCACTCACATCAACATCAACTTGTTTGGCATAATCATCGGCCTTGACGGTTGAATTTTCTATTGCCACCACAATTTCCGGCTTTAAGGTATTCATATTCAACGAACCGCCGACAGCAGATTGGAAGCCTTGGTTTTGTTCATCGCTGTTAACGGAAGCGCCGGCACCGATTGAAATATTAAGTATCCAATTTTTGTTATCTGCACCTACGGCTAATGCGGAGTTATTCCCCGAAAATTCAATATCCGAATTATTGATGATTGATTTTACGGAGCCGGACTGACTGTTGTAGGCAATGGCCGCACCGGCACCGTTTTTATTCGATTTGGCAACAGCACCGCCCAAGAGAATGCTTTTGGCTTCCCGATGAGCATTCACCGCCAAACTGTCACCGATATTTAATTCGGAATTATTGACGGAAGCTTCTACCTTGGTATCATCTTTGGCAACATCAACACTGCCGGCAACCGAAAGCGAGAATTGTCCCAATATTTTCTGTATAATGTTCTCGTCATCATCGTTTTGGTTATTGTTATTATTGTTCAGCAGATTGTTAATGAGGTTTTCGTTTTCGTCATCATCGCTACCATCATCGCTACCATCGTCGGCATTACTTGATATCGAACTGTCAACAGATTTTGCATCATCTTCATCTTGAGCATTCTCTATATTTTGCGGGAGATTTCCGGCATCTTTCTGTTCTTCTTTTACACCGCCCGAAAATGCTCCGGAAGCTTCAATATTAAATTTTTGATTATAAGTCGCGGCATTAACAACCAAATTATCAGCCTCAACTTCGGAGTTTTCAATGGTTGCTTTAACGTTTCGGTCAATTGAAGTAACGTTTACGCTGGCACCGATGGCAATACCCGAAGAGCTTTGCTGTTCTTGAGCACTTTCAACTTCTTCTTTTTGTTGGGTTAATGCGCCCTGAACAATGATGTTGGTAATTTCATCTTTAGCTTCTCTTATATACAGTATTTGCTTATCAACAAGCGCTGCCTCTTCTTCTTTCGTTAATTTTAGTTGTTTTTTCCAGACTATTTCATTGGTATTATCATCTCTTTTGATAATTCCGCCGGTGGTTCTGATGGTGGCTTTACCGGCGTTTACATCAATATTCTTGGCAATAACCGTATTATCATCTGTTATGTTTGATATCTTGGCAATGGTGTCGCCGCTGATATTTTGAACGTGAATAGAGCCGTCAACACCGAGGCTTTCCGATTTGCCGCCGGTTAAAATGATGTTCATATAAGATTGCTCGGTGGCACTGTCAACATTTATGTTCCCGTCTTCGGCCTTAACCGTTGAATTATCAATTAAGGCAGTTGCGTTATTGGTATATTCATCCCACACAAAATTAGCTCCGATACCGGCTGTGCCGCCGTCAACCGTTGGTTCATATACCCAATCTTGTTGCCCCGGAAGTTTATAGTTAATCGTTTTTACCAAAATATCAACCAGACCGGCGCCGTTATAGCCGATAACCGAATTCACCGCATTAACATCAACATCACCGTCTGCCGTAATTTCGGAAGCGTTCTGAATTGCCGCCAAAGTGTTTGTATTAACTTCATTATACACCACGGAAACCGAACCCGACAACTTTCCGGCAGAGGAATTGGTTTGCGCCATGTTATTGAAGAAACCGGCCATTTTGAACTTCGGTTTCAAAGCGGAATAACTTGTCAGGAGATTTTGTTCGGCTATTCCGGATAATTCAAAAACAGGGGCAGTATCATCCGTTTTCGGTAAAGCCGGTGAAGTATCCCATTTGCCGTTGGCTTCCGAAGCAAATCTGCCGCCGACAAAAAAGCTGTCCATACCCATAATTTTGAAAGGAAATCTCAAACCGAAAGTCAAACTTCCGATATTCATCGGCAACTCGGTGGTGGCATCAACCGTAACGTTATCCGCTTCAACTTTGGACTTATCTACAATGGCATTGGTCGTATTATTCTGTTCGCTGACAATAACGGCAACCGAGGCACCGTAGTTTGCTTCGCCTTGTGTATCCGAAGTGGCGGTATTAGTTACCAAATCAACCGTATTGGCTCTGACCGTTACATCACCTTTTGCTTTAACCGTGGAATTCTCTATTTTTGCGGTGGTGGTATTGTTTGTATTGTTATGAACAACCGCACCGCCGATTTCAACAGCCGCATTTTCGCCGTCTTTCCCCGGTTCAAGCTTTACCTTTTTTATTTTATTGAATATATTATGCTTAAAGAATTTATCCTGTACCCCTTTTAATGCCTTATTCATTTCCGCGTCAAAGGTTTTCGGCTTTTGCACCATCATATCCAGAACACTGCCGTCCGGCGCATTTTCTGTTTTGTGTAAACTTTGCGCCAAAACCGTTGTATCTTCCTCGGTTGTGATATTGCTATCTTTGATAAGAGCCGTTACCGTATTATTTGAGCGGTTGAGTATAGCCGAGCCGGAAAAGGCACTGTTTCCGTTGGCTTCGGCATCTGCTGCATTTTTCTCGCCGGCAACCGCTTCCATGGAAATTTCGGCATAACTGTCAGATAAATTGGTGGCAAACACGCTCAAATTATCTGTCTCAACGGTAGAGTTCAGAATTTCGGCTTGAGTATCAGTTTTAACGGTATTATTCAAAAACAACGCATATAAACCGGTTTCAAGCTGAATTGAGAAAAGACTGTCTGAGGTGAAAACCGTAGAATTTTCGTTGGTAGAAACGGCCGTTACATCAATATCACCGTTGGTTGCATTTAAGGCGGATTCTCTGACGATGGCTTTTGATACGGTATCGCTTCCGACAGCGTAAATACCGATAGGCAATGCAAAAGCAAGTATTCGGTTATTGGCATCCAAGCTTGCCGAAGTGTCGGTTGAGATTTCAATGTTTTTGGCATTGTTGCCGACGGCATTGATTGTTGAACTGTCAACATTAACGATTGCCGAACTTCTGGCACCTTCAAACTTGTCATATACATCAGAGCTAAAATATTTTTCGAAGTAAGAATCACCGCTGAACATATATTCTACTAAGGTAGGCGTTAAAAAGTTTGCATTTTCACTGGTTTCGCTTGATGCTTCGGCATGAATGTAAACGGATAAATCCGGATTTTGAGCATCGGATGCCGTTGCTTTTAAGGCGTTTATAATTGAACCATAAATATTCACTTCCGCTTCAGCCTTACCGGCAACCCCCCAAAGAGATGTCAACGCCGGTGTGTTCGCGTCAGGTGTGCAAACCGCATCTTCCAAAACATTGATAATAAATTCGCCGTCTTCAACCGGATTAGCCAAATCAAAACTTTTTTTCTGGGTTGATTTTGCCGTGAGCGAAACCGTATCTCCGGTTATATTTGAACGGTCGACAACATTAACGGTAGCTTTGGCTAAATCCACTCTTTGGTGTCTGTCAACTTCGGCAGTTGCCGAAATATCTATCTCATTAGCACCTATGTTTGCCTCTTTAATATCAACTCTGACATCTAATGTTTTGTCGTTATCGGAATCAAAACCGTCGCGCTTATGGGCAACGATTTTAACTTTTCCGCCTTCCAGACTGAAATTATCGGCATCTTTTATGTTATTTTGCACCAAACTGTCAAAAACTTGCTTGGCCTTTTCTTGTGTGGTGATTTTGCTTTGGTTTTTAACACCGGCCACAATTCCTCTATTTTCCTGGTATTCTCCGAAAACCTTAATATCTTTACCGTAAAGTTCGACATTTTCTTTGGCCATAATCCTACCGTTTACGGTAATCATGCCTTCGGACTTTTGCAATAATTCATTATATTTTTCGGCACCGTGTTCATAATCTGCAATATCATAAGTTACGCGTCCGTTATAGGCACGTTTAAGGTCATCATAGGTATCTTGTCTCGGTGTTGCCATTGTCAACGAGCCGACGTTCAAAACACCTGACGCCCCGACCACAATGCCGTTCGGAGAAACAAAAATCGCATGCCCGTTATAAAATGCCTCGCCCTTAACCGTGTTGACTATACCGTTGATGTTGACCTGATTATCCACCATATTTACAAATTTATTATAACCCTGATCAAATTTTAAATTCGCCACATCGCCGTTATCAAGGGTAAAATCCGTATATTGCCTAAAACCCGTACTGCCGGAAACTTTTGCCGCATCAATGTTATAAACGCCGTTATTACCTGCAACACCGGTAATATTTGTTGCAAATACCGGTGTGATATTCAAAAACATCATACTGTATGCCGTTACAAACGACACAACTTTACGGAATAATGATGGCTTTTTGAATACAATTTCCTGTGATTTTTTATTTTGAATTTTTTTGTTTCTTGCGGCTTTTGGCATAGGCGTAATCCCTTAATGTCGGCTGTTTATATCAATTTTACCTTGATTGCAAACAACGATTTGTTTGTAAAGTTCAATAAAAGTTTTCTAAGCATACTATATTTCAGGCGTTTTTTCAACATATTTTAACATTTTGTTAAGCAGTTTTAATAATTAGTTAATTTTCATTGAAATAAATTAAATTTATCTGTATCATAAGCCATCAATTAAACAATATCGGACTGCAAATATGAAAAAAAATCTATTAATCTCAGTATCAAGCTCTTTATTAGTTTTAGCCTCTTATTCAACCGCATCGGCGCAAGTAACTCCGCAAGGTATTGCCGGACAACTTGGCACGGTGCAACAGCAGGATATTGAGGATATCAAGCGCATAGAAATGGAAAAACAAGGGTTGCGTGATTATGAAAATCGTCAGTTGGGGGCAGAGCAAAAAGCTAAAACAACGGCAAAAAAGCGCCAAAAAGCAACCGAACGCGCCAAACCGTCGGAATATAAAACCAAAGGCGTGTATATTGGAAAGATTGAAGTTCCGGACAGCGAAATCCTGACTAAAGAAGAAATTGCCGATATTGTGAAAGATTATGAACAAACCAATTTAACGATGGCCGATATTAAGGAATTAGTCGCCGATATCAATGAAATGTATCTTGATAAGGGTTATGTAACCGCTCGTGCCTATCTGCCGGAACAAACTATTGAAAACGGTATTTTAAAGATAGCGGTAATGGAAGGTAAAGTCGGTGATGTCAAAATCGAGGGCAATCGTTGGACTAAAGAATCTCATATTAAAGACCGCTTGGATATAAACGAAGGCGAAATCTTCAATGTTCAAAAACTTGAAGAAGATATGCTGATATACAATCGCTACAATGACGGCATTATGCTCAAAGGCGATTTAAACCCCGGAGAAAAGGACGGAACAACCGATGTAACAATCAAAGCCGAAGAAAAAGCACCGTATCATGTTACGGCAGTTGCCGATAACTCCGGCCGCAAAACCATCGGCAAAAACCGTGCCGGCTTGATTGCTTCACATGACAGTTTATTCGGTTACCGCGATAAATTAACGGCCGGCGTTTATGCCAACCGCTATTCAATGACGCCGTTTGTGGATTATAACATTCCGGTAAACAAATATGACGGGCGCATCGGTGCATCTTTCTCGCATAATGAGGCGGAAATCGGCCACGGTGCTTATAAAGATTTCAACATTGAAAGCCGCTCACAAAACTACTCACTTTATTACACGCACCCGCTTATTCGCGAATTGCATAAAGAATTAAACAGCACAACTTCTTTTACCTATAAGCGTGCCGTAACCAGTTTTGACGGCGAAGATTTGTATGAGGATAAAATACCGGAACTTAAAACCGGACTTAACTTTCGCTATGATACCCAAAACGGCGTTTGGTATTTGGGACAAAGCGTTTCGTATGCCGCACCGTGGTTTCAAAACCGTATAGATTACTGGAAGTTTGAGGGATATATGACGCGTCTGCATGACTTCGGACACCGTATTTTGGGATATTTCCGCGGTAATTATCAATACATTCCTCAGGATGTCATTCCGTATGCCGACCAAATGTCTGCCGGCGGTTTCGGTACGGTGCGCGGCTATTCTCAAGGTTTGCTGACAGCTAAATCCGGCTATCAACTCGGTGCGGAAATTTATTTCCCGATAGCACCGGAAGAACTGAAAATCGGTGATAAAGCGTATCGCACCGATGAATATGTGCGTCCGTTTGTGTTTACCGATTATGCAGCACTTTATCCGTATAAAGGCTCGGGTGCCGGCGCAGAAGGCTTTAATAACAGCGATATTTTGCTCTCGGCCGGTGCCGGTTTACGTGTTCAACTGCCATATAACATTGTGCTGAAAGCAGCTTACGGTGTGCCTTTGCGTCACAATAAATACGAAACGCACCACGGCGGCGATTGGAGTTTGGAACTCAGCTTCGCTCCGGACTTCAATAAGTTCTTCAGCAAATAAAGTTTTGTAAGTTCAATAAAATGAATTGCCTTATTAATGTAAATTTGTAAAGCAATTTGTTGTTATTATCATTTCACTGTACCGATAATTTAGTATATCAACGGAATTTCTTAATATTCTGCACCGTATCTTTTCAAAAGATCTATGTATTTAGGGTGGTAAAGTTTTGACAAATAAAGGGCTGTTTTGCTGTCATGACCGATAATGTTCACGTCACAACCATTTTTGACGAGCAAAACTATTATCAAATAGCGGTTTGGGATTGGTTTTTGCGATAATGCCTTCATTAAAAGCGAATATCCGGTTTGTTTGTAGATCACGTTAACATTAGCTCCATGTCTGATAAGTGAAATCAAGGCATTAGCGTTGCCGTATTCCACAGCATACATTGCCGGAAAGACGCCATGTGAATCCGGCACATTCACGTCTATATCCGTAATTAATATCTCGTGCATGGCATTAAAGTCATTTATGGCAATCGCCGTGTTTAATTCATCTATTTTGCGCGTATTTGCAGATTTAATTTTCTTTTTAATCATAATTTGCTCCTTAATTTTTGCATCACATAATTATTTATCCGGATTGAGTGCAATTTTGCCGGAAATAAAACACGTCAGCCGACTGATAAATATAATTGCAGGAATTATATTGCTCTGAGTGTATCACCAAGCCGCTGAACCCCAGCGGCTTTTCTATTACCCACCCATTTACCTCTTTTTCTTTTAGCGCAACTTTTTCTTTTTCTGGGATCTAATTATACAAGCTTCTCTATTTTCCCCGGGATCAATATAAACAGGCTATAATTTCAAACAAAAAAACTTATTATATAATAGCTCTTCTTTAGATTATATTTTATACTATATTATAGGAAGAAAAAACTGCCTCAAAAGTCCGACCGGATAAGGATTTCAGCAAATCACACCGACATTATTTGATTCCCAAAGCGGCATTATCCTGTTCCGATACAGGCATTATTTAATTCCGCACCGACATTATTTGATTTCATTTTTGGCATTTGCGGCATTATTTAATTCCGAAATCAGAATTCCGGCATTATTTGATTCCCGGATCATTTTTGCTCAAATGAAAATTTGCCTCATTTTAAAAATAAATATCTTTGTAAAAATTAATTATGAGGTATTAAGATGTCAAAAAAAAGTGAAATAACCGTGGCTGAGCGCCAAATTTTAGATTTTATTAAATTCAGAAGCAATGAGAAGCACCGATTTTTCGGAAGTAACGAATATCTCGGAGACAGCATCGGATTGCAAACAACTTCGGCTAAAAATATGGTCAACAGACTTGTGCGTTTGGGGTATTTAACCAGAACAATGGAAGGAAATATGCGTTATTTGCAATATACCGGCAAGAAATATCTGTCGGTTGTCGGCGATTTAAGCAATTATGATAAGGCATATTTGCGTAAACAAGTCGCCCATTATAAGCAGGAATACAATGACGCCGAGCAGCAAATTGAGCTGATGAAGATAGAAATTGAGCAGTTAAAGAGCAAAATTGAGCAGAAAGACAATCAAATCAAGAGCGATAACCAAGCCATTTCCGTGTTAAAGAACATTTTGGCGCAATTGGGTATTGAAGGCGACAAGCTGATTGAACTGTTTGAAAAGGTTTATAAAGAAATGTTCGGCGATTGTTGAGGCGGTGTGGTAACCCTTAAAAAGCGTTATTCCGCCCCTTAAAATGCGCGAAAACAGATTATTTGAGAGATAAATATGTGTGATACATCTTTGTATCTCAAATAATTTTTACACCCCTCCGGCAGTTGTTATGATTGCCGGAGATTTTTTATTGATGTCAGAAAGTGGCAAAACAGCAGAAAATATCAAAAATAAACTTGTGATTCAATGACTCAAACGCTTGCAAGTATCAAACATCTCTTATAGAATACCTTATTATTGAAAACATACTAAAAGGTATAGAAATGAACGATACACAACGTAGGATTAATCAAGCGCTTTCCTTGCGAAAACCACAAGTAGACAGCTTGGATATTTTGGTGCAAATCTTGGAAAAAATAACCTTGGCTAAAAATATGGACACTACCGAGGCTTTGAGACTTATTCAAGAAGTTTGTCCGTCGGTTAAGGACTTTGAACGTGCGTTTCCTTGTATTTGCTTTGCAATCGCAACCGGAGTTGGTAAAACACGCTTAATGGGGGCGATGATTGCGTATCTTCATGATGTTTATAAAATCAAAAATTTTATGGTTTTGGCGCCAAATTTAACAATTTATAACAAATTAAAGACTGATTTTATGCCAAATACGCCAAAATACGTATTTCCAGGACTTAATGAACAAGTGGGAACGCCGCAAATTATTACCGGTGATGATTACGACCAAGTTGGTGGTTTGTTTGATAATCCGAATGATGATCGCCTGCGTATCAATATTTTCAACATTTCCAAGATTGATTCGGATAAAGACGCACGTGGTATGCCTCGTGTTCGCCGTATGGCCGAGTATTTGGGACAGTCGTACTTTGATTATCTCTCCGGATTGAAAGATTTGGTACTGATTATGGATGAAGCGCACCGTTATCGTGCAAATGCCGGTATGGCTGCTATTAACGAATTAAATCCGGTATTAGGTATTGAACTTACGGCAACTGCTAAATCAACAGGTGCAAAAGGCAAACCATTCAGAAATATTGCGTATGAGTATAACCTCGCACGCGCTATTACTGATGGATATGTTAAGAAACCTGCGATTGTCGGACGGACGAATTTTAATAAAAATCAGTATGACGAAGATACTTTGGAAGAACTGAAAATCAAAGATGGTATAAAGGTTCACGAAAGCTTAAAAGCAGAGCTTCAGGTCTATGCCGATAATAAAAAGGCTCGTTTAGTGAAACCGTTCATTATGATAATTGCCAAGGATATTGCTCATGCCGAAGCCATTGAAGCCAAGATAAAGAGTGATGATTTTGAGGAGGGACGTTACAAAGATAAGGTAATTATCGTTAATTCAAAACAGAACGGCGAACTAAAAGATGAGATGTTACAGCGTTTGCTACAAATTGAGCAAACCGACGAGCCGACTGAAATTGTGATACACGTTAATATGCTTGGCGAAGGTTGGGACGTAAATAACCTTTATACAATCGTACCTCTCCGCACGGCGGATTCAAAAATTTTGGTAGAACAATCCATCGGCCGTGGTTTACGCCTACCTTTTGGTGAATTAACTGGTGAAGACGCTATTGATCGCCTGCACGTCGTTGCGCACGATAAATTTAACGATATTATTAAGGCCGCACGCGATGAATCCTTTGAATTTCAGCAGGAATATATTGATAATAGCGAAAATGGTTTGGTTGGCAAAACAGTAACCACCAGCACCAGTAAAATTGATGAAATCGTGCAGAAAGGCGGCGTAATTGTACCTAAACCACAGCCGGAACAAAAGAGTTTGCCGGTATTTACCAACGAAAATAACAAAAAGATTACCGATGCCATAAGAGAAGCCATTGCAGAAAGAAGCCGTTATGTCAGCAATCCGGAAGAATTGAAAAATAAGGATAATCAAGAGAAAATTGCGGAAGCTACTAAACAAAAGCTACAAAATATAGCACTTGAAAATTCGGAACTTTCGTTGGAACCTCAGATTGATGTTGAACAATCGGTTGAAAACTTTACGGAACTCTTTGTAAAACTGACAATCAATATTCCGAGAATCATTATGGGATATGTTCAAGAAGGCAGTTTCACTTTTGATGATTTTGACATAGATACTGCTGATTTTGATGGTTATACACCGGAATCGCAAAGAATGATTATTCAGGATATAATCGGAAATCAGCGCAAAGAAGTGCGTGCGGAATTTTTTGATCGTTATGAAGATATTACACACTATTTACTGGTTCCGCTCGTTGAAGAAACAATTATTTCCTATCAGGAAAATGCGGACTTAATTCAAAAGCTGGTTAGACAAGTAATTAAGTATATTAACTCTTATTCGGGGAGCGAAGAAAATACACGCAAAATCTTGTTCTTTGATGGTGCCGATATTGCCCATAAGATAATGTTGCAAATGAAGACACACGTTCGTCCTGCACCGATGACATTAAAAGTCCAGACAGATAACGACTATGGTTCGCAAACATCGGAATCTTATAAGTTAATTGCAAAGGAAGGACAAGAAGAGCTTGATTATCGCGCTTCTGTTCACGATAAGTCCAAAATCAAAAATATGATATTTACCGGCTTTAAGAAATGCCTGTTTGATAAGCAAAAGTTTGATTCATCAACAGAAAAAGACCTTTGTGAAATTCTGGAAAATGCCAATATTGTTCTGAAATGGTTTAAGCCTAGCAATGATCGCGCCAGAGAAATATTCAAAATTAAATATCCGGATGATGAACACCAATTACACGATTATTATCCTGACTTTATTGTGGAAGCCGTGGATGCCAAGTATATGATTGAAACCAAGGCCTACAATCAAATAACGGATAAGACTGTCCAAGCCAAGAAGAATGCGGCGCTGAAATGGTGCGAAATTGCTACAAAATTTGAAAAAGAGCACGACGGTAAGGCGTGGCATTATTTGTTAATACCGGATAACACCGTAACTATAGACCGCACGTTTGAAAAACTGGTCAGAGATTATGAGGCAAGATAAATGATGGACTGTTTTTGCTGCATATTAGATAAATTATGTAATTGCTTTCTCTTTAACGGAATCTGGTGGAAAGATTACGGAATACCTCTTTTAGGAACGGTAGCTATTCCGTTAGTGGTTTGGCGTTTAACACGCTATTATGGGGCAGATGAAGCGGAAAAGAGAAAAGAAAGACGTAAATTACGCGATAATTTGAACTTTTTAAAGTCTATGGCTTTTGGAACAATATCAAGTCTTATTGGATTGCGAGAGAGAGTGATATACTTACTTAATGCACAGAAGAAGGCGTACGAAGATACATCAGCAGATGAAAAAAGCAAATTTTTTACCTTGTTATATATTAAACACATATTCAATTACGTTGATATAGACCAATACAAAAATTGCACAGAGTATGAACATAATTTCCCTTTAATTCTTGGCGCAATAAAAAGTTATGTAACGATGATTGGTGCAAGGATAGAAGATCGTAATAATATTATCAGAAATCTCTGCGCCACGAAAGATTTTCATCCGGATTGTATAGTGCCTAAAATAGCCAAAGCCCATTTTTTGGGTGATTTGCATCTCACAGAGCATTTTTTAGTAGAGATTGACGCTACTATAGATATGCTTGCTGATTTGATGAAAATGATTGATAAGATTGGAAACGTAAAGAAGTTTAAATTGGTTCAATTAGAACTCTCACCAGCACAGAAGAGTATATTAAACTCTATAGATAAGAACGTAATATTGAAATTCATATGATAAGGAACAGAAGAATGACTGAGCAAGAGTTAGAAGAAAAGATAAAAGAAAAAATTGATTCTATAATGGGAAAAACTTTTAAGCTTCATGATAAATGTGGCGGAAATTTACTTTCTAACGAGCCTTTATTGTTGGCTTTAATTGTTATCTTTAATAAAATAGGAATTGCGCTAAAAAGAGCATCTATACAACTTAATGGCAAAGATATTTTGCGCCCAAATATAGCTAGAATATATGGAATTATCCAACAAACATCTTTTATCCCGTGGTTTTTACCCTGCGTAATAACCACGCCTCATATTATGTCTTCCATCAGCAAACAAGATGCATACGAATTTATCAAGCAAGTTGATAATGCCTTAGATATAGAAGATAAAGTATTAGACTTAGCGGATCAAATAAAAAAGGAACTGAAGAATGACTGAGAAATTGACAAGATTAGAATTAACATGGCCGGGGAAAGAAGATAGATTTAATCCTGAGCCGCGTATTTTGCTTGAAGATAAGGAAAAGTCATTTTCCTTTGAGCCGACAAGAAAAAGTTCAGTTCAGCCGACTTACGATAATATGCTTATTCATGGCGATAATTTATTGGCATTAAAGGCTTTAGAACAGGATTATACCGGTAAAGTTAAATGTATCTATATTGATCCGCCGTATAATACCGGTAATGCTTTTGAACACTATGACGATGGTTTGGAACATTCTATTTGGCTGTCGTTGATGCGTGACAGATTGGAGATTTTGAAAAGATTACTTGACGAAGATGGCGTTATATTTGTTCAAATAGATTCTGTTGAGTTACACTACTTGAAAGTTTTAATGGATGAAATATTTGGGCGCGATAATTTTATTTCAAATATTACCTGTAAAGTAAAGGCACCAAGTGGCGTTGCTTCTAATGCACAACCTTTTTTTGATTGTGCAGAGTACATTTTGTGCTACTCTAAATCCGGCATATTTAATTTTAAAAGCTTGAAACTAGATTCGTATACTATAGATAAAACAGCAACGAAAGTAACAGGTGCATTCAATCAGTTAATGGAATATTTTGATGATCAAAATATTGACTACATAACGAATATGGAAGATGTAAAAATTTTCAAAGTCAAAAACTATAAGATAACTACAATTCCTAAAGAAAAAAGGACACAAGAATTTTACTATCAAAATTATGATAACATTTTTGAAACTGCTGCAATGAGTGGTGGAAAGGATAAAAAGGTTTTGGCTGAAATTATGAGGCAAGATGAACCTGAAGCTTGTTATATCTATAGATATGTTCCTTCAAAAGGAAAAAATGCAGGAAAAGAAATATCATCTATAGTTTATAAAAAGAGAGGCGTAATATTTCTAAAGGATGTTTCAGTAAAGAATGATGATAAAAAATACATTGTAAAACAAGACATAATAACAAACGTTATTACTCTTGACTTATGGCAAGGAATTGCAAATGAAGGCGGAGTAGAGTTTAAGAATGGAAAAAAGCCTGAAAGATTAATAGAGCTTCTTTTATCTGTATTTACAAATCCTGGTGACCTTGTTCTTGATAGCTTTTTAGGTTCTGGAACGACAGCCGCTGTGGCTCATAAGATGGGGCGTCGCTGGATTGGTGTTGAAATGGGGGATCATGTTTATACGCATTGCATACCGAGACTTCAAAAGGTTATTAAAGGCGAAGATACCGGCGGCGTAACAAAATCAACCGGTTGGACTTGTGGTGGCGGTTTCAAATTTTATGAATTAGCGTCATCGTTAATCGTCAAAGACAAATACGGACAACAAATCATTTCCAAAGAATATAATGCTGATATGCTCGCTGAAGCAATGTGTAAGATTTTGGGCTATCACTATAAGCCGGACGCTGAAAAGTATTGGAAACAGGGCTTTTCTTCCGAAAAGAGCTTTATTTACACCACAACAATGAGTATGCAGGAAGAAGTTTTAAGCCAATTAGCGGCAGAGGTCGGAGATGACAACCTTTTGGTATGTTGTAGTGCATTTATAGGCAACCACAGGGCATATCCGAATATTACGGTCAAGAAGATACCATCAGCAATCTTAAAGAAATGCGAATGGGGCCGCGAAGGCTACCCTCTCAACCTCAGCAAATACACCCCAACCGACGAAGACTTTGAATTTGAAGATGAGGAGGAGTGATGGATGTAGAGAAAATAAGGATAATTATTAACCAACTGAAACAAATTGAAAAAGAGTCATTTTCCCTACAAAATGATGAACTATTTACAGACGCAAAAAACATACTAATGGAAAATGCTCCAGCTGGCTTGAAATCCAGAATGGTTGCTTTAGATTATTGTTATTGTCCAGATGTTTTTGATGAACCTGTTCCCAATGTCGCTGATGTAAAAAAATTAATAAAATTGTATGAAGAAGAACGGTTTAATTTGCAAGAACCTCTTTCTAAAGAGGATTTATATAAAAAGAAACTATTACAAGCAAAGAATATGTCGCCTGATTTTATTGGAAAATTGGGCGAAATGGTTGTAGGAGATTATCCTTATTTCCCTCGCAGAACTTCTTGGTATATTACAAAATTTTTTGAAGAATCTGGATTTCCTCAATTAAAACATAATGGAGATACAAGGCGAATCTGGGCAGCAAAACAATTAGAGGATATGTCGTTAGATGACCTTTACAAAATAATCCAATGCTTATTCAAAAGAAAGTATTTTGAAGGTGACGAATGCGATATAAAAGAAGCAAAAGAAGCCTTACGGCAAGAAATAAACAACGCTTGTCAAGAGGATGATATAGAAGATTTATCAGATGTCTTTGATATTGATATAAATACCTCACTGCTATTTAATAAAGAAATCAGAACTGATGACGATATACTGAATAGCGATATAGAAAAAGCTAAAGAGCAGTATATTAAGGGGGATTTACAGCTAGCGGTAGAGAAAATATGGGATTCATTTGAACGAATTAAATCTTATTATGACAAAGATAAGAAGTCATCTGTCAAAAAAATTGTAGCATCTTTATCTGACGAAATAAAATCAGCAAAAAGTTCTCAAGACACTGATGAAGATAATTCGTTTTTTGAAAAAGAATTAAGAGAATTAACAGAATTAGGCAACAATTACAAAATAAGGCATTCAGAAAAAGATAGAGCTGTAATAACAAATCATTTTACGCAAGAATATCTCTTTTTTCGCGTATTAAACTTAATTATCTTAATCCATGCAAGAATGGATTAAAATCTACTCCACTTCCCAAGTGATGTTAAACACCGGCTCAATGCTATAATCCATTTTTAAGCTGCGTTTTTTGCCACCGACAAGGCGGTTGCATTTCTTTTCCAATTCGCGCTCAATGTCAAAAGTGTTAAATTCATTGTTGTTCATTTCCGCCTGCAACTTTTTAATTTCGGCATCTATGGCAAGCTTGGTGTTAAAATTCTTCTCTAACTTAAATTGCCGCTTGAGGCTCGTAATTTTGTTTTTAAGCTTATCGCCCTTCAAATGTATAGCTTGCTTTTCATCTATAAGCCAACGGTTAAGTTTATCCACCTCAGCACGCAAAATATTATCAATGCGCTTCTTTTCCGACTTTTCATATTTTGCCACGTTTTGCTCGTGTATTTGCCTTAATAAGTCCTGATACCCCATTAAAATCGGTTCATCGGTGGCAACGGCATTGTCAAAAATATCTTCGGCACGCAAATTCAGCAAACTTCCGCCGTCAGACATTATGGTTGTAATTAAATAATTGACGTTCTCCGGTTGTGTCATCTTAAATAAAGAAAGCATTAAACGTCCTTTTTGCCCTGATTTTAGCTTGTCCGTTGCCTTTAGATGTAAATGCAAAGGCTCGGCGCTTAAAGCAAAAGCCTCGCCCAAAATGCGTTTACCGAAATTTGAATCCGGATTATAAGTCGTTGCCGCCCGATTTAAGGCTTTGCGCTCGCTTGGCAATAATAAATCATAGTTAATCTCACGCTTATTGAAGTTTAAGCAATAGTTGAAGCTTTTAGCAAAGTTAATTTCTGACGGCAGGTTAAACACTTGCTCCTTAAATTGCCCAAACACCTTTGTATGTTCGTTTATAAACATTTCCGGATGATTCTTTTTGAGCATAATGACCGTTAAATCCCAAAAAATCTGTTTGCGGCGCTCTAAATAATCCTCAACGCGCTGTTTCATAATGTGCAATTTCTCTTGTGTTGTCGGGCTTAAGTTCTCTAAAACCAGTTGCTTGGCTTCTTCTAATTTTTCCTCACGCTGAACACCTAAGCTTTCCTGCAATTCATCAAAAGCGCGGTTAATTTCTTCGGTGGTGCGGCAAAGGTCAAAAATAGCGGCAACCGCGCGCTCAAAGTCAACACCGTCGGATAATGTTCCCAAAATTTCATCACTTGCGCCAAAAACACCGTCAAACAGCTTAAATTTTTGTTGCAAAATTTCATAAAGGCGAACATCGGCAATGTTCTTTTTATTGATAAAGTTAATAATCACAACGTCGCACTTTTGCCCATAACGGTGCACACGTCCGATACGCTGTTCAACGCGTTGTGGATTCCACGGCAAATCATAATTGACGAGCAAAGAGCAAAATTGCAGGTTTAAGCCCTCAGCAGCAGCTTCGGTAGCAATCATAATCTCAGCATCTTCTTTGAACTTGGTCACCAAGGCTTTTTTCATATCATTAGTGCGAGAACCGGTTAAATCAGACGAATGATTTTCAATGTAATCGCTGTAAATCTGATTACATAGCGGCGAATTGTTTTGACCGTTAAAAGTAACGATTTTATCCTTAAAACCATGCGAACTTAGATAATCATAAAGATAATTAAGCGTGCGATTACTTTCGGTAAAGATGATTGCTTTACGAAGACCACCTTTGGCTTGTATCTTTTCAAAACCTTGTTCAAGTGCGCCGATCAGTTTTTCGGTTTTACCGTCAACCTTTATTTTTGCTGCCTTATCAATCAAACCTTGCAGGAATGCTTTCTCTGCCTTAATATCTTCCTTTTTGAAGTCAGGCTTATCAAGAGACCGTTGTAATTCAAAATCTTCTATATCGTCTTCATATTCGTTGAAAAGATCATCATCAAACATAAAACCGGAGAGTTCATCAAGATTACCGCTCGTCTTTTCAATAGCATCCAAACGGTTCATCAGACCTTCAAGTGTTCCTTTTACTGCAGCAGTTGACGAACTCATCAATTTACGGATCATAAGCACAATCAATGTTCTGAAACGCGTTGTAATTGCAATTTGCGAGATATCCTGAATATAAGCCGAAACGGCAGTATATAGCTCTTCTTCAGCCTTTGTCGGATTAAATGCAACCGTCATTGCTTCTCGGTTGGTGTATTTAATGTATTCCAACACGTCTCGGCGCAAAGTCCGGTGTAACACACATTGCAGGCGGCGTTTTAATTCTTCATGGTGACGCTCAGAATAAAGGTAATTTTCCATAAAAGCGTATTCATTGCCTAAAATACTCGGATCTATAATGCTAACCAGCGAAAAGATGTCCATTAGGCTGTTTTGAATAGGTGTTGCGGTCAAAAGCAATTTTTTCTTACCGAGAAATGTTTCATTGATACCTTCGGCGATTTTGGTCTTTCCTTTATAGAAGTTGCGCAGTTTGTGAGCTTCATCAATTACAACCAGATCCCAATTACGATTTTTCATCATCTTTTTGAATTGAACGGCACAATTATACGAGCAGATGGTAATGCCTCTAAATTGCAAAATATCCGTATTTTCTTCTTTTAATGCGGTACGGATGATCTTGCTATCCAAAATTTGTGTAGGAAGATCAAACTTTTCCTGCATTTCTGTTTGCCATTGTTGGCATAAACTGGCCGGAGCGACCACAATTATTGAATTTTTACCGCGTGAATAGTATTCCGAGATAACAATACCTGCTTCAATGGTCTTACCGAGACCGACCTCATCGGCTAAAATAACGCCCTGTGATATCGGCGATTGCAAAGCAAACATAGCAGCATTGATTTGGTGTGGATTCAAATCAATTTTCGATGTTCCTAAAGAGCCGGAAATGTTATTGATGTCCTCTTGGTTATGTGAAGACAAAACTTCCAAAGCCCAGTATTTTGCTTTTATTTCTTCTGCTGTAATCATAGGTTGAGTTTATATACGATTATTTCAAAAGGCAAGCAATTGTTTCATTTTTACGCTTTCCAAACCTTACGCTTGTTGAAATCCTTTGGTTTGATAACCTTTACATGCTTTCCCCAAGTGTAGAGGTGCCAATCCATCTCTCTTGCACCGCCTGCACGGAATTTAACCGTCAGCGTTCCATCAGGATTTTCAATCATTTCTTGGGTTGGATGGAAAATGTATTTGGCCGCTTCTTTGGCAACCTCCTTATCAAACTTCCATTCTACATCAAATGGTTCTTCCTGATACACGCCAAACGATTGCTGACTAAAGGCTTCTAAAGAAAAATCAGCATCACGAGTGAAATACTCATCCAAAACCTCAATTTCTTGGATATTATTCAAGTCAAAGTGGCACATCGCTTTCTTTTTGGCATGCCACGCAATCAGATAATGCTTGTTGCCGTAAAGAAAACCATACGGATGCACGGTGCGCCATTCATTTTTGGTCTTGGATTGATACTTGATTTTGATGACTTTGCAAGCAATCACGGCATTACGCAGCTTTTGCATAAACTTCGGATTGACTTTGATTCTTGGCCCTGCACGCAAAGCATAACCTTCGGCCTCAAGCAAGGCCTCGGCATCTGGCTCAATACGGTTTAGGGCTTCGCTACTCATAGAGGCTTTGATTTTATGCATAATAGTTTCAAGCGCATCAACATCTTCAGGCATTTTGGTTTTCATGAGTTTGATAGCATTTTGTAGCGCATTGATTTCGGTTAAAGAAAAGCCGACATATTGCCCGAGCGAGCCTTGCGGAATATACCAACGTTTCGTATTATGAGCCCCATTAATCTCTTTAATCTGCGGAAATTGCTCCTTAACCATATCCTTCATACGGATAGCAGTTCGCTTGGAAACATTGAATTTTTGCATAATATCGGCAATAGACACGCCATTTTCGGCATTTTGCATCCACAGCGACATCTCTAACAACTTTTGCGTTTTCTGGTAAAACATATCAAACCTCCATTTTTGAGCCATTCTAAACCAACGATATTTAAAAAGGGTAAAGATAATGTCAGATTGTGACAACAATTTTAACATTTCCGTATTGGCTGATGTCAAATCGTGGCATTTCTGAACAGTGGTGGTATTGCATAATAAAAATAACGTGTGTATGATAAAAGAAAAAGGAGGCATATTATGGCAGCGCTACCGTTTTTAATATTAGTGTTCTATTTAGCTTGTAAATTGGAAATTCACTGCGATGAAAGACTCAGGAAACATAAAGAAATAGAACGCTGGTGCCAAAAAGAACAAAAAAAGATAGAAAAATATCTTAATGGTTCTTACACAGAAACTAAACCAAAATACAAAATGAAAGAGGATAGCTCTGAAGATGATGAGCTATTTATGACAGACCTTGGAAATTTCGACAATATGTTCAAATAGTAATATAGATGTGAAGGAGGCCGAAATGGGAATTTTATTTTTATTGCTTATTGGTTATGTTATTTGGAAGTGTTTAAGTGGCGCTCCAGTAAGCACTGGCGGAGAAGACAGAGAATTTGAAGATATGTGCCTGTCTTTGCAAGATGTAGATGATGATTTCGATGTGTTTTAGGAGCGTGTTATGGTAAGAAGCAAGAAAAATACGGCATTACAACGAGAAAACAAACTGAATGAAGCTATAAAACAAGAAAATGTGATTGATATGCGTTCTTTTTTCGATGCAAAACAGAAAAAAGAGGACGATTATTGGATGGCTGCCATGGTTTTGTGTATAGACAACATATCAACCGCGCAGAAAATTCGCCTTGCCTACAAAATCATCAGGAAAAAAGCCGCGATGAACTTTTTCTTTGAGAAACTGTATGATGTAGAAGATGAATATTAAAATAAGCTCTTAATAAAGTGATGAATTATTGTTCAATATGATTGCAAGTGAGATTTTTTTTTATATACTATGGCAACAATGAGAACAAATAAAAAGGCTTTGACGTATGGAAAGTAATTTGGGACAAGTGCAAAATGCATTATTAGAAGCTAAGATGGAATTAGCTTCTTGGTTAGAGGTAAAACTGCAGAAACTAAGTGAAGACTATTGGAATAAAATGGTTTTGCCAAAGTTGTCTTATCAGCAAAATGCAATGATTGAACAAAATCATAAGACTAATTTACAAGAGCTTGATTTGACATGTATATTGCGGATTTTCGATAAAAACTGGTATGAATTGAATTTCAGATATAATCTCAAACCTGAAATAAGATCCTACATTAAATCTCTTCAAATCATCAGAAACAAATACGCACATCCGGATTCTCATATTTCCGTAGCAGATAGAAACAAAGATATTTTGATATTGCATTCTTTGCTGAAAATGTTAAATATCGCTGAAAAACTCCAGAAAGAATTAACAAATTTAGTGGAACCGACGGAAGAAACGGAAGTTGAGCAAAAAACAACATCTGTTATAATTCCGTACGCTAACGATCCGGGAGAGATAAAAGTTCAAGATATAGTAAGCGTAAACGCTTTACAAGACCAAAGAGGTGTTGTTTTATCTATAAATGGCAATGAATATTCTGTTTTCATAAATGGTGAGGTAAAGTCTTTTTATCGTGAACAGATAACAAAACAGATGAAGGAAGAAACACCTTTCATACCATTGTCATCTGTCCGTAATTATCTATCATCATACGTTATAAGGCATCCGACGACATCAAGCCTATACTCCTTGAATGCCGCACGAATTAACTTGATACCATATCAGTTCAAGCCGGTTATGAAAATAATCAAATCCGATCAACCAAGGCTTTTGATTGCTGATAGTGTTGGTATAGGTAAAACGATAGAAGCAGGGCTAATATTACGAGAATTGCAAATACGTAACAATGTTAAGTCTGTTCTGATTATTTGCCCTAAACCTCTTGTTACCGAAAAGAAATGGGAACAAGAGATGAAACGGTTTGATGAAGATTTTGAAGCTATTGATGCAAATACTTTACGTCATTGTATCAATGAGTGCGATCTTGAAGGTGAATGGCCAGACAAGCACCAAAAGATTATAATGCCATACTCAATTTGTGATGAAAAATGTTTGGAGCAGCTTGAAAAACTAAACCCATTCCCGAAATTTGACCTAGTAATTGTAGATGAGGCGCATCATATAAGGAATCAAAGCGCAATAAGACATCAAGTAGTTAAGAAGTTTTGTGATGCTGCCGAGGCTGTCGTATTCTTGACAGCAACACCAATACAGCTGGGTAATGAAGACTTGTATTCATTATTAAACCTTTTGCGCCCAGATTTAATTGTTGATGAAGATACGTTTACTGTGATGCATACACCCAATAAGTTCATTACTGAGGCCATTCAATGTGTTTATAGAAAAGAGTATGATAAAGCAATAGAAAATCTGGAATATGCCGCATACAATACCGAAGGTGGAAGATTCATAATAAATCGCCCTGATTTCAAGGAAATTTTGAATGAATTGCGGCAAAATGATACCTCAAAAGAAAAGATTGTGGAACTTTCGGATAGTATATCAAAGTTGCACACGTTTGATAGCTTAATTAACCGAACATTACGTAAACAGATTTCTTCTGATTTTTGCATCAGAAAGCCAGAAACAGTTCGTTCTGAATTTACAGTTGAAGAGAGAAATATTTTTAATGAGTTAAGAAGTCTGAAATCGGAGATATTGCAGACTTTTGCCGGAATCGATAATGTTAATTTTGTAATGACAACGTTAGAAAGGCAGGCTGCAAGTTGTATTCACGGCTTAGTTCCTTCAATGAAAGATATCTTATCAAAGACAATTACGTTATGGGATTATGAGGACGACGAAGATATAGATATTGATGGTGTATCTATCAATTTTGATGATAAAGTGATTGAACAATACAGAGCTAAAATTGATAAGTTGGTAGAAAAAGCAGAAAGATTGAGTGATGTCGATCCAAAGTTTGAAGCATTTTTCGGAGTTATAAACGAAAAACAAACAATGGAAAACAAAAAAGTAATTGTATTCAGTACGTTCCGCCATACTCTTGAGTATTTATACCGACGTTTGCAAGAACGAAACATTAGAGTTGGGCTTATACACGGTGGAATTAATGATGAAGAGCGTTTAGCTATAAGATCAAGATTTGAAAAAGATAGTAAAGAAGATGATGCTTTAGACGTATTACTATTCTCAGAAGTAGGTTGTGAAGGCTTGGACTACCAATTCTGCGACACAATGATTAACTATGATCTGCCTTGGAATCCTATGAAAATTGAACAGCGCATAGGCAGAATTGATCGTTTTGGTCAGAAAAGTGAGGCTGTTGCCATATACAATATGATTGTTAATAACACTATTGATGCCCATATTTACGATAGGTGTCTGAGTCGTATCAAGATATTTGAGCAAAGTATAGGTGATTGTGATGAAATCTTGGGAGATATTCATACAGAAATTCGTAAAGTATGTACAAATACTACATTAACAGATGAACAGAAGCAATTGAAGCTTGAGAAAATAAGTGAAAATAACTACAGAAACATAATGCAGCAGAGAGAGCTTGAAGAACAACAAGTTGCATTGTTTAGTGTTCCGAGTAAATTATCGGCTATGGAAGAGTTTGAAAGCTTTGAAAATTACTGGGTATCCCCATTAGCTCTTGAACACTTAGTTTCTTCATATCTCAGAGAAAAAGTTGGGGCTACTTTTATTGGGGCCGGCGATAAGCGGACATTAAGACTTTCTGAAGAAGCCAGAAGAACGTTATTTGAAGACTATCTGCAGTTACCAATGAAAAAAGGCCGTATATATAAAGATTGGGAAAAATATCTAAAAGGAGTAGATCAGTTCTGTGGAATTACCTTTGATATTGAACAAGCCAGCAGAGATAACAAAACACAATTCATTATGCCTCTGCATCCTTTGGTTACAGCAGCAGCAAAACATTTTCATGCCCAGATGCCAATTAAAACAGCTTTACGAGTTGTAGATAATGATGTCCCGGAAGGTGAATATCCATTTATGATATATTCATGGGAATACGCAGGTAATTCGCCAACTATTAAATTGAAGCCTATATGTGATAATGAGATTATTGAACAAAATATTTTAACATATTTGGAAACTGGAGCTGAATTGGAGCAATATAATGAGCAACAAAATGATTATGAAAGATTAAAAAATACAGTGCATCAACTTTGGAATAGTGCGGTTGAAACGTATAAACAAAAGGTTCATCAGCAAGTTGAATATCAAATAAACAGTTTAACGGTATCTGCAAATGCTCGCAAAAATGTGGCGGCAAGAAACAACTTACCGGATATACGCCCAATTATGATTGCAAACATTGAGAAGGAAAAACAAGAGAAGATAGCAAAATTGAAACAACAGTCGGAAAAAGCTGATATTCTACCAAAGCAGATATTATCTGGTGTTATCAAGATTATCCATGAACAATAAAGGACTTGGACTATGGTTAAAAGAGCAAAAACTTTTGATGAATTATATAAAAATAGATTAAAATGGGTGGAAACTTCGGAGGATAATGGTTTCAACGAAGGTATTCTGAAACTTTTAACCGAATTGTACCCTGATAAAGCGCACTTTGTTTATGAACTTTTGCAAAACGCAGAAGATGCCAAGGCAACAAGTGTTTCTTTCCAATTATATCCCGATAGATTGGAATTTGTTCATAATGGTAGCCGTTTATTTAGCTTAGATGACATTGATTCAATAACAAGCATCGCTAATACAACAAAAACCAAAGAAGATCACACTATTGGTAAGTTCGGTGTTGGTTTTAAGGCAGTGTTTTCATATACACAAACACCACAAATACGCTCAGGAGATTGGAACTTTGAAATAGAAAGATTGGTAATACCAGCACCATTAGAGCCGATAAAGGGTATAGATCAAGAAAAAACTTATTTTACTTTTCCGTTTAATAATCCAAAGAAAACACCGGAAAAAGCATATATAGAAACTAAAATCGGATTGGAAAAATTACCACCGGAAACGTTGTTATTCTTAAATAATATACAAGAGCTAACATGGACTATAAAAGATGAAGAGCATAAAATAAGCAAAAAGGAGCAAGATCATATTGTTTCACTCTATGTAGATGATAATACAAAGCCTATAGTTCAGTATTTGAGATTCACCAAGAATAATATAACATTAGTAACCAGCAATGGCGTTACGGAGCATTTATCCGTGGCTCTAGCGTATAAACTGGAAGAAGATGGCGATAAAAAGTTAAAAATCGTACCAATATCTCCTTCTGAACATAATGTTTTCATATATTTCCCTGCAGAAAAAGAAGATTCAGAATTAAGGTTTTTGATTAATGCACCATTTGATTCGGAAGTATCTCGTGCAAGTATTCGTGATACAGATGACAATGCGTTGCTGATTAAAGAAATTGTTGATCTACAAATTGAAACGATGGAATATTTACGTGATAATGGTTATATAACGACGGATTTCTTGGGCGTTTTACCTAATTCTAAAGACCAATTATCCGAAATGTATCAAGTGTTTCACAAAAAACTTGTAAATCTTTTCAATAATGAAGATTTTACTCCTACAATGTCTGGAGAATTTCGCCCTGCAAGCGGCTTATACAAAGGCTCATCTATGTATACAAATGGCCCCCATATAGCTGAATTTATAAGTGATGAAGAATTAAGTGAAATGCTTGAAGCTGAAGATAAGGATGAATATGGATATTATGAAGATGATGAAGACTATGAAGATGACGAAGACTATGAGGACAGCGAAGATGATAAAAATGTGGTTGTAGGAGAGGATCCTAATACACAGAAAAAAATATTATGGGTTAAAAATACCATGCAAAATTCGTTAGCAGATTTCTTTTTACAAGATTTGAAATTGAATGAATTTGAGGCATGGGAACTATATCATTGGTTTGTTGACGGCTGGGAAAACGATAACAGAATTAGTGTTTGGAAAAAAATCATTGTGTCCAAAGAATTCAAAGATTTAATAAGATTCTATAGGATGTTGTTACAAGATTTTGAGGATTATGGTGATGAAGGTCATTGCGGTTCTGAGTTAGGTTCTTACCCTTTATTTCGTTGTATAGATGGAAAAATGTATTCGTTACGAGATAAGGTGTATATTCAACCAGAAGATGGATGGCTTGAAGGATTAGAATCTTTTCATTTTATTGATAATAAATCATTTGGTTCATCACAACAAAAAAACAAAATATTAGAACTATTTAAGGAATACTTTGAAATTGAAGAGTTTTCAGAGGAAGTAATCCATGAAAATGTTCTCAATGCAATATTTAATCTCTATAGACTAAAGGGTTTAGAAGAAAATGATATATCTGTTTCAAAACATATTCAGGATATTAAATACATTATAAATAGTTACGAAAAAAATAAGAACGATTCCGCATTTATAGATAAATTAAAAAGAATCAATTTTATTTTGACTACTGATAAAAGATACGTTTCTGTGAGTGAAGTTTATTCCGACATACGTTATGGAAATAATCATGATTTAATGAAAGAAGCTAGAGATATTCTAAATTTATCAGAAATTAGCATTAAATATAAAGAGAAATTAAGTAGTAAACAAGTTGAATCATTTGTTAATATGATAAATGTTTTAGGAATACATGAGTGTTTATGGGTTGAAAAAGTAAGATGGCAGGATAATCCTAATGCAAACATATTGTATCAAAACTACAAATATCGAGAGGTGAGTGATACTTGCTTAAAAGGTGATTTTCAAATTTACAAATTACCAGAGATTATTGAAAATATCCGTAAAAAACCAAGACTATCACACCTTATTTGGAATACGATTATAGAAGATTATACATTATGTCTTAAAAATGAAGCATATTATCAGCCTAATCGTTCAGCACCAATGTTGAAAATTCCTGCTCAATATATTTGTACGTTATCTAGTAATGCGTGGATACTAGATAAAAATGGATATTTGCAAAAGCCGGAAGACATGACTTTCGAGGATTTACCAATAAATGAAAACTGGAAAAGACCACCTGAATATTATGAACATCCTATACTAAAAGCAATAGGGTTTGGTAAAAACACTCAACAACAGAGAGAAGAACAACAAAGAAAAGATCAAGTTGCTAAATCAGTAGGTCTTGAGAATGCTCATGAAGTTGAGGAACTAAAAAAACTAAGAGATGTAATGAAAGAAGCCGGCGTAACAAATGAAGAGGTGATAAATTTTATTCAACGTAGGCAAGAAAAAGGTAATAAACCACTACCAGAATCAGCATCTAAAAATCCAGAAAGACGGCAAGTAAAAGTTTCTGATGAATACGAAAATGCATCGGAACAAGTTTATGAAACAAAAGAACGTTCGGTAAGGGTATCTGATACTCTGGTGAGAAGAGATGCGCGACAATATTTGTTGGAAGAGTATACAAATAAAGAAGACGGTGAAATGATCTGTCAAATGTGCCAACAAGAACTTCCATTTAAGAAAAAAGATGGACAATACTATTTTGAAACGACGCAAATTTTTAATAATATGAATAAGGAGGAAAAACGTCAGTATTTGGCGTTATGCCCTAATTGTGCAGCAGAATATGATGAATGGGTTCGTAAAGATGAGAAAATGGCTGAATATATCCGTAATAGAATTGCAGAGAGACGGTATATTAAAGGAGAAAAATTTGTTGAACTTAATTTCTCTATTCATAATGAACCACATACTCTGTACTTCACCGGTACACATTATTTAGATTTACGGAGTGTCTTATTTCCAAATATTGATAATAATATAAATCAGACATTTTGGGTAAGCTTAGAAAATGAAAATGTTATATTACAAATTGGAGACATTGTGCGTTCGGAGCATTTCGGAGAAGGTAAAGTTGTAAATATATTTGATGATACAGTTGAAGTACAATTTTCTGATGGAAAAAAACGTATTAATAGAGATTATTTAGAGAAAAAAGAATAACCTTACTTTATACAGCTTCTGATGGCACCGCAGGCATCGTAAATTCTGACAGCGGTGCATACAAATCCCCGGACATCAATCTGTTTTTCAAAAATTTTTTCCTGACTCATCCTGTTGAATTTAAAAGAAAAATTAACTAACTCATTGATTCTGGCTCATTTTTATTAAAAATAAAGCTTGACAAGATTCTCATGATCTGTCCTGATATAGGTATGAACAGGACAATTTTATGGAGAATCTTATGGAAAACAGCCAGTTTCAGAGCATTGCCGAACAAAATGACGACTTTCGCCTTCACCCGTCAAAAGGTACGTTTTGCCTGACTTCCGGTATTCGTGCTTTGGGTAAGGATAGCGTTAGGGAAATTATAGACATAGTGCGTAATTTCAACAACTTCAACGAAGATAATGACCCGTATGGTGAGCATGACTTTGGCGTCTTTTATTACCGTAATCGCCAAATCTTCTTCAAAATTGATAATTACGACCGCGAGTTTCTTTATCTTTCGCCCGATGTTACCAATCCGAAGCTGACCAATAAGGTTCTGACCGTAATGTTAGCACAGGAGTACTAAAATGGAATACGATGTTATATCAACGCCCGATTTGAAGGAACTTTGCCTTTTGGTGAACGAAAAAATACAAGAAGGTTGGCATCCGCGTGGCGGTATCGCAACACTGGTTTTGCCGGATAGATATGCGGTTTTCTACCAAGTGATAGTAAGATTTAGCTCAAGAAGAGTTTCAAAAAGTTAATTATTATGTTTCTTTCGTAAAAATCCAAACGTGCCGCAGGTTTCAACGCCTGCGGCCTTATAGGAGAAAAAGATGACCAACTCGGAATTTATTGATGACAAGAAAATCAAAGACATTTTAACCTATATCAGCGCAATGAAACACGCCGCGCAGATTCGGATGATGTTTTTGTGTTCGCTGAATGGTATGCGCTCCATTAACTTTGCCATGTTGCAAGTTAAGGATTGCTACAACGACGGGCTGAAACCAAAGGACGCTATTTCACTGAACGAAGATAAGAACAAAGGCAAGCACAAGTGCGTTTATTACCTCAACTCGCAGATGAAGAAGGAATTTGCCGAATATCTGAGGTATTTGCAACACAAATGGGGCGAAAGATTATCGCCGGAAACATATTTGTTTACGTCGCAGAAAATGAATAAACCGTATAACCGCGTAAGCATCAGCCGCTTGTTTGCCGGAATCTACCGCAAATTCGGGATAAAGGGAGCAAGCCACCTCGGACGACATCTGTTTGTATCAAAATTGGTCAACGCCGGAGTCAACATCTGTTTGGTGCAAAAATTAGTAAATCATCGCAATATTGCAACAACTCAGCGTTATTTTAATTATTCCGAAAAAATGCTGATGAACGCCGTGGAGAACGTGAGGGTGTAGGAAATCAAAACTATAAAATTTTACAGCCAATTTATGCCTTTTTTAACTAAATGAGTTCTATCATTACCGCAACAAGCGAGGTAATGATGAAAAAAGACATTCAACCAAATCCGAATACAATATTTCCCGTGCCGAACGTCAAAACGGTAACATATATCAAACCGACAATTAAAAATCCGAACATTATTGTTGGAGATTTTACCTATTTTGCGGATGTTGATTTTGAAAAACACGTTACACATCACTATGATTTCAATGGCGACAAGTTGATTATCGGTAAGTTTTGCCAAATTGGTGCAGGTGTTGAATTTGTGATGAACGGAGCAAATCATCAGATGAATGCGGTTTCAACATTTCCGTTTTATATTATGGATGGCTTTAATCAAGATGTGCCGTCGAAATCAGAGATGCCGCTTAAAGGCGATACGATTGTCGGGAACGATGTTTGGATTGGGCAGAATGTAACAATTTTGGCAGGCGTGCATATTGGAGATGGTGCGATTATCGGTGCCAACAGTGTTGTCGGTAGCAATGTTGAACCATATACCATTGTGGTTGGTAACCCTGCCAAACCAATTCGCAAAAGATTTGATAATGAATTGATTGACTTGTTGCTCAAATTTAAGTGGTGGGATAAGTCTATAAATGAAATCAACGAATTGATACCGATATTAACTTGCAGCGATTTGAAAAAAGTAAAAGCCGAAATAAAGAGCAGACTATGATTATATTGGTAACAGGTGCATCACATACGGGAAAAACACTTTTAGCACAGAAGTTGCTTGAAAAGTATCATTACCCGATTCTATCAATGGATTTACTGAAAATGGGGCTAATCCGCAGCGGTCAAACCGATTTAACCGTAACAGATGATGATGAATTAACAGTTTATCTATGGCAAATTGTGCGTGAAATGATTAAAACTGCCATAGAAAACAAACAAAACCTGATTATTGAGGGGTGCTACATTCCGTTTGATTGGCAACAGGATTTTACTGCCGATTATCTTTCGGAAATTAAGTATATTTGCCTTGTGATGAGCAAAAAATATATTTCAAAACACTTTGACGACATTAAACATTATGCAAATGTCATTGAACAAAGACTTGATGACAGAGATTTTACGCTGGAAAATGCCATTAAGGACAATGAAGAAATTTTGCGCCAATGCCAAAAATTCAGTCTGCCATATCATTTGATAGATAAGGATTACAATTTGAACCTCAACCTGTAAATGTTAAACAATGTTAGGAATCCGCATAAAGTTTAACATTTTTTTGTTTGGGGTATTTTAGCCATTTTCAAAAGTGCTGATTTTTAGGGGTTCTCCGAGAAAATGTTAAAAAATATATGTTCTTTAACATTTTGGAATTTTATAACTGTTGATTTTATAATTCGTTAGTTCCGGTTAACATTGCGTATGTTGTCTCGTCCATATCGTACCATTTAGGTTCAGATGACAAATCAACCAGGTATTTTTTCGTTAGTTCCTGTTTGTCATATTGCCCCGGCTGCCATATTACCGGATAACCAAGTTTTCTCAGCCTTATAAGAGCCCTAAACCCATATATTGTGCAACGGTGTGCGCTAGAAATATAAAAGATCCACTTGTTTGAAGTCGTTTTCTCGTAATTCGATTTTATATCTCCGCTGTTTTCAAAATTATATCCGGTTTTCCAAAGATTACATGGATAGAAATTACCGATAATCGTTTCCCACGGGTGTCCCAGATATTGAACATGATAATACCACCATTTAAATTCTTCTGGACTGTCATGGTTGCGATCTGCCAATATGCCCTCGGGATGTCCATAGTCCGAATGGAACATTTGCCTTCCGTCCATTACACGCCGTGCGATTGTTTCCGCATCCATATCTCGGAAATTAACTTCTCTGTCATTATAGTAAAATCGCTTGGAAATGCCGTTTTCATCACAAAAAGAAAGCTCAATTTCTTTGATTAACGCGAAATATTTGTTTAACGTTAAATCCTCGATTGGTTTTGGAAGTTCTCCGCGTAACTGCATTTTGAGGTATTTTCGAACTTCTTTTCTCTCTTCATCAGACAAATAAAAACTGCCTGGGCCAAATTCTCTTTTATGTCTTCCCATGTTATTTTCCTTTCTTTATTGATAAATCTTAAATATTTTATAGGAAAATCCTTCATTTGCAATAGTTATAAGCTCAAAAGATACCTTTAGCCACAGGCTTTTGAAAATCCAAAATCAGCAGATTTCAGCCAAGGTGTTATCATGATGTCAAAATAACAAGCCCCTGAAAGAAAATGCTTGATTTTCTCCAAAAAGTCCAATATAATAAGACCAAATGGAGTAAATATGATATATTCTTTTGACGATTTGAAAATAAAGTTTAGCAATTATGCTAATATTAAGGATAAGATAGGCCGTGAAATACAAGCAGGGCGGCTTATTCCTGTTGCACGCGGATTATACGAGACGGATGCTTTCATTTCGGGAAAGTATTTAGCAGGACGCATTTATGGCCCGTCATATTTGTCTTTTGATTATGCGCTTTATATCTATTCTCTCATACCCGAAGCCGTGTATAAAACATATACTTCGGCAACATTTGATAAGCGTAAGGCAAAGAAGTATCAAAATGCTTTTGGAGTGTTTACCTATCGCGATGTTCCGGCAAAAGTTTATCCGCTCGGTGTTCTCATTCATGAAGAAAACGGTTATTCGTATCAAATTGCCACACCTGAGAAAGCATTATGTGATAAGCTATATACCATATCCCCGGTTAGTAATTTGACCGAATTAAAGGAACTTCTGTTTGATGATTTACGAATAGATGAGGACGAATTTGCAAAACTCAACAAGGATATATTGGAACAACTCGCTCCTTTATACCATTCTACAAACCTTAATTTGCTGGCTAAATTTATTAGGAGAATCCAATAATGCAGACTATTTTAACCCAAATGTTGGCAGGGTATCCGACCAATACATTAGAAGACAAGAAAAATGCCGTAAAAGAAGTCGTCCAGGAAATTGCTTTATGCGGCTTATCTCGTGCCGGATTTTTCAAACAAGCCGCATTCTATGGCGGAACAGCCCTGCGTATCTTTTACGGACTGGATAGATTTTCGGAAGATTTGGACTTTTCTCTCATATCTCCTGATTCTGATTTTGAATTACGTCCGTATTTTAGCGGATTAGAAAAGGAATTGGCTTCCGTTGGATTGAAATTTTCCGTAGAAGAAAAGGTTAAATCCGTTGATTCGGATATCAAATCAGCATTTTTGAAGGGTAACACCAAAGAGCATATTGTGAGTATTTATGATGAACAAAATAATCACATTAACCCTGATGAAGTTATCAAAATAAAGTTTGAGGTTGATGTTAATCCGCCGGCATTTGCAACATTTGAAAACAAATACAGGTTATTGCCATCGCCGTATTCGGTAAAACTCTATGATATGCCGTCATTGTTTGCCGGTAAAGTTCACGCTGTTGTTTGTCGTGCTTGGAAAAACCGGATTAAAGGGCGAGATTTGTATGATTACGTGTTCTATTTAGCCAATCAAGCAAAGATAAATTTACCACATTTGCGTGCCAGATTAGAAGATTCCGGAGTCCTAAAAGAAAATGATGTATTTACATTGGAGACTTTGAAAGCAATGCTCATAGAGCGCTTTGCAACAATTGACTACGAAAAAGCCAAGAAAGATGTATTACCATTCGTTAAAGATGCTAATAAGTTGGATTTATGGAGCAAAGATTTCTTTACAAGCATTACGAACGACTTGAAATAGGGATTGAGCTTAAACTATGTTTCAGATGAAAAAGTAGACATTCAAACTCCAAAAGTAGACATTGGAAATTTATAAGGCTAATTTTCCGGTTAGATGTTATTCAATAAATAATTTACTTAAATCTGCAAAAAAGGATAAAGCATCATCATATTTAATGCGTTCGGATAGTGGATTGTTCATAGCTTATTTCTCTTCCATTATACGATATTGTTCTAGAAATTCTTTTATTAACACCGATACGCAATCCTGTAGGTACCTGAGTAGATTTTCCCGAATTATAGTCTTGTTCTGCTTTGGATGGAAATATTTTCACCTTTAACTTTTTTAATGCTTGTTTAGCGGTGGTAATAAAATCAGTTTCCAGAATACGTTTACCTGTTAATTTAGATTCTTTTGTTTTAGCAAATATACCTTGTCCAATTTTGATGAGAAATTGTTCTTTCACCATTTTTCTTAATACACGTCCAACCTGATCTCTATCACTTAAATCATAGAAATCAGATAAAATAAATGCAGATACCTTACTCTTATTAATACGATATCTCATTTTGGCTTCTAATGTATTACCAATAGGCATATATGTATCCTCTTACAAAAACACGACAATATTTAATGTAAATATACGACATTTTATTTTAAAAGTAAATAGATAAAATGCAGTAAATAAAAGAATTACGATAAATCTTATGATAATTACGAAGTTATTATTAATATAACAATGAAATTATTTTGTATACAAACTATACCATTTATGCAAATAATATGCAATCCGAGAGGATATGTAAAATATGGTGAACCTTGTGGATTTAATCCCAATTTAGTAATAGAAGTGGAATAAGCATACTTATTTGCTTTTTGTGCGGCATAAAATGATTTGCAAACAATTTTTATCAACAGGCGATTCGCGATAATTTTCCTTATTCTGGGACAAATTTTACCGATTTGCTTTTTGATTTGCGACCTTCTTTTTTTCGTGTGACCGGGAAAAAACGTGTGACCAGCGTGTGACCGGAGGAATTTTGACGCTTGCCGAAAAATTTTAGAAACAAAAAATCCCTGTAAAAACAGGGACTTAAATGGCGCGCCCGGCGGGACTCGAACTCACAACCTTCTGATCCGTAGTCAGATGCTCTATCCAATTAAGCTACGGGCGCATCAATGTCTACCTACATAAAACAAATTTTTTTAAAATGCAAGCTTTTTTTATAAAAAAATATTTTTCTGTAGATTAAAGTTGCTAAACGAACGAGATTGCATCAGATGGTGCTTCCCAATAGTGTAATTTAAAAAGTCTATTGTTGATAGCTTTTTGAATACTAGCAATAGTATTATCAGAAATCGTGTTAAAGTTGTTTTTCTGTTTTTATTTTCCGATGTTTGTTCTTCGGTATCTTTTATCTTGTGATTATTGTTTATTGTTGTTATTTTACTGACAGGTTGTAATAGCCTCAGATGCGAATTTACACATCCGGACAATATGTCTCCAGCACTGTTAGAATATTGCAAAGCTGAAGCCAGTTCATCAGATGTATATGTTTCTAAATAAATTATAGTAAAATTACTACACCCCGGTCTTAACAATTCCTTTGCCGAATTTGGCTTCGAGTTCATCGACGAGGTGTGAGAGTTTGTCGTCGTGCGGTTTTACTTCCTCAAACAGCGATTGTTGCACTTCGCCGTAAGTCAAATGTGTCAGAGTTACGCCGGTTGAGCGATAAATTAAATTCGGCCGGTAGAGTTGCTTTAAGAGGCTTATAGCCGCCATGCGCACTTCCTGGTCACCATTGGTCGGGTTCGGCAATTTTGCCTCAATAGCGAGATATTTGAAATCTTTGGTGCGGAGCATCACTTCCACGCCTTGGCAAAAGCCGTTCCACCGCCGCAACTTCTGACACGCCTCATGAACATGCCGGTTCAGTTCGTGTTCCAAATATTCTGATTTGCATATTCAAAACGTTGCAGCAGATGGGAATGTTATCTTAACAGCCGCAGATTGGAAACAAGCCGATGAACGGCCGACTCCTGATGATGAGGCTTACTTTACCGGATATTCGGTTTTAAGTGCGACAGACGGCAACAATGCTGCTGTTAGCGGAGAAAACATTTCAATTATTGCCAGTAATACGATTGGCGATAGTGCCAAAGAACTGGTTTATCTGCAAAATACGGCATCAAACCCGAAGGCATCAGTCAGTTTTGAAGCGGAAAATGATTTATATGTTAGCGGTAAAGCTAATTCAAATAATGAAACACATATTTATCAGCTGATTTCCAAACGCGGCAGTATTGACTTGGATTTAGCTTCTGATGCAGATATTAAAGAAATAACATCAGGCAAAGGTCTAAAGATAACCCAAACAGCTCAAAATTTAACAATTTATGATATAGGCGGAATCGGAATATCTACAGACTCATCACCTTCATTTAACGATATGTTAAATCCGCATGATGATTTAGTTTATGGCATTGCCCCGAATGCACCTGAAAAGAGCGTTGTTCCACAATATGTGAATATTGCTGTTTTAGATGCAGTTGATACGCCGGAACGCAGTGATTCAAACTTAAAAATATATACAATGGCAGTTCGCGGCAATCAGGGGAAAAATACACAGTATTATGCTGATGGCAGCCGTTTGGCTGACGTGACGCTAATGGCTGATAATATTTATACCAATTCGGCAAAGGCTCCAAATTCTGATGTTTCTACAAAAGAAAATCCGAACGGTTATAAACAAACCAAAACAACGTATTCTGATGAGCTGTTCGGCGGAAATGGCACAATTTATGAAGCCAAAGGTATCAATGCTTTTGGCGGTGGAAGTGCAATAACGCTTGATATTTTGGGTGTTGATTCAGATGTCGTTAATACGCTTGTTGAAAATCCGCAGCGAAACAGTTATGAAGAACAGCGTGTGGTTAAGAACATTCCATCTCGTTTCCAAAACAGTAAAAACAGTATTTATGACTATGATTTCCGTGCTAAAAATGCGGTTATATCGGTAAATGATTATGTTGATACGGAACGCGGAGTTGAATTTGATACGTTGTTTGCAGATAATGCATATGTTAACACAATGGATACAAATTTAACCGTTCACGATAGTTATATCACAAATTATGCCGAAATCAGAAATGGTAAACGTGAGGCAAACCGCAGCCGATATTTAGCTGTTGTAGACAATGATTATCGCCGCTTAGTGCCGTCTAATGTTCAGCTATACACGCAAAAAACCGGCAGTTTCGGTTTGACGATGAACGAAAAAATTAAATTCCACACCATGGCACCGATTGTTCATTATGATTGGGATAAATTGGTTAATACATTCAGTGATGAAAACAGCTTTGTTCGTTTAGGATTAAAGGAAACAGAACTGCGTCAAAAAGCTAAAGACTATCATGCCTACGGAAATGTATATGTTATGCCGGAAGCAACGGTTGCCAAATATGATATTTGGAAAGATAGCGCTTTGTTTGCAAATGTGAAAATTATTGAATTAACCCGCAATGAAACCGTTATTGTTAATCGTGATGGCTGGCAAATTGGTGATGAGCAAATATTGAACATAGCATTTGATGGTGTTAAGGCCGATATTCATTGCAAAGTTACGGATATTAACGGAAATTATGCAACAATAAAATTCTTAGATATGCCGGCAAGCGTTTATAATAAACTTGCATACAGATATATGAAAGTTGCTAAAAAATAACGCTGATTTTATGAAGCTGTTTGCATTAAACCCCGTATGTTTATACGGGGTTTAATATAAAGACGTGAGAACAAGGTTGTGAGCTAAACTTTTTACCAACGTATTTTATTAAATTCGTTTAAATACACCGTTCACCACCGGTGGAAAATAGGCGCGATATTCCGGTGATTCGATTACCGAATCAACTCTGGCAAACAGCGGACCTTTATAGAGCAAGACCTGCAATGTATTCAATTTTTCTTCTGCACCTTGCATTAAAACTGCCACATCGCCGTTTTCCATATTTTTAGCGTAACCGGAAATTTCGCCGATTGCTAGTGCTTGACGTGCTGCCCAATAACGATATCCGACACCTTGCACGCGGCCTCTAACAAGTAAACAACGCTCCATTTTTTATATACCCCTCAATTTGTTGCAAATCATCTTTAATTGCCAACCGCAAATCAGCTGCCTCAATATCTTCGCCCCATTGGCGCACCTGATATAATTCCTCTAAAAATGCTAAATCAAACACTTCTGAAGCCGACAGCTTACCGGTCAAAAATATTGTTGCCAGCAAGGGTGATTTCATATTTGTGGCTGCCAAATATAGCGCGGTTAATTGCTTGGCAGAAAGCCCACGCAAAAATGCGGAAAATTTTTCACTGTTTTGTTCATTTTCCTGCGGTAGGCAAAAGTCTTCCGTGGTGCAAAAATGAAAATCCAGCCGTTGTGCCAGCCAGTTTAAGACCGGTTGCCATTGTTGTTTTTGCAGCTCTTTAATTTCGTTTTTATCACTCCAAAAGAGCAGGGTGTCGGTTAAGCAAAAATCCGTTAGAGTAGCGATAATCAGCTCTTTATTTTGTACCACATATTTTTCGGCTTCGCTAAAATCTATCATTGAAAAAGTCCTTTTATGCTGTTTTTAAGTTGTTTTGCTGAATTTTTAATATCTTTACCCACACTTTTAACTGCATTTTGCGCACCTTCATAACCTTTGGAAACTGAGCCGCGCACTGTGGTATTAGCTTTGAAATAATCGGCATACATTGTTCCGGCTAATGCTGTGTGGCAAGGGTCTCGGTCGGCAGAAAGCATCATATCGCCAACATTATATGCGCCGGCGGTGGCAATAGCGCCAATCACCGATTTTGCCGTGGCAGCTTGATTGATTGAAAGCTGCGGGTTGGCAATTGTTCCTTTGATTTTTAAAAGCGAGCCTAAAATTGAAGAAATGCTGGTGTCGGTAATTTTACCGGAAAACGGCTGAATGGCTAAGTTAATTTTTTCATCGCTTAAATTAATATGCCCATCAGCAACCAGATATAAATCATTGGCATCAAAAACCAATCCTTTGGGAAAATTCATCCGGCCTTTTTGAATATCTGTGCGCACAACCGCACATTTTAAAGTCATTTCTTTATTTGTGATATTAATTTTCAAGTTTTGCAAAATTTGCATAATAATATTGCCTTGCAGACGTTCCAAACTTTTAATTTTCACGACCGATTTATCGGTTAAAGCAATAATCTGTCCGCTCATATTGGCTAAATATGCGTCAGTGTTTGCTCCGCTGGTTGTTACGTTAATTAAGGCGTTGGTTAAGCCGCCGCTTTTAATGTACAGCGTTGTATTGTTGGCATTGGCATAAGCGGTATATAAATCTTGCAAAGTTATATTTGTGCCTTTTAAATTTGCTGCGGCTGTTTGGTTTTTTGCATTGATATCTATAGTACCGGAAATTTTGCCATTGCCAGCTGTCATATTTTTAATATCAGCTTTAAATACACCGTTATTAAGCGTTAAAAGAGTTTGAACATCGCTTAAAACCAAACTTGGCTGAATAATTATTGTTTGCAAACTTAAATTTACATCTCCATTTGCCATACGCAAATATTCATAGGGAATTTTTGTTGCCGGTAAAAAAGAAGCGGCTTGCGCCGTTCCAAAAAACCAGCTGCTGTTCAGCGAACTATGCTTTTGCGCCGCAGGTGCCGGTGCGGTAAATTTTTGCAAATCAAGCGTATTGCCTTTTATATTAAGTTTTATATATGGCAAACTCTTGGGAGAATCTAAGCGGACATTGCCATTAATTTTCATTCCCATGGTTTCTGCTTGTTTGATATCAACTTTAAATACACCGTTCTTCACCGAAACATCGGCTTGAAGATTATCAACGCTAATATCTTTATCAACAATTATTTTCTTAAAATCCAACGATATATCGGCATTAGCTATTCGCAAATAGCTATATGGCAAGGTTGTGCCGGCAATATATTCCTCAGCATATGCTTCAGAAATCAGCCAACTGCCGAAACTGCTATGTGCAGTTTGCTGCCAAGCTGAAGCATCAATATTTTTGCTGCTTGCACTCAGGTTGATATAGGGTGTGTTTTCAGCTAAGCTAACTTCAACATTGCCACCGACTTTATTGTTTTTGTATTCCACATCATATGTTCCGAGAGCCGCCATTTTGTCTTGTAAATTATTCAGCACACCTTTGAAATTTAACGTATATCCCAGAGCTTCTATTTTAGCATCTACATCGGTATCATTGAACTTATTTTGCTGCAAACTTTGCCACGATGAAATTGTGCCGGCTCCATCAATAGCTACGCCGTCAATAGATGTGGCAAATTCAAGTTTAATCGGTTCTTCATAGCTATCCATATCGGCAGCAAAAAGATGAACATCAACGTGTTTGTCTTGGTCGTAAAAAATTTCTGTGCCGCTGGTTTCTAAACTGTCAATTTGCAGCTCTTTATGCAGCAGCGGCATAACCGAAAATTGCACCAATGCATTACCGATGTTGGCTAACTTCTGTCCGTCAGGCAAAGCCACGGTAACATCATTAATTTCAATTGTCGGTTTTAAAGATAAGGCCACAGCTAAATCGCCGTTAATTTTAATATCAACATCGGCATATTTTCTAACTAATTTTTCAATTTGCGGCTTATAATCATTAAAGTCAAAAAGTTTTACAAAAGCAATAATTGCCACTGCTAAAACGGCTACAATCACCGCCATAATTTTCAAAAATTTTTTCATTTTCCTTTTTCCAATCCTAAAAATTGACATGCTTGCGCAAAATGCGCCGGCACTGGTGCCGTCAGCAACATTTTTTTGCCGTAAAATGCCGATAAATCTATTTGATAAGCGTGCAAATATAGTTTATCGGCAATTTCGGTTAAACGTTTGCGTTCGCGCCCGAAATATTTATCATCACCCAAAATCGGTGTTCCCAAAGCCTCCAAATGCGCCCTGATTTGATGTGTGCGTCCCGTCATTGGCGATGCTTTAAGCAACGCATATTTCTTAGCAGCATGGTCCAACACTTCATAAGTTGTCAGAGCCTTTTTACCCGCCGGTGTCACCGCCATTTTTTCTCCAACTTTTTCGAGCGGAAGATTAATTTCTCCCTCGAGTTTATCCGGACATCCGCGCACCAATGCCAAATATGTTTTCGGCAAAGTATGTTCGCGAAAAGCCTTGGTCAACACCTCGGCGGTTTTGCGGTCACGCGCCAAAATCAGTAAACCGCTGGTATTCTTGTCAATTCGATGCACCAAACGAGGTTTTTCATTTTTTTCAAATTTTAACGCTTCCAACAAACCGTCAATATGTTTTATGGTGTTTGTGCCGCCTTGCACCGCCAAACCGGAAGGCTTATTTAATGCAATAATGCGGCTGTCTTTATAAATAACCATTGCCGTAATATAATCAATATCGGTTTGGCGCATATTTTTTTCCGGCATTACAGCTTTTTGTTCATCAAGCGGCGGTAAGCGCAATTCTTGTCCGGCAATAAGCCGCGTTGAAGCTTCGGCACGCTTGCCGTCAAGTTTAATTTGTTTGGTGCGCAGCAATTTTTGCAGACGACCGAGCGATAATGCCGGATATTCGCGCAAAAACCATCTGTTTAAGCGCATTCCGTCATCTTCTGCTTTTATTTTAATAATCTTAACACCGCTCATTTTTTTCTCATTTTAACAAACCATAATCTTTAATTAAGTCAAAAGCTTCAGTTAAGCAAGTTAAATTTGAGTTTTTAGCATAAATTATTGCAAAAATGCTTGCATTTTGAATTTTATATGTTATACAAAACAAGCAATTTGTAATTAAATGAGGGTGCAAATTGTTTGTATTAACATAATTTTGTGGCGGGCGAGCCATCGCCGGACCACAAAACCTTAAAAGAAAAGAGGTATTAAAATGGCTAAATCTAAAAAGAAAATTTTAGGTCTGATTAAGCTGCAAATACCTGCGGGTAAGGCAAATCCGTCTCCGCCGGTAGGTCCTGCTTTGGGCCAAAAAGGCTTAAACATTATGGAATTTTGTAAAGCATTTAATGCACAAACGCAAAAAATGGAACCGGGTATTCCGGTGCCGGTTATCATCACAGCTTATGATGATAAGAGCTTTACGTTCATCACCAAGTTGCCTCCGGTTGCTTATTTTATTAAAAAAGCTGCCGGTGTTCAGTCGGCTTCAAAAGAACCGGGTAAAACTGTTGCCGGCCAAATTACTATGGCTCAGGTGAAAGAAATTGCCACCACTAAATTGCCGGATTTAAACTGCTCAACAGTCGAATCGGCTATGAACATGGTTAAAGGGCAAGCGGTTTCAATGGGTATTAAGGTAACGGAGTAAGTCGATGAGCGGAAAGAGATTAGTAAATGCATATAAAAACCTTGATAAAAATCAAGCATATAGCTTGAAAGATGCCATTAGCATCGTTAAGGAAAATGCAACAGCAAAATTTGATGAGACCATCGATTTAGCAATTAACTTAGGTGTTGACCCGAAGCACGCTGATCAAATGATTAGAGGTGTTTGCCAATTGCCGCATGGTAATGGTAAAACCGTTCGCGTGGCTGTTTTTGCCAAAGATGCTAAGGCTGACGAAGCTAAAGCTGCCGGTGCCGATATTGTGGGCGCTGAAAATTTGGTAGATTCTATTTTGGCCGGCAAAATTGACTTTGATCGCTGCATTGCAACGCCGGATATGATGGGCTTAGCCGGTCGTGTGGCGCGCGTTTTGGGGCCGAAAGGCTTGATGCCGAATCCGAAGCTTGGCACGGTTACTGCCGATGTGGCAACCGCTGTTAAAAATGCTAAAGCAGGCGAAGTTCAATATCGTGTTGAAAAGAACGGTATTGTTCACGCCGGTGTGGCAAAAGCTTCATTTAGCAACGAACAAATCTATGATAATGCTAAATTGTTCATTGAAACAATTATGAAAGCAAAACCGGCAACTGTTAAGGGCACATATATGAAGAAAATTTCTATTAGCTCGACAATGGGTGTTGGTGTTAAAGTTGATTCAGCAAATTTATAATTTCTGAAAAAACTTAAAGATTTATGCTTGAAAGTTCTCTTGCTGATACCAAGAGAACTTTTTTGCTATTGAAGATTTTATATTATTTAACCGTTTCTAAAAATTCGTCTTCGCTCAAAATTTTCACACCAAGTTCGGCAGCTTTTTTGGCTTTTGAGCCAGCATCAGCTCCCACTATCACAAAATCAGTATGTGCTGAAACAGAACCGGCCACTTTTGCACCATATTTTTGTGCGACTGCTTTAGCTTCGGCGCGTGTCATTTTTTCCAACATTCCAGTAAACACAATCGTTTTACCGCTCAATAGTGAATCAGCAATTTGTTCATCTACAAATTCTTCTATTTTAACCTGCGCCCGTAAAGCTTCAACCGTTGCAATATTATGTGGTTCATTAAAAAATTCGGCAATATCTTGCGCCATATTAGCGCCAATACCGTCAATGGCAACTAATTTGGCTGTTTCACGCGCAAGCATATCTTGCTGCAAAACATCAAACGAACCATAATTTTTTGCCAGCAATAATGCCGTTGCCACGCCAACTTGCGGAATGCCTAACGCATAAATAAACCGCGGCAAACTGATGTTGCGCCGTGCATTGATAGCCGCAAACAACTTTTGCGCTGAAGTTTTTCCCCAGCCCAAGCGCCGTTCAATATGTAATTCATTATCATCGGCAGCTGCAAATAAATCAGGCATATCCATTGCTCCGTTGCGCTGCTCTAAAGTAAATATATCAACCGGTGTGCGCAAAATATTATCATCATAAAATTCTTCAATTACCTTGTCACCAAGCCCGACAATATCAAACGCATCTTTACTTACAAAGTGCTTCAAATGTTCTTTTGCCTGCGCCGGACAAGTTAAGCCGCCGCTACAGCGCCACGCTGCTTCGCCTTCTTCACGCACCGCATGAGCGCCGCACTGCGGACATATATGCGGAAATTCAAAAGGCTGTGTGTCTTGCGGACGTAATTCAATTTTTACTTCTACCAATTGAGGAATAACGTCACCGGCACGTTGCACCACTACCATATCACCAATGCGAAAATCTTTGCGCTTAATTTCATCTTCATTATGCAATGTAGCATGCGCCACAATAACGCCGCCGACATTAATTGGCTCCAAATCGGCCACTGGTGTTAAAACTCCCGTGCGTCCTACTTGCACGCGAATGTTGTTAACGCGTGTCAAAGCCTGTTCGGAGGGAAATTTATGGGCTATTGCCCAGCGCGGTGTGCGGGTTAAAAATCCCAACCGTTCTTGCAGAGAAATATTATTAACTTTATAAACAATGCCGTCAATATCATAAGGTAAATCGGCTCTGATTTCCGTCATATGCGCAAAATTTTTTTCCATATCTTGCAAAGAATGGCAAATTTTATTAAGCGGATTAACCGGAAAGCCCCATTCTTTTAATTTTATAAAAAATTCTTCCTGCGTTTGCCATTGCGGTTCTGAAACTTCACCCCAAGTATATGCCCAAATGCTCAAACGGCGTTCGGCGGTAATATGGGCATCAAGTTGCCTCAGTGAACCGGCGGCGGCATTGCGCGGATTGGCAAAAATTTTCTTTCCTTCTGCCGCATTTTTTTCATTTAGTGTCAAAAAATCGCTTTTTGCCATATAAACTTCGCCGCGAACTTCCACCACTTTTGGCGCATCCGGCGGCAACATAAGCGGCAACTGCTTTATGGTTTTCAAATTTTCGGTAATATCTTCGCCAACCACGCCGTCACCGCGTGTGGCTCCGGAAACAAATTTTCCGTTTTCATAGCGTGCCGAAAAAGAAAGGCCGTCAATTTTCGGCTCAGCCATAAAATCAATATCCGCAGCGCTGTTCAAAAAACGCTTCACGCTCATCACAAAATCAGCCACTTCATCTATGGAAAAAACATCACCGAGCGAAAGCATCGGAAAACGGTGGGTGATTTTATTAAATTTGCTTTGCACCGTTGCACCCACTCTTTTAGACGGGCTGTCGGCACGCGCTAATTGCGGAAATTTTGCCTCTATTGCCGCATTATAATGTTTCAGCGCATCATATTCGGCATCGGTTAAATCCGGTGCGTCTTTCTGATAATAAGCATTATCGGCACGTGCAATTTCTCGTGCCAAGCGTTCCAATTCCGCTTTTGCTTCTTCAACGGTTAATTGCGCTACATCTATCATTTTTTTTACTCACTTTTTTAATTTTGCCAACACTGCAAACGGATTTTCGCGCGGCGTTTCATTATCTTCATCATCGCTATAATATACAAAAACTTCGCCTTTGGCACGCGGATAATCGTCAATTTGCAACGCAATTTGTTCCATGGCAATATCTGCTAAATTAATGATGCCGTTTTCCGCAATATCCGGCACATCGGCATTAATATCGCTTCCCATTTCACGAATATCGCGATAAGAAGCTTTGGTGTCAAAAAAAAGTTCAAACGGCACTTCATAATTTTGCGTAAAATTTTCCAGAGAAATAACGCTTTTCAACTCCAGTTCTGCGGTAACATTCCCCCAAATTTTTAATAAATGCTCGCGCACATTCAGCTTTAATTTTATTTTTGCTGCAAAAGAATGCACCTTTTCCACTTGCAAAACTTGGCATATATCCACAAGTTCATCGGCATTGGCTTCCAACACAAACGCATATTCACTTTGTTTTAATTCATCTATTTTGAGCGGATATGAAAATTTTTTTTGCATTCTGATTTCCTTGTGTTATATATATCTATAATAGTAATACATATAAGGAATTGAAAATATGTCAATACGCAAAATGTTTTTTATGTTAATGGTTATTTTCTGCACGGCTTGTTCGTCAGATTTATTTATTTCGCACAGCGGCAACATTCCTGATGCGGAAAGAATTTCACAAGTTCACAATGGGCAAACTAAAGAGCAGGTTCTCGATATTTTGGGCAGCCCGAGTTTGGTAACCGGACTAAACGGAAACCACTGGGTTTATATGTCTTCAACGGTAAAAAGAGTGGCATTTATGCGCCCTAAAGAAATGGACCGCAATATCTTGGCAATAACATTCAAAGAAAATAAAGTCAGCAAAATAGAAACCCGCACTTTAGCCGATGGTAATGATATTTCCATTGATGGCGATGTTACTCAAGCGGCTGAACGCGATGATGGCTTCTTTAGAAAATATTTCGGCGGTGTCGGTGCCTATAATCCGCTCGGCGGTTCCTCTTCATCACTGCCTTCACAAGGAATGTAGCGCATGCAGGGACTGGTGAAAAAACTGCCGCAAGTGTTGGCTCATTTTGGCATTAGCGGCACAATCGGCGCGCAATATCAAGGGCCGCTGATTACGGAAGTTGAATTTGAATTAAGCAAAGGTTCAAAATTTTCGGCGGTAGAAAAACAAATTAAAGATATTGCTCGTGAGCTTGGGGTTAGCGGCATTCGGGTGGCTGAAATTCCTAATTCTACATATATAAGTTTTGAGCTTCCGAACGAAAAACTGCAAAGTGTGCCGTTTTTACCGTTAACAGAGCAAACTGAATTTACCGATTCACAATATGATTTGCCAATTTGTGTGGGTGTAAATATGCGCGGTGTTCCGGTAATGAAAAATCTTGCAAAAATGCCGCACCTGTTGGTTGCCGGCACCACCGGTTCGGGTAAGTCGGTCGGACTTAATTCGTTTATATTATCGCTGATAAAAAAGAAAACGCCGCAAGAATTGAAGTTTGTTTTGATAGACCCAAAACGCATAGAATTTTCAATGTATAACAATCAGGCCTATATGCTGCGTCCGGTAATTACGGAAATGAGCATTGCCAGCGCTTGTTTGGCAGAATTAGTTGCAGAAATGAATGCGCGCTATGCTAAGTTTGAAAAATCTATGGCGCGCAATATCGGTGAATATAATGCCAAAAATGCTATTAAAATGCCGTATATTGTTTGCGTTATTGATGAATTTGCCGATTTGATGCTGTTTGATAAAACGGTGGAAAAACAAGTGCAGATTTTGGCGCAAAAAGCACGTGCTTCCGGCATACATTTGCTAATTGCCACGCAGCGTCCTTCGGTTGATGTTATTACCGGCAGTGTTAAAGCAAACTTGCCGACACGTTTGTCATATAAAGTTGCCAGCGCCACCGATTCGATGACCATTTTAAACACCACCGGTGCGGAAAATTTGCTTGGCCGCGGAGATTCGTTATTGCTGGAAGAAAACGGGACTTTAACCCGCATTTTAGGGGCTTATGTTTCTGACGATGACATTATGCAAACATTAGAACCGTATCGCTGCGAAATTAAAGAGCCGCAACCGACAAATGTGGTTGTGGTAAGCGGCGATAATAATAACATCACGGTGCAGCAAACCATTAAGCAAGAGCAGCAAAAACCAAGCATTTGGGCGCGTATTGCCGACTGGTGGAATAGAATCGGCCGCCGCCGTCAAAATCAAATTATTAATTGGATTTTAACGCTTATTTTTGCGGCTTTCCAAGCTAAGAATGCTTCTTCAAAAGCACGCTCAACCACGGCTACAATGCGCAAAATAACATCGGCGACGAAAAAAACATCTTCCCGCCGCCGCTGATATTTTTAATGCATATTAGTGTGATTGTTTTATTAGAATATTGTTTATTTAGAAGCTAATTTCATACCGAGCTGATTAGAAAATTCGGCAATGCCTTTTGTTAGCAAAACAGGCAGTAAATCGGCTGCAATGTCAATATTATGCTCTACATTCTGTTTATCGGCCTTATTAAAACCGGAAAGCACATAATTAGCAACATTGTCACCGCTCTTATCTGCCGGATGTCCAACGCCGATGCGGATTCGGTTATAATTCGGTGAAATTGCGGCATCAATACTTTTAATACCGTTATGTCCGCCCGAACCGCCGCCGATTTTGGCCTTTATCTTTCCGACCGGTAAGTCCATATCATCATGAATTACCACAATATTCTGCGGCAAAATCTTATAAAAATGCGCCGTTTTCACCACACTATTACCGGAAAGGTTCATATATGTTTGCGGTTTTAAAAGATAAATTTTTTCGCCTTCTATTGTCCCCTCGGCAATCAGACCATCAAATTTAGCTTTAAATGGCGAAAAATTATAGCGGCGATGAAGTTCATCTGCCGCCATAAATCCCACGTTATGACGGCTGGCCGCATATTCCGCTCCCGGATTGCCCAAACCAACCACCAAAAACATTGTTTTTTTTTACCTCTTATTGACGCATAAAATCGACGTGAATCGGTTTGTCGGAAACAGGGTGAAATTGAACATCCTGACAAACAACTTTAGTCTTTTTGCCGTCTAAATCAACCGTAATGTTTGATTTATACAAATCTGCCAAGTCTAAAGCTTTTTCCAATTCAACCGGATCTAAGCTGATAAGAACGGCATCTTTTTTACCACCGTAAATAACGGCCGGCACACGACCTTCACGACGACAAGCACGAGCTGCCCCCTTACCTGCTTTTTCACGCTTTTTAGCATTAAAAGTATAATCTGTCATTTTTTATTTTCCTTTATAAAATTAAAACCGCCTTCAGCCTCCAGGGGTGCCGAAGGTAAGAGCTTTCTACAACGAAAAACATTATATTGCAAGCATTTTTTGCATATTTTTGCAAATTTATAAATTGCGCTTAATTATAGAGAGCTAAAGGCAGATTTTCATATTTTCATGCTTTACTTTTGAGAAAAAACGATTATAACCAATACGCTGAAAACGGAAATATAAGATGATTAATGATTTAACAACCGGACACCCCTTAAAACAAATTGTGCAGTTTGCCTTGCCGCTTTTAATCGGTAATTTGTTCATGCAGTTGTATCAAATTTCCGATATGATTATCGTCGGCCGTTTAATCAATGTGCAAGCGTTGGCGGCCATTGGTGCTTCGGCGCCGATTTATATGGTGTTTTTAATGATTGCGTTTGGTTTTACCGGCGGGTTAACCGTTATTACGGCGCAGCGTTTTGGCGCGCACGATGATGACGGCGTGCGGCAATCAGTGTTTCATTGTCTGCTGGCAGCTTTAACACTCAGCGTTGTTTTAACCTTAGGTTTAACTTTGTTTTTGCGGCCGCTCTTAAATTTAACCAATGTACCGGCAGAAATTTTTACTCAAGCCTATGATTTTATGTTTGTTTTGTCTTTAAGCTCAACATTTATCATTATCTATAATTTGCTTTCAGGATTTATCCGCGCGTTGGGAGATAGTAAAACTCCGCTTTATTTTTTAATTTTTTGCACGGTTCTCAATGTTATTTTAAACTTGATTTTTATTGGTATGTTTCATTGGGGTGTCATCGGTTCGGCTTCGGGAACGTTAATTGCCAATGTTGTTTCGGTAATAATTTGCTATGTTTATATGTGGCATAAATTTCCGTTGCTGCGTTTATCCCCACTGTTTATGCATTTTCATTGGCAGATTATGCGCGATCATTTGCGTTTGGCAATTCCGATGGCGCTGCAATTTTCTATTTTATCTTTCAGCATTATGATTGTGCAAAGTGTGTGCAATTCTTTTGGGGCAGATGTTATTGCCGCTTTTGCCGCGGCTTTGCGTATTGAGCAATTTGCCACTCAGCCGCTGTTGGCAATCGGTTTATCAATGGCAACTTTTGCGGCGCAAAACTGGGGCGCAAATTTATTATCACGAATTCGCCACGGCGTGCGATATGCTTTTTTGCTGGCATCGGTTATCAGCATTTTAGGTTTTGTTCTGGTGCGCTATATTGGTGAATATATGATTGCAATGTTTATCGACGGCGCTAATGCCGGCGAAAGTGATGTGGCGCTGATTGAAATCGGTGAGCAATATTTGGTTATCAGCACAATGTTTTACTTTTTCTTAGGGCTGATTTTTGTTTTTCGCAACACCATTCAAGGTATGGGCAAACCATTGCTGCCGCTTTTATCAAGCATTACCGAACTCATTACCCGCGCATTTGCTGCCATTTATTTGGCTCATCTTTTAGGGTATGAGGGTATTATGTATGCCAGCCCAATTTCGTGGACAGCGGCTGGATTGTTGGTTGTTTGCGGGTATTGGTATTATATGCACCGTTTCAGCCAAGAGCGTTGGCGTTGGCAAATGGGGGCAGTGCGGCAATATTTGCGTGAAAACGAACCACAGGACTAAAAATATTTACTCCAGCGAAATTTTCATTTTTTTGCCGTAAAAATCAAGCAATTTCCTCAAACAGCTGAAAGGCAGACATTTATTTTGTTCAACCCGTCTGAGCAATTTATGGCTGATGTGCGCCAATGCCTGCACTTCTTCAAGGCTTAAACCGCGTTCAAGCCGCAATTGTTTCAGCTGCGGACATACATCTTCTAAAATTTCTTTGCTCATTAAATTATGTGTACTCATTTTATAGAACTCCCTTCAAAAGTTTTTGTAAAATTAAAAACAAAAACCTTGCCGTTTTAGGCAAGGGGAGTTCGTAACTGTAAGCAATCAGTATGGTCTATTCAATATATTCAACCATCTCCCCTTAGATGAGGAGTTTTTGCTTAAGGAGTTACGATACTCCATCAGCCGAACACCGGCTGACAAATATAGATTATTTTAAATATTTAACTTTGTAAAGCATTAAAAACATTTTTTTAATGGTCATCGCTCTAAACTGCAAGGTTTGGTCAATGCATCTTCGAATTATAAATATTACGGGAGCAGTGTATGTATGTCATACTCATCATATCCCTCGTAATAATAGCTGGCGTTAATTCCTTTCATAAATATTTCACGCTCGTCAATTTTATTAGTCAGGGCATTTTGCAAAAGATGTTTTATTTCAATGTCTTTTATCGGGCTACGTTCCATTGCCGACAAATAATCTTCCTTATCAATTTTATCCCAATCCACAACCATTTTTAACTCTTTTTTGAAGATTAAATCGAGCCAAATTCTGGTAGCCCGACCGTTTCCTTCTTTGAAAGGATGAGCAATATTCATTTCAACATATTTTTCGACAATTTCATCAAACGTTGATTGCGGCATTTTTTCAATATTTTGCAAGGCTTGCTCTAAATACATCACCGGTGCAAAACGAAAATTTCCTTTAGAGATATTCACATTACGTATTTGACCGGCAAAATCATAAATATCTCCGAACAAAAATTTGTGTATTTGCTGCAATCCTTCAACAGTTCCTGCTTTTATGTTATTAATTTTGCCACTATCAAAAAGTTTTATAGCCTTTTCTTTGCTGATTTTTTCTTCTGCTTTATTGAGTTCAATTTGGTTTGTGATATTCAGTCTATTTTTTAATACCATCTTTAATCCTCATGTCAGATATTTTGCTTATTTAATCGTCAATATATCACGCAATTACTAAAATTTACATAACATAATCAGATTGCTGGCAAATTAAAAGTCTAAAAATTTTTTAAGCATAATCCACTCGTTATGAGTTGCGTTATGGTTATATAGCCGTTGATTTATTCAGGCAATTTTTGCTGCCAGTTCTTCTGCAGCTTTTTTGCCGCTCGCCAAAGCCTGCACTGCCGTTGTGCCGCCGCTGACAACATCGCCGGCATATAAAATCAGCGGATTTTGCGGCATATTTTCCGCGCCGGTGCTGCCTAGGGCCAAAACAACGTGTGCAAATCCGCCGCGGCAAGTTTGCGTGTTTTCCACGTCTTGCAAACGTCCATCGGCATTAAATTCGGTTTTAACGGTATAAAGAGCCAAGCCGTTATCGTGCTTTTCTATTTTCAGCGGCCGTGTCATGGTGGTAATATCAATGCCGTTATCAAGCAATGACTGTCTTTCGGCAGCGGTAATGCGCATATCACCAATACGTCGGCGCACAAACATTTCAACGTGTTTTGCTCCTTGTTTTGCTGCGGTTAAGGCGCAATCTACCGCCACAGCACCGCCGCCGACAACGGCAACATGCCCATCAGCGGCATATTGCTGTGGTTTTGTTAAATATTCATCATATGCCAGCGCCAAATTTTCGCCTTCTATGCCAAGCGTGCGCAAGTGTGGAGCACCTGTTGCCACAACAACACCGGCAAAACCTTGTTGCAGCAGTTTTTCATATTCTGTTATATTTGTCTTAAATTCAGCTTTGAGCAGCGGATTTTGCTTTAAGCGCTGCCACTCATAAGCAATTATTTCGCGCGGCAAACGTGCTTCAGGAATAAGATTAAGCGCTCCGCCGCACACATTTTCTTTTTCAAAAACGGTAACGGCAAAGCCTTTTTTCAAAAGAGCGGCTATAGCCCCGAAACCGGCAGGACCGGCACCGATAACTGCCACTTTTTTGCCGTTAGCAACATTGTTTTGCTTTGTTGGCAGATTGTTTTGCCTTGCTTTTTGCATAATGCTTGCCTGCAGCGCCGGAATGCGGATAGGAAAATCTATTTGCGCTCGCACACAAGCCCGCATGCAAAAACTGTCGGGGCAAACTAAACCGCAAATTTCACCCATGGCATTTTGTTCTGTTATTAGCTCTGCCGCTTGGTTAATATCACCGGTTTTTGCCGCAGCAATAAAATCTTTTGGCGAAACCTGCGCCGGACAGGCTTTTTGACAAGGTTTGCTCGGACACTGCAAACATTTTTCCATTTCTGCCTTAAATTGCGGCATATTTAAATATAAATTTTTCATTTTTTTCCCCTTGTGCTGATTTAAGCATAAAATTTATTAAAAAAACACCTAATATTTTGGTTTTTCAGATTGTATTTTATAAAAATATCTTTATGATATAACTTTAGGAGTGGAATTATATAAATAATGAAAATTAAGTGGTTCAAAAAATTTGCTAATTCGCCGTTGGGCGAAAAAATTATCGGCAATGTGGCATACTTTTATTTAAAGTTTGTCGGATTAACCACACGTTGGCAGTCTGTAACCGGCGTTAAAGAAACTTATGAAACACTTGAAAAATATGGTAGTATGATTGTTATCGGCTGGCATGGGCGCACTCTTTTAATGCCATATTTTTGGAACAAAACCAGCAATCTTAATGCGTTGGTTTCACCGCACCGTGACGGGCGCATTATTGTGCATATTCTTAGAAAATTCGGTATCGGTAATATTGACGGTTCAACCGACCGTAATTCAAAAGAAGCCGCTATGGAACTGATGCGCAATTTGCAGCAAGGCAACAGCATTGCCATAATTCCCGACGGTCCGCGCGGGCCAAGTATGAAATTGACAATGAGTCCGCTGTTTTATGCGCAAAAATCAGGCAAACCGATTCTCGGCATAACATATAGCACAGAAGGTGCGAAAATTGTGCTGAAGAGCTGGGATAATATGTTAGTGCCGCTGCCTTTTCATCGTGGTATGTATGCCATTACCGAGCCGATATTTATTCCTCCGGAGGCAACTGCTGGAGAATTGGAACAATATCGGCAAAAAATTGAAACAACACTTAATGAATTAACATGGAAGTTAGATAAAGCAATGGGGCTTCCGTATGTGGCTCCGGGAAAAGAGGCTAAAAAAAGCCGCTATAAGAAAAGCGATTAAGAAGGAAAAAAAATGTTTATAGGAATCTATAATAATCTTGTGCGTGTTTTGTATCCGGTTGTTATTCGCCGCTATATCGAAAAGCGCAAAAAAATAGGCAAAGAAGATGTTAAGCGCTTTAATGAGCGGGTAGGGCGGCCGAAACTTCCTCGTCCGCAAGGGCGTTTGATATGGCTGCACGGTGCCTCGGTGGGAGAATCTATTTCCATGTTGCCGCTGATTAATCGGCTTTTGGAGCTGTATCCCGACGTGCATGTTATGGTTACAACCGGAACCACCACATCGGCTGAAGTTATGGCAAAACGTTTGCCGGAAAGAGCTTTTCATCAATATTTGCCGATAGACAATCCGGTGTTTGCCACTCGTTTTGTGCGGCATTGGCAGCCGAATATTGCCTTGTGGTTTGAATCGGAATTTTGGCCGGCGATGTTGTCTGCCATCAAACGTAAAAATATTCCGCTGATTTTGATTAACGGCCGCATTTCTAACAAATCTTTCAAGCGCTGGCAACAATTTGAATTTATCATCAAAGAGTTGCTTGGTTGTTTTACGGCTTGTTTAGGCCAATCGGAAGAAGATGCTTATCGTTTGCGTATTTTAGGTGCCAAAGATGCTATGTGTTTAGGCAACTTAAAATATGCCGGCTTGCCTATTCCGGTTGATACCGTTAAAAAGCAGGAAGTGTTGTCGCAAATTGGCGATAGGCCGCTATGGCTGGTTAGCTCAACACATAATGATGAAGAATTTAAAATTGGTCGTTTTTTGAAAGAATTGCAGCAAAAGCATCCGAATTTATTAACGATTATTGCGCCGCGTCACCCTAACCGCGGACAAGAAATTCGCGATAAACTGCGTAATGATTATCAGCTTAATGTGGCATTGCGCTCGGCGGAGGAGCCAATTCGTCCTGAAACCGATGTTTATGTGGCCGATACCATTGGAGAAATGGGCATTTGGTATGAAATTGCGCCGATTGTTTTTATCGGCGGCTCGCTCATACCTCACGGCGGACAGAATTTTATGGAGCCTTCACGTTGCCGTGATGCTGTTATTGTCGGTCCGCATATGCATAATTTTACTGATGCTATGAGCCGCGCTAAACACGCTGACGGCATTATTCAAGTGAATGATGTGTTAGAGTTGATTGATATGGTGGACCAGCTTTTGAGCAATAAAGAATTGCTGGAAGCTAAGCGCAGTTTGGCATATAATTGGGCGACAAGCGAAGCTAAAGTGCTTGATGGTATTGTGGAAAAAATTCAAGGATATATGGTTGATGAAAACTCCTAAATATTGGCAGTCTAATTCTTTAATTTCTAAATTATTGCAGCCCGTTGGGTGGATATACGGCGCTTTGACACAGCTGCGACTAAAAATATATAAAGCCCCGAAAGCAAGCGTGCCGGTTATCTGCGTAGGCAATATAACTGCCGGCGGAACCGGTAAAACACCGGTGGCAATTTCGATGGCAAAAATATTGGAAACAGAAATGTTTCATCCTTTTTTTGTTACCCGCGGTTACGGTGGAAAATTGCAAAATGTGGTGGTAAACCTTAAAAAACACTCGGCGCAGGAAGTTGGTGACGAGCCACTATTGCTGGCAAAACAAGCTCCGGTTGTGGTTAATGCCAATCGCTATGAAGGTGCTAAACTTGCTATTAAAGAAGGCGCAGATATAATCATTATGGACGATGGATTTCAAAATCCGACTTTGCACAAAGATTTATCGTTTTTGGTTTTTGATGGCAATTATGGTATCGGTAACGGCAAAATTATTCCGGCCGGTCCGTTAAGAGAAACTTTGTCAGACGGTATTAAGCGTGCTGATGCGCTGATTATTTTGGGGAACGACAAACATCATTTAGCTGAACGCACTAAACTACCGGTGTTTTTTGCGCATACCGAACCGGTGCAAACCACCATCAGTCACCAACGTATTGTTGCTTTTGCCGGTATCGGTCATCCGCAGAAATTTTATCATACTTTATCTATGCAAGGCTTTGAGGTTGTTAAAACCATTGATTTTCCTGACCACCATTTTTATAGTAAGGACGAATTGGAAAATATTGTAAAAATTGCGCAACAGCTTAATGCGGAAATATATACAACCGGCAAAGATTTTGTGAAAATTCCGCCGTCAATGCATAAATATATTAATGTGTTGGAAATTGCTGTTGTTTGGGACGAGCCGGAAAAATTAACTTCTTTTATTTTGGAAAAATTGATCCAAATAAAACACATAAAAGCATAGTATAAAAATGAACTATATTCTATGTTACTTCGGTAATGGCGCGGGTGTTACCCATACGCTGAATTTGAACCACATGCAGTTTACGCTTCATTTCATCAAGTGTTTGTTCAACATTAACCGCACCATTGGTGGAAGCCATAATACGTTTAATAAATTGCAAATATGCCTCTTGCGAACTTTCCGCGTGAATGGTGGCAAAACAGTTATCGTGGCCGGAACCCATAAGCTGCCAAATGCCGCTGGCGTTGCTGGTAGAGATTTCGCCGCCGATAATAGCATCAGGCGTAAAACGCACAACTAAATCGATAATGCCGGAATAGTCAATATCGTTAGTTTGGCTGGTACGGGACATAACGAGATGAACACGGTTTGGATGCGGTACAATTAACTCCCTGGTATCCTCTACTGTAATTATGCGTTTATGAATATCCAAAATTTTCAGTAAATTATTTAAAAATGTGGTTTTACCGGTTGACGTTGCACCGCTTACCAAAATATGTTCACCTCGTTTAATATAAAGAAGCAGCCTTTCATAAGCGTCATCCGGAATCTTAATATCTTTAAGCGGATTAAGCTTTTGCAAGGCCTGTCCCTGCTTCATTCCGTAATCTTCAAGGCCAAATGCAACGTCATCTTTATGCAAACGAATGGTTAGCGCAATGCCACCGGTTAAATCTCGTTCATCATACATAACGTTGCGACCACAGATTGCGGAAAAACGGTGATCCCCCGGAATTGTGGCATACACAAACGGAGAACCCTCTAACGGATCAAATGGCATTTCATAGGTATTGGCTATGATATACAATAAATCCGTTAAATATGCTTTAGAAAGTTTTTCATCCTTATACATTACCCATGGATAAGCACGTTTGCCACGCATTCTGAGCCAAATTTCTCCGGCACAGTTAATGGCAACTTCCTCTAAATTGTCTTGATTATACCAATATGAAAGAGGCCGTAAAACAGATTCTAAAACTGCAAAATCACTCATTTTACCTCCTTCCTAAAACAAATCCGGCACATCATCCGTAGCTCCAGAAGACGTTGTTGCGGAAGCCGGGGCTTGTTGTATGCTTGCCGGTGGAACTTTAGAACCTTGTGCCGAATTGTCAATTAAAGTGGAATTACTACGATTTTGTTGGTTGTTTTCTGCGGAAACCGGACGTACATTTTCAGTATAATTGCCGTCATATGTTACATTAGAGCTTCCACCGGCACTGCGGCCTGATGTTTCAATCAGCGGAGCTTTGACCATTTCTTGGCTGCTTGACTGCTTTTCTTTTTCACGTTTTTCATCATTAAGCCACATATCTTCGTTCGGGAAAATAATAATCCGTGTTCCTGCCGGAACATATGTTACAGAGCGAATATTAGCTTTACGCTGCAATATTTCTTCAAAAATGTTGTTCATTTGGGCAATAAAGTTTTGTCGTGCTTCTTCTGCTGCCTGAGAACGAGCATCTTCGGTTGAATTGCCGTTGTTATAATTTGTAGTTCCTTTCCCCTTTGCCATTGCATAGGCCAAACCGCTTTCCAGTGCTGTGGTTAATAACGGCATGGTATAGCGTTTTAATAATTGTTCGTCTAAATAACCGATTGCGCCGGCACGTCCTTGGGCATCGGCCGTGTTAGCTTGACTGAACAAAAATTGTGAACCGTCAGGACGAATTAGACGTTTCCATGTAATACCGATTTTTACTGCACCGCCGCTGTTGCCGCCGGTAGAACCCCCACCTAAGCGCCCGATCACACGCGAACCAGCCGGAATAATAATATTACGCCCTTCTTCAGCATAAATATTACGTTCTACAATTGCGGTGATAGGTACATTATCACTGAAACCTTCCGAAGCATATACCGAACGAGCCAAAACGGCCGGAATTGGCTTATCTTCCAAAATCATTTGGCTCATATCGACTCGCCAACTGGAAATATTGCGGCTTGTTCCCGGCCAACCATCTTCTTCATAACCGGTAAAGCTTGAGGTACTAATGCCGGACGAAATTTTACCCACGGAAATATCTCCACGGCGCTGAGCTTGCAGCTGTGCTAATGCTTGTTCACGCACCGGATCATAGCGCTCACCTTGGCCATAACCGCCCCCTGGACCTAAATTAGAAGGTTGTGAACCGATGCCGTACGGATTACCATTTCCGACTGCATTAGCTGGCATAAATATATTATTAGCGGCTGCTCGCTTAACTTCTTCAATGCCAATCGGATTATAATTTGTATCAACGATAATTCCGTCCGGAGTACGATATCCAATTAAATTACCTCCATCATCTTTAACGCTGTCATCGTCATAAATATTTCCTATAACGTCACCGTCCGGACTGAGTGCAATACCCACAATACGTCGGCTATAATCTTCACTTTGCTTAGAATCTCCTCCAATTACTGAATCTGGAGCTTTAGGTTTTATGTTAGACTTCTGCTGTGTGCGTTTTGTATCTGCCCAATCTGCCTCATCTTCTTGTGGAATATAATATTGCAGAGGAGTTGCATGGGCAATTTCTTCCTTGTCACTGCCGATAATTGCCCCAGTATTATCCAGTTGGCCGATATTTTTACCATCGAAGTCATACACTTTACCATCTATATTTAAGGTGCCGACTGCAGTGTTATTAATGTCACGAACAATATAATCGCGATTTCCGCGTGCCACAATGTGCTTGTTTTTATCTACAACAAAACCTTTATCAATTTTTCCCAAGCGGCTTCCTACCATGCTCAAAACCGTGCCGTCTTTAGTTAAATAGCCATAAGTAGCAAAATTTTCATCATACACATAAAAATCATATAGAGCATATCCGACAACTTTATCGTCATATACTACACTGCCGTCAAAATTAACTTTTCCGACAATTGTTCCAGTTGCATCAATAACTTGTCCCGAATTTTGAACCATACCCATAAAATTATTTTTGTTATTATAGGCCACGGCATATTTGAAAACATTTCCTAATTCTCGTTTGGACTTTGAAACCACGTTACCGTTTGGTTGTTGATAACCGAATATTTGGTCGTTAGGGTCAACAGCTTGTCCGTTTGCCATAATATGCCCGATTATTTTGTTTTCAAAATTTATAACCGGTTCCGGCGTAATCACTCCGTAGCGCATTTTATTTTCAGAATCAAAAATTTGTCCCTGACGGCTGATACACCCTAAAGTGCGGCCTTCTACATCAACCCCTTGTCCAGAATTAGCCGTGCCGACAAATTTGCCGTTAAAATCTATTAACCCTTGATTGAAAACTGCATAGCCGACATAACTTCCGGAGTCTGAAATAGCTTGGCCGTTTGGCAAAATTCTGCCTATTAAGACATCGCGGTTATTTATAATATCGCCGCGGCCGTTTATGGCTCCTATTACATTGCATTTGTCATTGCCAGCCGAAGCAAAAGGCACAAGTTGACCGCTTATTATGCCGTTATTATCCAGTACATAATCCCGATATATTATACGTCCTATAATATTGCCGTTCAAATCTTGCACCGAGCCTGTGGCATCGGCGTAACCCAATAAATCACCACTAATGCTCAAAGCAATTCTCTTATTGGAGCTAAATCCGTATATTGGCGACAAATTATTGCCGGCTTCGTTTGAATTTGCGACAATAACATAATTTCCGGGAGTGATTTTATAAAATTCGCTTGTGTCAGTATTTTCTATTAAATTATTTTGATAGCGCTTACCCAGATTCTGTCCGTTCAAACTTAAAGCATAAAGCGGGTTTATGGTGGCACCCAGCCAATTATCTTTATTAAGCAAAACTCCGTTAGGTGTTAAGATTGATTCTGTGTTTTGCCGATATAGTGTGCCGTTTGGGCTTATATATGAATAAATATTACCTTCAAGACCATAAACAGCTCCCAAATTTTGCCCCTTACCGATAACTTTTTGTTCGTTACTCAACAAATATCCGAACGGTGAAACTTTTTGAATTTCCGCTCCGTTTTTAATTGTTGCATCAAATTCGACACTGCCCAAGCTGAGATTATTATTGCCGATGGCTATCATTTTGCGCAAAGACGCACCAATCAACGTTCCGTTGCCATCAAATGCCATTGCCCCTTTCATTTTACCGATATTACTGCCGCCGAGAGAGATAACGGCACCATTTGCGGCAGCCATTCCTTTAAGCTGCGCCAACACATTAAAAATAGGACCTTTTTGCACCAATTCGCCAATCAGAGCATCGTCATCGTCATAAACATAACCGTTAGCACCTAAATGCCCGACCACATCATTGCCATGCAAAATTTCGCCGTCTATACTTAAATATCCGAGATAGCGTCCGCGATAATCGGTTGCTGTTGACGTCATTGGCACAGCATAGCCTATTACTTCATCGGCTTCGTTAACAATGTTGCCGTCAGGACGATAATATCCAATGACGGAATCGTCTTCCGTTACTTCTCCGTTATAAGATACAACTCCCATATAATCACCTTTAGTATCAAAGGCATAAGCTGCATTAACAATTCCGCCGATTATTTTTCCGGCAGCATCATAAACATAACCATTAGCGTGAATAATACCAATTTCATTATTGGTAAAATCGACCACTTTTCCTGAAGGTGCAACACTACCGATGAAACGTCCGGTTAAAGAAACCACCATTTTTGCCGCCATTAACCGACCATCTAAAACATATCCGTTAGCAGATTGGCGATATGCATATCCGTCTGCGGAGATAAATCCGATTTCTTGTCCGTCAAGATTGGTATATGTTCCGGCACCGGTTAAACGGCCGATGGTTTGCCCTTCATTAGAATAAACCAGCCCCGGATATAAAACCTGTCCGATAATTTCGGAATTAGGGTTAACAATTAGTCCGTTTGGTAAAGTTTTACCTAAGTCGCGGCCGCTTAAACTGCGTACAACACCATCTGTATGCACTTTACCAAGAAGCCGATTATCTATTCCCATAGCAACGCCTTGTGGCACAACGCCTCCGATGATAGTATCATCATTGTCTTTAATTAAACTATCGGCTGTCATATAACCGATATTCTCGCCATCACCGTTAATAACCATACCGGTAGAAATTACCTGTCCTAAAGTTTTACCCTGAAAGTCTATTGCCGTAATTTCTGCAGCTGCGGCCGTCCACGACCACATACTCAATGTTATGCCGATTATCAATCTTTGCGGATATTTTATAAATTGCTGCATATCCTAATTCCTCCGATTCCTTGCCGCTTCCGGCAAGCTATAGCCGGATACGTTTTTATCAACATCAATAAATGAACCGTTGCTCTTTATATATCCGATTTCACTGTTAATATTTTTTACAACTTTACCTCCGGCATTCATTCTGCCGACAAATTCTCCGGAATTTGATAAAACAGTATGACCAATATTATAAACATGGCCTAAAACATTGTTTTGCATATCGACAGCTAATGAATCGGTTAAAATATGTCCGACAACAGCTCCGTTTTGATAAATTCTTCCGTCAAAACCCACTAAACCCTTAACTTTGTCATCATTGCCTATTACAATATCGCCATTTACAACTTCACCTAAAAATTTGCCATCGTTGTTAATTACTTTTCCATCAGCAAGAACCCGTCCGCTAAGGATGCCCTGAATATCGCTGAATTGTCCGTTAGGCAAAGCAATTCCGATTATTTGCCCGGAAAAATCAATTACCATACCTTGCGGTAAAATGCCTATATTTGCAGCTGTTGCACCGCCGGGCAGAAGTGCGCTGATATAGTTTGCATTTTTAGCCACGACTAAACCATGGTCATTAGAGTATCCCACTATGTTTCCCATTACATCAGTCATTAAATCAAAAGGTAAAACTTCGCCTATTATAGTTTTATCTTTTATCACATGTCCGTCAGGAACAACACGTCCGGTAATATCTCCGCGGCGATATTTTGTATCACCATCGGTAATTTCTTCTAATTCTACAACATCGCCGTTTTTCAGAACAAAACCTAAATAAACACCATTATATGCCCGCACGCCGCCTTGTTTGACAACTCCGCCAAGCTGCTGTCCTGAGGCATTGAACATTTGTCCTTTAAGATTAATTTTTCCGACTATTGTGCCTTTAAAATCGACAACGTTCAAATCATATCCAACACGTCCCAAAGGCAATCCTTCCATATCTACTACTTGTGCAGGTGTTAAAAATTTTGCGGCTTTACCTTTATATATGCCATATTCGCTGCCGTTTATTTTTCCAACCGCAATACCTGCAGCATCATATACATTCCCGTCTGCAAATAAATGTCCTACTTTTTGCCCGTCAGCAGAATATAAAATGTTAATTTCAGGTACGGCATATCCGATTACGTTCAATGCTTTGTCAACCACATATTTATCAAAAATTATGCGGGTATCATTCAGGGCCGGAATATTTAATTGGCCTTTTGCATCAACCTGACCTAAATACTTACCATCAAACCCGAAAGCATATTGCGCTTTTGATGTTGTGCCTATATAAGCCATATAGCGGTCTATTATTTCGCCGAAATCATTCATGCAGCCGATTATTTCACCGTTTTCGGCGCGCAATGTTCCGTTTTCTTCTAAAATTCCCAATTCTTGCCAATCTCCGGAATATACAACTTTTGGTTCAACCAGATGTCCTTTAATGCTTGGTTTTTCTAAATCAAGTACGGTTCCGTCTGGGTTAAGACAACCTATTTCTCGGCCGTTTCTGTCACGTACATAGCCATCGGCTGCGGCTTCACCCACATATTGACATTCATTATTATATACGCTTCCGGTTTTAATGCTTGTTCCCATAAATTTGCCGGTATCAGACCATACAGTTCCATCGGCGTAAACGCGTGCGTTTATATCAATGCCGTCACGTCTTACTACTCCGTCTTTATCAAGGTGCGCTCCATAATCGCATCCCCAATTAACTACAATTCCCGGATTAATACCTCTGGCTAAAATGCGGTTTCCGGCAATGTCGGTAACCAAACCACTTGGTTGCATTTTTCCAACAACTTGTTGCTGATTTATTATTTCTCCGCGATTATTAATTGTTCCCAAAATTTTGCCTTCAGGAGTTATTGGTAAAAGATTTTTATTAATGCTTCTGCCGATAATTTCTGTGCCTAATGCACGAATTGCGCCATTTTCATCAACAGTGCCGATAATATTACCATTAAAATCGCGAACAACACCATTTTCATCAACATGACCGATAACGTTGCCGTTGACATCTAATGCCCAATTTACCGTGTTGCCGCGTTTACCTATTATGTTGCCGTTTTCATCAAGGATATTGCCGTTTTCATCTACATGACCTATAATGTTCCCGTTGGCATCAATTACGTTACCGTTTTCATCAATGTAGCCGATAACATTGCCGTTGGCATCATAAGCCAAAGTTGCGGTATCACCTTTACGTCCGATAATAGGTATATTTTTCATATCACCGTTATTACCTATGATTTCACCTTTATCATTAACATAACCGATTATTTTGCCGTCACGATGTACCAGACCATCTTTGCCGATATAACCAATGACATTACCGTTTTCGTCAAGAGCTAAATCAGCCCATTCGTTTGAAACATGGCCGATAATATTACCGTTTTCATCAATGATATTACCATTTTCATCTACATGACCTATAATGTTGCCGTTAAAGTCACGAACAACGCCGTTTTCATCTACATAACCTATAATATTGCCGTCTTTATCAACAGCTAATTGGACATTTGGGCCGCGCTTGCCTATTTTTTGTGCAGAAACGGCATTACCATTTTTATCTACCCGACCGACAATATCACCGTTTTCATTAACAATTGAACCGTCAGGCATTACAATACCTATCGGATTGCCGTTTTCATCAAACATAACTTCGCCCGATTTTGCAACCCTGCCTATAGTGTTTCCGTTAAAATCAACAACTTCACCGTTTTCATTCATACGGCCGATAACGTTGCCGTCCAAATCTACAACTGAACCGTCAGGTAAAACTCGGCCGATTATGTTACCGTTATCATCATAAACATAACCGTAATCCAAAGCCTTGCCAATGACATTGCCGTTGGCATCAACTACTGTGCCGTCTGCCAAAACATTACCGATAACATTGCCGTCAACATCATAAGCAACTCCGTTAGCATCAACATGGCCGATAACATTACCATTTTCATCCATTATCATGCGGCCGGTAGATGCAACTCCTATGACATTGCCGTCACGGTCGACAATTAAACCGTCTGCTGTAACTTTACCTATTTCATTACCGCTGAAATCTCGCACAATGCCGTCATCACCGATAACGCCGATAATTTTGCCGTCAGGACCTACGGCATAACGCACTTTAGAAGTATCGGATAAATTTGTATCGGCAATACCTGATGCTCCATTACCGCTATCACAGAAATTGCAATTTTCTTTAGTAACGGCACTTCCGAATACCGACACTTCATCATGTTTGGCATCTCTTTCTGAAAGCCTTGTTTCGTGCCAAATTACTTTGAAGTTGTTTTGCACATTTTCCGCAATTGTCGGTATCCAGTTCATTAAAACGCTGCAGGTAATTTTACCCCGCAATTCTTTATTATTACAATCAGTTTTAAAACTGAAACCTTCAAATGGTGCATCTTCTAATTCTACTGAAACAATGCGAATGGCAAATTTTCCGTTAGTTCCGATTGTTAAGACATTACTTGCCTCATTACCTAAAAGAACTTGTCCCATATTAATCGGATTTGGAGTAAGTGTAATCGGTTTTTCTTCCGTTTCCGCCTCATCGAATTCTATTTCTGCTTCGGAAGAAGTTTCTGAAGCAATGCCAATGTCAGTTTCGGCATCAATAGTCGATTCTACTTCATATTTTTGTTCTTCCACCGGTTCATCTGCCGCTAGTAATAAAAGTCCGAACACAAACAAACATAAGGTAATAATACCCACAATCAAAATAATGTGGTTGGTTTTGCGAACATATCTGTCTGAATGTGTTAAAACTTCTTTTGCCATATCTTATTGCATCCTTATAACACTGCAGAAAACACCGTTACGGCCAAGTTGGCTGCACAAAGTGTCACCGCTGTCCAAATTTTTAACCGGGCCAACCCGTAAATGGAATAATTCTTTACCTTGTCCGTCTGCCGGAGTATCTACCGAATAAAACGGCTCATAACCGCTTAATAGCGAAGAATAGCGTCCGGATAATTCTTTCCATGTTGCTTCCAAATTATTCACGTTAGAGTCGGTGCCAAGCTCAATAGAAAGAGCTCCGCTTTCTTCATCAGCAAAACCGCTACCATATTTATATTGCGGATATGGATTTTGCATGGCTCCGCCGTGAGAGCGGTCAATACGTGTCATTTTGCTGTAGTCTAAATTACCGCAGCCGGTTGTCATGCAAACTCCGTTGGCTGTCATAGAGCCGTATGCGCCGTTATTGTTGCCGTTATAAGCTCCGTCATTAGCAAAACCGGCTCCAGAACCTAAATTAAGCCCACCTTTATCATCAAGCGTGCCATAATCACCGTTTTTACCATTACCGTTGTTCTTATTCGGAATTTTCGGTCCAACATCCCAAGCATCTCCGTCATCGGCATATGTTACATATTGTGTACCTTCATCATCAGAGCGACGTAATTTTAAGCAAACCATGCGCTTACCATTACGCATGACCATATCGCCGACTCCTTCCACAATAATCAAACGATTATTTGGACCTTTGGTTCTAAATCCGACTGGTGTTTCCACCCTTTCTACAATTAGTGTTACTATAGGGCGTTGCACCATATTCAACGCTTTTTCGCCTAAATCTATGTAAGTGAAAATATCATCACGCCAAACTCTTTCCGGCGCAATTACCACATCATCCGGATTCGGCACATAAATTTCTATATCAAACCTAAATTTAGCAGGGTCTAGCGGAATGCTTTTCAACCAATCTTCTTTCAAAAAACGTTTAGTAAAAGTTGAATCAACTGATTTTTTGCCGCCATTATAGTAATTATTAGCATTAATATGTCCGGAACCGGAGCCTCCTAATATTCCCACACCGCTCCTGGGACTACCTCCCGATGCGCCGGCGCCATCGACGACATCAATATCAATAATGGAGTTTGTCAGGCGCTCCGTATTAACACCTTCGCTTTTAACATAAAAAACATATTTGTTACCTGAACGGCCGAAAACAATAATATTGCTGTCAACGCCAACATTTGTGCCAGCGCGCGGATATAGCAATAATGTATTCGGTCCGGAAATTTGTCCGTCAAAAGAATTAGTGTCACCAATGTAGATATTTTCTATCAATTCCCATTCCGGAAAATTAACCAATGTCATCATAGCTTCACGCAAGCGAATCGGCAACACCAAATCAGGCGACCAATAATATTTTGAATATGCCGGTTTGCTTTGCCCTTCACCTAAATTTTGCAAAGGGTCTTGCCATGCACTTTGAATCATTCCAAGTGAGTTAAAACCGGCATAGTTCAAATTCATCGGCTGATAGTTCCCCTGTGATTGGTCGGCATATTGATCCATTGTGCTTTCTTCCAGCAATTTTGCTTGTACGCCGTAAGCAATAAAACTGCCAAATAAAGCAAATATTCCTATTTTCAAACCTGTTTTCATATTTTTATCCTTATTCTTTAATTTGTTTAGTGCCATATGAAATTACCTTAAATCCAACCGGATTTTTCAATCTCTCTTTATATTGAACTTTTCTCGGTTGATATTGAATCTTTAAACTGGCGCGATATTTAATGGTGCGAGGGGTATATGAAGACGGCAAATAATAGTCCACCACATATTCCACTTGCCATAGTGAATCTCCAACTTCATTAACGGTTAAAATTCTCACCGAACTGGTAAGTCCGTCTTGTCTCATTCGCTGCATCAGCTTTTTACCTGTATTGCTTAAAAAGTCTTGATACACCAAGTTGGAAGACATTTCTTGTAAATCACCGCCGGTTTGCCAGCGTGACTGCATTTCATCAACATCAGATAATAATGTTGTTCTTAATAAAACATATTCGCGAACAAATGTTTCGGTAATAGATTTTTGAGATTCCATCGAACGCGTATATGGTATAATTCTATAAACTTGGTCTTCCTTATTAGATAGGGTTAATAAATATGGTTCAACTCGATATAGCGGCAATATATTGGAAATTGTCAGAAGTAAAATTAAGTTACAGCACAAACTGATAGCTGTTACCACGGCAAAAGCACGAGCTGTCCACAAATAGCGCTTTTCGCTAGCATTAACCACCAAACTGTCTTCATTGCGATTAACTCTGCGTGACGCGTTTGCCGTTCTTTGTGCTTGAGGCCGTTGTGTGGTACCAATCAGCCTCTGCTCTGTGTTTTTTACTCCTAATTGATCTGCCATTAAATAATCTCTCCGTTAAATTGTTTCCATAAACCAATCAGGTACATTTTTAATCATTTCAATTTGCATACAAGCGCATGGCGAAAGTTTCAGCTCATTAATGTCTTTACCGATGCCGACAGTTTCCGGTTCATAATAAGAACCGAACAAACTGCATGCAGTAAGTGCTAAAATTACACCATAAATAAAAATTTTCTTACTCATTTTCCATCTCTTTTACAATTTTTTAAATTCGTCATCGAATCGACAACAATTAAGGATTTTTCAGCCTTTGCCACCTTTCGCCGCCGGCAAAAAATACTCCTTTGGATTTTAGCATAAGCTAAAAAGATTAAAATTGATTAAACAAAACAAATTCAGAAAATTAAAAATTAAATTACAAAATTTTTATTGTGCTTTAGTGTCATGAAGGTCAAACAGCGGTTTGCCTTGTTTCATTCGATTCATCTGCATTTCAATTGTAGTGGCAAGATTAAGTTTTCCGTTTTTGATAATGTTGCGAGTTTGGTCGCCTTGCGTTGTATTCGGATTAGCAAACAAATATTGTACCTCTGGCCGCTTAACTCCAATTCCTACCAATGATTGGTGAATAACTCCGAGAATTCCGCGTGAAAGCAGGTCAAAAGCTAAATCTTCGCTCATATTCGATGCTGAAGCATGTTTAACCAGCGCGTCAAGTGCGTCAGATACATTGTTAGCATGAATGGTTGAAAGCACCAAATGGCCTGAAGTTGCAGCGCGTAAACATTCGCTGGCTGCTTCAGGTGTTCTGATTTCGCCAACCATAATGTAGCGCGGCCGAGAACGCAAGGCAGAACGTAATGCTGCTCCCCAATTATCATTTTGTGGTTGAGTTTGTTTGCATAAACCTAATGAACCATTAATTGCGTGATATTCGCCGTCAAGCGGCATTTCAAAAGGGTCTTCAATAGTGTATGCAAAGCCGCCGTTGCGAATGAGAAATTCACGCAATAAGCTGGAGATTGTCGTTGTTTTGCCTGAACCTGTTGCGCCGCCCAGCAAAATTAGTCCCGAAGCCGTTCCAAGAGTTGCCAAATAATTAATCAATGGTTGGGGATAGCCTAACACTGATAAATCGGGAACTTTTTTGGGCATTTTTCGCATGCAATACATTACGCCATACATTGAAACACTGCGTTCCACCCGAAAAAAGTAATCTTCATATATAACAGAATAACTCGGATTACCGCTATATTTTTTTTCCAGTAAAGCATAAAATTCGGTAAAGTCGTCAAATTGCATAGCTTGCAAGCCGTTTTCAGTATGTGATGCCGGAACAAATATTTGTTTATTGGGCATAATATAAATATCGGAATAAAAAACGTCATTAATTCTAGCCATTTTATCTTTCTCCTTAAACGCTGTTTCGAGCAATTATAACAAGCTAATTGTTAAATTCTGTTTAATTGTGATTGCCTTCCGCTGAAAAATATCATAGCATAACCATAAGTTAAGGTGAAAATATAAAAATGATAAATATCGGAATAATTACTGCGTTTTTGACGGGACTATCGGTTGTTAACTTGTTTGTCTTCGGATTTGCCGAAAGATTTGACGGTTTATTATTATCAACTAATAAGATAAATTTTGTTGTGCTTAGCAATGGTGCTTATGTGGCTCTGTGGGGTATTACATTTTTTTTAATAAGCCGTAAACAGAAACTTAAAGAAAAATTGCTGAGTGTGTATTCATTAAAAAATTATGCGCAAATTTTGCCATATGCCAAGCCTTATTGGTTTCGCGCTATGCTAGCAATTTTGATTACTGTTCCGGTAGGAGCCATGGATGCCGTTATAGCTTGGTCTTTAAAACCGTTTATGGATGTGGTTTTAGTGGAAAAACAAACCGGTTGGACCATGTATATTCCGCTGATGATTATAGCTTTTAGCGTGTTGCAGGCGCTGTTTACATATATTGCTACATATATGAATACTTGGGTTGGCAATAAAATGGCAAATGACCTGAAAAAGCAGTTATTTCAAAAGCTGATGCGTTCTGATGCGGCTTTTTTTGATAAATCTAATTCCGGTGAAGTTTTGTTTAATTATAATAATTGTGCCGAATCCGCTTGCAGTGGATTGCTTAACAGTATGAAAATGTTTTCTACACGCTTTTTTTCTTCACTTTCGCTTATTGTGGTGTTGTTTTATAATTCGTGGCAACTGGCCATTGTGGCAGTAATTGTTATGTTCGGTGCCTTATATCCGCTGACCAAAACCCGTAAGCGGCTTAAAAAAACCTTCATGATGGATATGAATGTTATGGCTGAGCTGATGAATAATTATAATGAGGTTTTCAGTGGTAACCGCATTATTAATGCCTATAATCTTTATGATTATTGCAAAGCAAAATTTACCAAAACAGTTAATACTATTTTTAATTTAAGCCTGCAAATGGTTAGAAAAACAGGTATTATTGCCCCGATTATGCATACTATTTCTTCTTTCGGTATTGCCTTTGTTATTTGGTATGGCAGCTATTTAATTGTCAGCGAGCAAATTACGGTGGGTAATTTTGCCGCGTTTATTACATCGCTGGTTATGCTGTATAATCCGATTAAATCAATAGGCAACAACTATAATGGCGTGGTTATGTCGTTGATGATGGTGGAAAAGGTGACGAAAATTTTGCATGAAAAACCGCAAATTATTGATAAAGATTGTGCAGAAAAATTACCAATTTGCCGCGGTGATATTTGTTACGAAAATGTTACTTTTGAGTATGAAAAAGGACGTCCGGTTCTGAAAAATATAAACCTTAAAATTAAAGCCGGACAAACCATTGCATTGGTTGGTAATTCTGGTGGTGGCAAAACTACTATTTCTGCATTATTGCCGCGTTTTTATGACGTGCAGCAAGGGCAAATATTGTTGGATGGCAAAAATATAAAAGACATCTGTTTGGAAGATTTACGCCGTAATATCGCCATTGTATTTCAAGATAATTTTTTGTTTGGCGGAACCATTAGAGAAAATATTTTGCTGGGTCAGCAAAATGTTAATGAACAACAGTTGCAAACTGCAATTAAATCGGCGTGCTTAGATGAATTTATTACGTCGTTGCCTCAAGGTTTGGAAACGGTTATCGGCGAGCGCGGGGTAACGCTTTCCGGTGGGCAGAAACAACGCATTGCCATTGCGCGTGCCTTTATTAAAAATGCCCCGATTTTAATTTTAGATGAAGCAACGTCGGCGCTTGATAATAAATCGGAAGCTATTGTGCAGCAGGCTATTGATAATTTAATGAAAAACCGTACTGTTTTAGTGATTGCACACCGTCTTTCAACTGTTCGCAATGCAGATTGCATTGTGGTGCTTAACAATGGTGAAATCAGAGAAAAAGGCAAGCATGAAGAACTTATTGCCGCAGGTGGCGATTATGCGGCGCTTTATAAAACGCAACTGGCATAAATTAATAAAGCTATTTCTTTTCTGCTTCAATATATCCGTTAGCGCGAAAACTGAAGTGTTGATGCGCTGTTACAACAATATGGTCAAACAACGACAAGCCGGCAATTTTTAAACCTTCGGCAATATAAGCGGTTAAAGCCTTATCAGCTTCAGACGGCGTACAAATTCCCGACGGATGATTATGTGCCAACACCACATGAAATGCATTTTGCTTAATAGCTTCATATATAATTTTTTGCAGTGATACCGATGATTGGTTCATTGTGCCGGTACTCAGCTGTATTTCTTTAATAAACTCCATTCGTGTATTAAAGAAAAATGCCCAGCTTTCTTCTATTTCTTTATAGCCGAGTTTACTGTTGCAGTAGTCAATAAAATTTTGCCACACCAAAAAAGCCGATTTGCCGCTGTCGGCAAATTGCATGCTGGAAATGCGCAAATTGCAACTTACAAACAAATGGAACAGTGTTATAGTGTTGTCAGTAAGTCCGCATTTTTCGAGAAGTTCTTGGGTTGGTGCGTGCAACACTCGTTCAAGTGAGCCGAATACTTTCAGCAGTTTTTTGGCAATGGGTTTAACGTCTCGGCGAGGAATGGCATAAGTTAGTAAAAGTTCTAAAAGCTCATAATCTGGCATACAAGCACCATCATCAAGCAAAAAACGCTCGCGCAACCTGGCTCGATGCCCCACATAATCCGGTTGTTGTTTAAGTTCTTCTGCCATAGTTCAAGTCCATTAAAAATTATTTATACGGCGGAAAACGATAGCCTTTAGGAGAGTATGTGAAAACTTCAACTCCGTCTGCAGTTACACCCATAGAATGTTCAAACTGCGCTGACCATTGGTGGTCGCTGGTTACGGCCGTCCAACCGTTAGAAAGAATAACCCCGTCTTTTTTGCCCATATTTATCATCGGCTCAATGGTGAACATCATACCTTCTTCCATAACCGGTCCCGTGCCTTTACGCCCGCAGTGCATTACATTCGGCTCATCATGAAAAACCTTGCCTAAACCATGCCCGCAAAACATATCAACCACCGAATAGCCGTATTTATGCGCATATTCTTCAATCACGGCGCCAATATCGCCGAAATGAACCCCCGGTTTTACCACATCAATACCGCGCATTAAGCATTCATAAGTTACTTCGCATAAGCGTTTACCCTTAATTTTCGGCTTACCGGCATAATACATACGGCTGGTATCGCCGAAATATCCGTCAACAATGGTAGTAACGTCAATGTTCAAAATATCGCCGTCAGCCAATTTGCGTTCATAATCAGGAATACCGTGGCAAATTACCTGATTAATAGAAATGCAAGTTGCTTTTGGATAACCATGATAGCCGACACAAGCTGATTTTGCACCGTGTTCTTCCATAAATTTGAGGCACAAATCATCAAGCTCTCCGGTAGTAATTCCCACTTGAACATAATCAGTAATAAAATCTAAACATTCAGCCGCAATTTTACCGGCTTTGCGCATACCGGCAAAATCGGTGTTTGTATCATAAATTTTTATGCCGTCTTTATTTGTTTGCACTCGTTTTTCTCCCTCTAGCCAAGGAATATAACATTTATTTGCAAAATACAAGAACTAAATAAAACATGCACAAAAGTTTTAATCTCTGATGTTTTTACCCATATTTTTCGGATTAAGCCGTCCACCCCGTCCTAATTTACCTTTTTTCGTTTTAGAATATTCCATATATTCCTGATAAGTCATACGCGTTTGTTCACCGCGGCGGAAATCATGCCCTTTAGATTGCTGCGAAATGCGAATTTCCGCATTAGAAACTGACATCCCTAAATCTTCCAGTTTCTGTGCATTTTCAACAATGCTTTGTTTAATATAACCGCTGTCAATTCTATCACCCTTGCGTGCCGAAACATTCATCACCGTAAACAAGTGTTCTTTTTGCATCAAATTATGGTCGCACAAATCAACAATAATTAAATTATTATTTCCCGAACCGGTTAAACTTCTGGCCTTCACGCCGAGCCATTGTTGTTCAGCAAATGTTTTGCCCTTTTCTTTATACACACCATCCGGCGTAAATATAACCACATCAGAATTGAAACACAACAAAGGCTTGCCTTGATATCCCTTATATTGCTGCAGGTTTTTCGACATTACCGCAAGCTGTTCAACATCGCCATGCACCGCCACATCATACACAATTTGCAAACCGTTTTTAATATCCTCATGGTTTTTGCAATTTTCAACAGTTAATTGACGCAATTTTTGGTCTTCCTGCACCGTGGCATGCCCTGGGCGTTGCATTTTCGTTTCAATATCATCACCAGTTATGTTTACAACTGCCCCATTGCTACGCCACCGCGCAATCGGGGCCTTATATTTTTCACCGATAATCGATTCAATAAAGCGCTGCCGAAATTCAAGCAATGTTCTATCATCAACCGTGAACAACGGATGTCCAGTCATTCCCTTACCTTTAATATGGCCATCTTTATCCCTCGACACTTTATTTTGTTCGCTCATCAGCATCAAAGTCGATTTATGACCGTTTTTATCTTCAAACATCGCGCCGCTGATAATATTATAGCGTTGTTCATAAGGATAGAGCCGCTGATATTTTTCAATGTCGGAATGCTCAACATCATGCGCATTATAGATAACTTTTTCCAAATCAAGCATTTCACCATTCGGAAGTCTCATCAGTTCCGTAGCTATATTTGCTTCCATACGCACATTTTTAATCAATAATTCTTCATTAGCGATAACCTTGCGCACTTTAGAACCGTTTTTATAATCATTTCTCCGTTGTTCAAGCTCTTCTCTCTTAATTCTTGCCACTTCGTCCTTAATCCATTGTTCTTTATTATGCATAATGGCAAACAAACTTTTCACCGCCTGACGCAAACCACGGCTGGCAATAAGCAGCGTGCGACCGGTTTCGGCGGCAGCTCGGATATCAATAGCTAAATTGGAAACACTGCGGGCAATTACCGGTGAAAATATTTGCTTATCCGGATGTTGCCGTATATGACGTAGCGTATTTTCCAACGCCTTCTTAAAATCTGGAATTTGTCTTTCACCGTTTTCATCAACTAATTCGGTAGAACCGGCGGTTGAATCATGGAAAATGCAATTGATAAACCAATCCGGCATAAATTTTTTAAAATTTTCCTCGTCAAACCCCGGACCGAAAGGTACTTTATCCAAATGGTAATCCCCCGGCAATGATCCGCCGAATAAATCTTTGCCTTCATAAGTGGTGCCAATGCGAAAACCGAGCGGAAAAGCCGTGGAGTGCGAAACATTATATGGCGCAACTTTCATATTATCACCGATTTCAACTGCCTCACCTTCTCTGATAACTTCTATATGTGGCACATATTCTTCCGGCACACTGTTGTTTTTCATTTGCTGCTTTATGATGTTGGCTGTATATTCACTGGTATAAATCGTCGGCAGTTTGAACTTTGCCGCTGCTAAAAACGCCAAAGCGCCGATATGGTCTTCATGGCAGTGGCTGATGAACAATGCATCAATCGGTTTTTCTGCTTTACTGTATGGATTTTCAAAATAATTCCGCATATCCGGAATCGCCGAATCATAATCTATCCAATCCGGCGGAAACATGGCGCCGTCATCAACCAGAATCCGCGCTGTTGGCTTACCCGGTTCGCTATGTTCAAACAATATACTGCTGGCACCGATGCGATATTCATTATTACCGCCTAAAAATTCTACCTTTGTGCCATATTTTTGCTCTTGCTCTACCATACTATTTTCCTCATAAAATAGGTTATTTTCCACCTATCATACACTATTTTTGACAAAAGGCAATATTTTTTTTACAGATATCTTGAATTTTTCTTCCGTTTGCATATTTAAATTGCCAAAAGGAGTATAACCATGTTTCAAAAATCATATTTAAACTTCATTTTCAGTTTGCTGACCATACTCATTACGGCTGGTTTTTGCAGCTATTTCAACCGAATCGGCATGGAAAATTTTTATAATTCAATTCAAAAATCAGCACTTACGCCGCCGAATATTGTTTTTCCAATTGTTTGGGGTGTTCTCTATGTTTTGTTGGTTTTGGCTTTTGACATAATTCTGAACAGCACATCAGAACACAAAAAATCGGCAATTGGCCAATTTCTATTTAATATGCTGCTGCAAATTATTTGGTGCTGGTTTTTCTTTAATAACGGAAATTTTTTGCTGGGCTTTACCGTTTTAATCATTCTTGATTTTGCAACGGCAATTCTCATTGAGCAATTTTACAAAATAAATCGTTCTGCCGGTTGGCTTTTGCTGCCATATATGCTGTGGCTGTTGTTTGCAACCTATCTTAATTGGGTGGTTTTGGCGCTTAACGGCAATAATTTTATGGCATAAGTTAAAAAGCATATTGCAAGGCAAAAGAACATCTGCGCTCATTGCCGCAAGAACAATTGAAAAAGGCCTCACTTTCGGTAAACAATGGAGTTACTTCGCCGGCTTTGGGCTTAGCAACATTTTGTTCATATTGCGGTGGTAAAGCAATACGTTGCCACTGGCCGTCTTTATCTTGCACTTCAATGATTTCTGTTTTTTTATATTGCTTATCAATATCCGTGAAAGCTTTATCATTATCGTTGGCGTCAACATGGCCAAGCGCAACAGCCTGCAAACCTTGTTCGGCAGAACCCCAAGAAATTTGCGACAAAGCCACACACGCTTCATGTGGCAAGCCTTGCAACGATATTTTGAATGTTTCAAACAAAGTGTTCTTATCCGTTTTCATCGGTAAAGATGTGGCAACTATAACTCTGCCACCGTATGGATTTATAATTTGTCCTTTTTGCAACATAGATGGCGGTATAAGCTCTACTTTTTGCAGAAGATTTTCTGTTATTTTTTCATCTTGATTATGTAAAACATAAAAATTTCTGATATTTTCAACAAGTTGCGAAATTTCAGCAGTGGTTTGATTCAAAAGTTTTTGACTTTCTATGTGGTGCAATGCCATCTGTATTAACTTTGCTCCATAAATAAGCACTGCACACAGAAGTAAAACCAGCATCAACAAAAGCACAGCATGCCAACGTTTGCTTTCTTTAATTGTTTGTTCGTCTTGTTTCCCTTTCGCTATTGCTAAACGATATGCTTGCAGCTTTTCAATGTTTTCTGCGCTGTTTTCTTGCATTTTATCGTTAGTTTTATTCATCGACTAACCTGTAATTTTGCCGTGGCAATGCTTGAATTTTTTACCGCTTCCGCATGGGCAAAGGTCATTACGCGCCACGTTGGCAAACATATTATTTTCTGCTGTGGCAGATTTTTCTTCCACAGTATTGTCTTTTTGCGCCATAGGCTGACTTTTTTCATTGTTTGCTTCTTGCTGTTTTTGTGCCAGAGAATTGTCTTGGATTACCGTATGGCAAACCACAATAGTTACCCGCTCTTTCAAAACATCTAATAAATCTGAAAACATATTAAATGCCTCTTTTTTATATTCATTAAGCGGGTCTTTTTGCCCATATGCACGCAGACGGATAGTGTGACGCATCAAATCAAGTGCTGCAATATGGTCTTTCCAAAGCTGGTCTAAAACTTGCAACAAAATATATTTTTGTGTCATTTTTACCACATTTGCCGGAAGATTGCTTTCGCGCTCGGCCAAACGATTATCCACTTCTTGCAAAATGCGCTCTTTCAGCACTTCTCCGGTAATATCCGGTTCGTTGCACCAATTAACTATTGGTAATACAAATCCAGTAGTTGCTTGTAAATCTTGGCGCAAACCGTCTTTGTTCCATTCTTCTGCCGGTGTGCCGTAAGGAATATGGGCATCAATAATACCGCCTAAATATTCGTCACGCATATCTTTAATGGTTTCCGATAAATCTTCCGCTTCCAAAATATCGCGCCGCTCTTGATATATAATTTTGCGCTGATCATTCATAACGTTATCATATTTCAGAATGTCTTTACGTGCATCAAAATGGCTTTCTTCCACACGTTTTTGTGCTTTTTCCAAAGCCTTGGTAATCCACGGATGCACCAAAGCTTCGCCTTCAGGCAATCCTAAGCGTTGCAACACATTACCCATTTTATCAGAACCGAAAATGCGCATCAAATCATCTTGCATCGAAAGGAAAAATTTAGATGTTCCGGGGTCTCCCTGTCGGCCTGAACGTCCGCGCAACTGGTTATCAATGCGTCGGCTTTCGTGGCGCTCCGTGCCTAAAATATATAAGCCACCGGCTTTAAGCACTTTTTCTTTATCGGCCGCAACTTCTGTTTCAATTTTTTGCTTCAATGCTGCAATTTGCTCCGGAGTTTCATCTCCTTTAAGCAATTCTTTGAGTTTCATATCCGGATTACCGCCCAGCTGAATATCTGTTCCGCGTCCTGCCATATTAGTTGCAATGGTAATGGCACCTGAAACACCTGCTTGCGCCACAATCTGTGCCTCACGCTCATGATAGCGTGCATTCAACACTTCAAACTTCAAATCAGGTGCTGCTTGCCGCAATAATTCAGCCACAATTTCCGATTTTTCTACCGACGTTGTGCCGACCAATACCGGCTGTCCGCGCTTATGGCAATCAATAATCGTGTTGATAATCGCCCGATATTTTTCATCTTCGGTGCGATATACCTCATCGTGCAAATCTTCGCGTTGAACCGGCTTATTGGTAGGAATTTCAACACACATCAAGTTATAAATATCATTAAATTCGGCTTCTTCCGTCATCGCCGTACCGGTCATACCGGCAAGTTTTGGATATAGCCGAAAATAGTTTTGGAATGTAATTGAGGCCAACGTTTGGTTTTCTGACTGAATTTCCACGCCTTCTTTGGCTTCAAGCGCTTGGTGCAAACCGTCGCTGAAACGGCGGCCTTCCATAATACGTCCAGTAAATTCATCAACAATGACCACTTTGCCGTCTTTAACGATATAGTCTACATCACGTTGGAACATTTTATGCGCCCGCAAAGCATTATTAACATGCTGCACTAAATTTACATTGCCAATATCATAAAGCGAACCGTTTTTAATTAAACCTGCTTCACGCAACAAGTTTTCCACGTGTTCCATGCCGGCTTCGGTAAGTGTTATATTTTTGAACTTTTCATCTTTTTCATAATCTGCTTCGGTGATATTGCTGATGAGTTTAGAAACGGTAACATATGTTGCTGATGAATCTTCCGCCTGACCGGAAATAATTAACGGTGTTCTGGCTTCATCAATTAAAATAGAATCCACTTCATCGACAATGGCATAATTAAAGTCTCGCTGCACTTTTTCTTCCAGTGAAAATTTCATATTATCACGCAAATAGTCAAAACCTAACTCATTATTTGTGCCATAAACAATGTCGGCAGCATAAGCAGCTTTGCGTTCAATATCATTTTTGCCGTGCACGATATAGTCTACGCTCAAACCTAAAAAGCGATAAATTTGCCCCATCCATTCAGCATCGCGCTTAGCCAAATAATCATTAACGGTAACCACATGCACGCCTTTGCCTTCAAGTGCGTTCAAATATGCCGCCAAGGTTGCCACCAAAGTTTTACCTTCACCGGTTTTCATTTCAGCAATCATACCTTTATGCAGAACAATGCCGCCGATAAGCTGCACATCATAATGGCGTTGTCCCATTACCCGTTTAGCGGTTTCACGCACAGTGGCAAATGCCTCCGGTAATATATCATCAAGCGACTCGCCGTTTTGCAAGCGTTTTCTAAATTCTTCAGTCTTTGCTTTTAATTCTTCATCGCTGAGTTTAATAAAATTCGGTTCCAAGTCATTAATTTGGTGTACGATTTTATATTGTTTTTTTACAAATCTGTCATTGGCACTGCCAAAAATTTTACGAGCAATTTTCCCTAACATAAACTTTCCTTATTACATATATTTGTTCTTACTACATTTAGTTTGAATAAAACCTAAAGTCAAGACTATGCGCCAAAGTTATAAACCTCTTATAAAAAATCCTTTGAAATTTTAGAAGAATGTATATATCATACAAAACGATTTGATTATTTTTTTAGGAGGATTACATGCAAAAAAAATATTTGTTTGCTACTGCAGCAGCTGCTGTTGTTTTGGTTGCCGGTGCTTGGACTTATAAAGTTTATGCCGAAAAAAACAACGGCATTGCCGCTATTGTGAACGGAGAACAAATTACCGTTGCTGAAATTAAAGATGCCTATGCGCAAAATCCGCAATTGCAGCAAGTTCCGTTTGAGCAATTTTACGACCATGCACTTGATGTTATGGTTAACAGTAAATTGGCTTTGCAAGCTGCAAATGCTGCAAAAGTTCAAGAAAGTGAAGAATATAAAGAGCAATTGGCTTTGGCTGCCGATGATTTGGCTCGGCAAATTTATTTAGACCAACAAGTCAGCAGTAAAATTACTGATGAAGAAGTGCAAAAAGTTTATGATGAGTATGTTTCAAAGTTTCAAAGCCAAAAAGAAATCAGTGCTAAGCATATTTTGGTTGACAATGAAGAATTGGCTCAAGAAATTATTGGCAAATTGCAGGCAGATAAAACGGCTTTTGATGCTTTGGCAAGCCAATATTCTAATGATAATCCGAATTTGGGTTATTTTACGGCAGAAATGATGGTGCCGGAATTTTCTGATGCCGCTTTTAAAATGGGAAAAGGCGAAATTTCCGCTACACCGGTTAAAACCGAATTCGGCTATCATGTGATTATGGTTGAAGATGTGCGTGACACAAAGCCTCTGCCTTTAGCAGAAGTTGAACCGCAAATTAAGGCTACATTAGCCCAACAAGCAGTAGCTCAGGTTGTCGATGAGCTGAACGCAAATGCAAATGTTGAAAAGTTTGATTTGAACGGTAAAAAAATTAAATAATCGTTGTTTAAATTAAGAAGAAATCCCGTAAATATATATTTGCGGGATTTTTTTTATATAGAACATTGTCTTGCTTATTCCAGCGAAATTTTTACTTTTTTGCCGTAAAATTTAAGTAGCTGCTGCAAATATTTATAGCGCATTATGCGTCCCAATTCCATTCCCTCAATGGCATATGCCGGAATTTTACAAAAAATCAGTAGAAAACAGGCTAAAGCATAAATATTTATAATACCCCCTTTTAATTTTGCGAATCGGGCATATATCCGAAATGATAAATTAAATAGTAAAAAGGATATAAATGATGAAAAAATATGTAGCTTTAGGATTGATAATAGGTTTTTTATATGTTTTTCCGGCGCAGGCTACCAATATTGGTGCCGATTATACGGCGTTTAAAAACAAACTGGCAAAAGACTATGGGTTTAGCTATAATCTTGACTATTCCATTATGCCGCAGCGCACTTCTCCGCATGGTGAAAAATGGGCGTGGCAGTCGCTTTTTGCACCGTCAATTACTTGGACCACATTTAATAATGAATATGGTACCGGAACATTAAATGCGTCATATTACAGCGTTTATTATAATAACCATAATGCTAACGACATTCAAAATAATGCCGGCTTGGCAACTCCTATTAATGACTATGGTGCTGACGAGCAGGAATTTGCCGATTTGTATTATACTTATCAACTGCCGCACCATTATAATTGGCTGACAATCGGTGCCGGCCAATATAGTATATATAATTTCGACGGCACGGATTATAATAGCAATCAGCAAGTTAATTTTATCAATTATGCCTTGTCGCAAAATGCCAGCGCCACATATTCTGATGCCGGATTGGGAGCTTATGTGCAGCTAACTCCCGGAAACTGGCAAATTGTTGCCGGTGCTTTAGATGCTACAAACATTGAAGCACCAAGCATTCGCTTTAATCGCTTGAATGAAGGCCATTTTACTACCTTTGGGCAAATCGGCTATAATCCGAATATTTATTGTTTAGGGCAGGGACAATATTCAGTTTTGTTCTACAATCAGCCTTATGTGAAAGAGCAACCGCAAACCACTAACGGGTGGTCGCTTAATGCTCAACAAAACGTTGGCAAAAAAACAGCATTGTTTGCCCGCATCAACGGTGTTACCGGAAGCGAGGCAATTGTAAATCAATCATATGTTTTAGGCGGTGTTTATAATAATCCGTTAGAACGTAACGAACTTGACCAAATTGGTTTGGCTTATGCTTATGATAAAATTGATGAAGATGCAGCGGGCGAAAGTTTGGCTCATAATGTGGAGCATATTATTGAAGCATATTGGGCGTGGGGAATCGGAAAATGGGCAACTTTAACACCGGATATTCAATTTTATATTCATCCGGCGCTAAACCAAAAATCAGATTATGGCACAGCAACTTCTTTGCGTTTAACTGTTATGTTCTAAAATATAAAAAAAGTAATGAAAAATATGCGACAAAGAATTGAAATAAGTTAAAATTTTATAATTATGTTTAACTTAAAAAATAAAAGTATGAAGAAATTAAGTTTTTTTAATTTTAAGAGTGGAGAGCAGAATCTGATTCTGACTCTTTTGGAAAGCTCTACCGGCGAAGTGGTTGCAAGTATTGAAGCTGATGCGCAGCATATCGGCCAATTTTATCCCGAAGACCTTTCGGGGCGGCGGACCAGAGTTCCGGCTGTGGGGCATAGCAAGCTCTTTTTAGAGATTTGCGAACGCCGCGTAAGACGAATGTTGCGGCATCGTCACACATTCTTTCGCCGTATGGTGGGGAAAAACAAAAGCCTTCAGTTTATCTGAAGGCTTTTAGATTTTTTAAAGCTAGGTTATTGCATAAATTTTTTGGCGTAACGTAGTTATTAAAAAAAATATTGACTTGTAAAAAATTGTCGATACAATTAAAAATAAATAAGGAAGGAGTTAACAAATGTATAAATTTTGGTTGTTTTTAGTTGTGATGTTATTTGCTTTTTCGGTTCAGGCAGAACGAATTAAATATGGGTATAATGCGCAAGGCGATTATGTGCCTGTTTCTATTAACGGGAAAAGGGTAAAATACGGCTACAATGCGCAGGGCGATTATGTGCCAACACAAATTGGCGATGATAGAGTAAAATACGGCTACAATGCTCAGGGCGATTATGTGCCAACACAAATTGGCGATGATAGAGTGAAATACGGTTATAATGCGCAGGGCGATTATGTGCCGACGCAAATTGGCGATGATAGAGTAAAATATGGTTACAATGCGCAGGGCGATTATGTACCGACGCAAATTGGCGATAAAAACATAGGATATGGCTACAATGCGCAAGGAAACTATGTGCCGACGCAAATTGGAAACCAGTGGTAAGATAAGCAGTTACACTTAATTAGAAAGAAGTATAACCGCATCCTTGGCGGAGAATTTTTTGCGCAGATTCGGTATAAGAGCCATCGTCATTGTGGGTGATAAACGGAACTAAAATTTTAGCCGGAGCTTTAGAATCTTTTTGAGCGGCGACAATTATTCTTTTGGCTTCTTGATATTGTTTGGAATATATCGGTAAAATGGTAATTCCTCCGGCTTTATTTTGCAGCGCTTCGCATATTTGCGGCAAGGCTTCGGCACGATGAATTAAATAAATACGCCCGAACGGTTTAGCCATTTTAAGGCAAAAAGACAGCCATGCTTTTAAGTCAAAACAATTTAAATTATGTGCGGTGGCTTTGCTGGCATTTGGGGAAGGCAAATCATTAGCGCTATATGGCGGATTGGTAATTACAATATCAAAACTGCACGGTTTAAGATTAGGGTTGACAAGTTTTTGCCGTATATCCTCGTTATGGTAATGTAAAAAATCAAAACCGTTGGCATTAGCGCTTAAATTAGCTAATTCTGCCAACTGCGGCTGAATTTCAAGCCCGTGAATTGTAACATTGTTTTGTTGCAAGCGCTGAGCTAAGCAAAGAGAAATAGCACCGGTGCCGGAGCCAACGTCCAAAATGCTGATATTATGAACATTATCTGCAACTGCCGCCGCCAACAAAACAGCATCGGTTGAGGCACGATATCCGTTAAGCGGTTGAAATATTTTTACTTGTTTATCTAATAGATAGTCGTTTGTATATTCAGTTAACATATAAAATTATCCGTGCGCTATATAAAAAAACTCAGGTAAAAACCTGAGCTTTTTCATAAGACAATGTTTTTAATCATTAGCATTAGGGCAAACTTTTGCTTGTTCGGCATTAAATTGAACAGCTGCCGGATCGGCTTCGGCATCGTTGGCAATTGCTCCTACCGGACATTCGGCAATGCATGCACCGCAATCAATGCATGTATCCGGATCAATAACCATTTGGCTGTCACATAAATGCATTGCGCTTACCGGACAAACAGAAGCGCATGCGCCGCATTTAATACAAGTATTGTTAATTACTGAAGGCATATTAATCTCCTAATAAAAAAATTGAACTGTCAATCAATTTAGCCGAATAAAAATTTAAATCAAGTTTTATTTTAAAATTCTTGTATTGTTCATTTTATTGACATTTGGTGCTAAGAGTGATAACTTGGCAAAAAAATTGAAAGGAATTGGAAAAAACATGGACATTATTTTAACAGGTGACAGACCGACCGGAAGACTACACTTAGGGCATTATGTCGGCTCTTTAAAGCGTCGTGTAGAAATGCAGAACAGCGGCAAATATGACAAGATTTATATTATGATTGCCGATGCGCAGGCTCTTACTGATAATGCTGATAATATCGATAAAGTGCGCAACAACATTGCAGAAGTGGCGCTTGATTATATGTCATGCGGCATAGACCCTAAAAAAGCAACAATTTTTATTCAATCGCAAATTCCGGAGTTGTTTGAACTGACGGCATATTACATGAATTTGGTCACGGTTTCACGGGTGCAGCGTAATCCGACCGTGAAAAATGAAATTCAAATGCGCGGTTTTAAGCAAAGCATTCCGGTGGGATTTTTTACTTATCCGATTAGTCAGGCGGCCGACATTACCGCATTTAAGGCCAACATTGTACCGGTGGGCGAAGACCAACTGCCGATGTTGGAGCAAACACGCGAAATTGTGCGCTCGTTTAATACCATATATAAAGAGGTTTTGGTGGAACCGCAAGCGGTGTTGCCTGATAATGCCGTTTGTTCACGTTTACCGGGGCTTGATGGGGCAGCTAAAATGAGTAAATCGCTGGGTAATTGCATATATTTAGCCGATAGCGCAAATGATATTAAGAAAAAAGTGCAGAGTATGTTTACCGACCAAACTCATTTGCATATAGAAGACCATGGACATACGGAAAATAATCCGGTGTTTATATATTTAGATGCTTTTTGCAAAGACGAACATTTTGCCGCATTTTTGCCGACTTATGCCAATTTAGATGAAATGAAAGCGCATTATCGCCGCGGCGGGCTGGGTGACGGAACAGTGAAAAAGTTTCTTAATGAAATTTTGCAAAATGAACTTAAGCCGATTAGGGAACGCCGCGAGATGTTGGCTCAAGATGTTGGTGAAGTTTTCAATATTTTGCGTCAGGGGAGTTTGGCCTCTAAAGCTGTGGCAGAACAAACTTTGGCAGAAGTTAAATCTGCTATGGGAATTAATTATTTCAAAAAATAAAAAAAGCGGTTACTCTAAAAATGCCGTAATTTATGATTTTTCCAATATAAAAAATGCCTATTGTATTAAACAACAGGCATTTTTTGTACTTGTAATAAAATTCTGAATTATTGTACAGAATCTTTCAAAACTTTACCAGCCTTAAAGCGAGGAGCTTTAGAAGCAGCAATTTTGATTTCTTTACCGGTTGCCGGATTGCGGCCGGTGCGTGCTGCACGTTTAACAACATCAAATGTACCGAAACCGGTAATTTGTACAGCATCACCTTTTTTCAAAGCCTTAGAAATAACTGTAATTGCAGCGTTAACAACTTGAGCTGAAGCTGCTTTAGATGCTTTAGCTTCTGCAGCAACGGCATCGATAAATTCTGTCTTATTCATGTTCATTCCTTTCTGTTGGTTATAAATTAAGGCTTATTAGCCTTTTCAAGCATATTTTCAGCGCAATTTTTTCAAATGTCAAAGCAAAAAATACGTTTTATCACAGATACTGTGTATATTTTATGCTTTTTTTAGCTAAAAAATACCGTTTTTCACTTGGTAGTCTTGTTATTTTTGAATTTGCGCATATTTCAGATGAGGATATGTAAATTTAAGGAGAAAAAATATGCTTACAAATAAATGTAGTATTTGGCACTTAATTGCCGGCATTATTATGCTGGTTTTGGGAATTTTGGTATGGGCGAATCCATTGTCTTCACTGTATGCTATTGCCATATATTTGGGGGCAGCTTTGTTTATTTTAGGTTGCGGCTATGTTGCATCATCATTTTCAGCTTCATCTCCGTGGTATATGGTAATCGGTTTATTGGATATTTTCATTGGATTGATTTTTTTAACCAATCTTGGTTTAACCGTGCAAACCTTGCCGATTTTCTTTGCTTTGTGGTTTTTGGCCACCGGAATTATGCAACTTTACGGCAGCTACGAAAGCTATAAGCTCGATTTGCCGTGGGGGTGGAGCTTGTTCAGCGGTATTTTAGGCATTATTATCGCATATTTAGTGCTGGGAAATCAAGCTTTTGGTGAGATGGCATTGGTAATTATGGTGGGACTATATCTATTTGCTTATGGTGCTATCAGTATTGCCGAATATTTTTATTTGCGCAACTTCTGTAAAACAAGGACACAAGCAAAAACAGTGTCGCAAAAAGTCTAAATTGTCGTTCATAACTTTGATTTTGTGTTTGGCAAATTAGGTGGAATCATCTATATTAAATAGCAATGTGAACAAAATCAAAGAGGAAAAAATGAGCGATTTAACGGAAGAAGAATATATCAAAGGCGAAGAAGAATATAATGCAGATTCAATTAAGGTTTTACGCGGGCTTGATGCAGTGCGTAAAAGACCGGGAATGTATATCGGTGATACTGATGACGGTTCCGGTTTGCACCATATGATTTATGAAGTGCTCGATAATGCCATTGATGAAGCGTTAGCCGGTTATTGCGATAAAACGGTGGTCATATTAAATCCGGACGGTTCGGCCACCATTCGCGATAACGGGCGCGGTATGCCGGTAGATACACACAAAGAAGAAGGTGTGTCGGCAGCTGAAGTTATTATGACTGAACTGCACTCCGGCGGCAAATTTGATAATAATTCTTACAAAGTTTCCGGAGGTTTGCACGGCGTTGGTGTTTCGGTAGTTAATGCGCTTTCTACTTGGCTGAAGCTCAAAATATGGCGCAATGACCAACAATATGAAGCAACTTTTGCCGACGGTAATGTGGTGGAACATATTCACGTTACGGCACAAACGCCGAATCGCCATGGCACGGAAGTGAGCTTTTTGCCGTCGCCTAATACATTTACGCAAACCGAGTTCAGCTTTGAAACATTGGAACGAGCTATTCGTGAAAAAGCATTTTTAAACTCCGGTGTGTTTTTGAAGTTGGTGGATAACCGCGGTGCTGAACCGAAAGAAATGGATTTCCATTATGAAGGCGGATTATCGGCGTTTGTGGCGCATTTGAATAAATCTAAAGCTCCGCTGCATGAAAATACGATTTCAATTTCCGGTCAAAATAATGATATTACGGTTGAGCTGGCTATGCAGTGGACGAATTCGTATAATGAAACAATGCTGTGCTTTACCAACAATATTCCGCAAAAAGACGGCGGAACGCACTTGGCCGGTTTCCGCGGTGCTTTAACCCGCACATTTAACAACTATATTCAAGAAAACGGCCTTTTGAAGAAAGATAAAGACATTATTACCGGTGAAGATATGCGCGAAGGCTTGACTTGTGTGCTTTCGGTGAAAGCGCCGGATCCGAAGTTTTCATCGCAGACCAAAGATAAATTAGTATCTTCCGAAGTTCGTCCGGTGGTGGAAAGCGTGGTTGGTGATAAACTTAAAGAATGGTTGGAAGAACATCCGGCTGAAGCTAAAATTATTGTCGGCAAAATTGTAGAAGCCGCATCGGCACGCGAAGCGGCGCGTAAGGCACGTGAATTAACCCGCCGCAAAGGTGTTTTGGATATTGCCTCTTTACCGGGAAAACTAGCTGATTGCTCTGAAAAAGACCCGGCATTATCAGAAGTATTCATCGTTGAGGGAGATTCCGCCGGTGGTTCGGCAAAACAAGGGCGTGACCGAAAATATCAAGCCATTATGCCATTGCGCGGTAAAATTTTGAATGTGGAACGCGCACGTTTTGACCGCATGCTCAGCTCGGCTGAAATTGGTATGATGATTACGGCATTCGGAACAGGTATCGGCCGCGATGATTTTGATGCCGATAAATGCCGCTATCATAAAATTATTATCATGACCGATGCCGATGTTGACGGCGCACACATCAGAACGCTGTTGCTCACCTTCTTCTATCGGCAGATGCCGGAGCTGATTCGCCGCGGCTATGTATATATTGCTCAACCGCCGCTTTATAAAGCCAAACGCGGAAATTCGGTGATATATATTAAAGACGACCATGAAATGGAAGATTATCTTATTCACGGCGGCTGTGAAGACGGCTCGCTCGAAACGGCACACGGCGAGCGATTAGTTGGGCAAGATTTGATTGCATTTGTTGAAAGCACTAAAAAAGCCAATGCCATGATTAAGGCACTTACCTTAAAAGCACCGGAAAAAATTGTGGAACAATTAGCAATTGAAGGTTTGTTTAATCGCGAAATTTTGAATGATAAAGCAAAATTGCAGGCCAAAATTGAAGATATGGCTAAACGTTTGGATAGTTTAGAAGCGGAATATGACCGCGGCTGGCAAGCAGAAGTTAATGCCGAGGGCGGAATTAATTTTTATCGGGTGCTGCGCGGTGTTAAGGAAGAACATATTATCGGTGCCAATATTTTAGAAAGTCCGGAAGGGCAGGTGCTGAATAATATGCAAAATTTCCTGCAGGAAAACTTTGCAAAATCTTCTAAATTAACCACAAAATCGATGGGTTTGAAGCGAGTTGACGGACCGGTAAGTTTGATGAACGCCGTTACCGCCGCCGGCAAAAAAGGTATATCCATTCAACGCTATAAAGGTTTGGGCGAAATGAACCCTGAACAGCTGTGGGAAACCACGTTGGACCCTGAAGCACGCTCTTTGCTGCAAGTGAAAATTGACAGTGTGGAGGAAGCTGATGAAGCATTTTCTACCCTAATGGGCGATGTTGTTGAGCCACGCAAAGAGTTTATTCAAGAAAATGCTTTGAAAGTGCAAAATTTGGATATTTAATTAAATTTATTAAAACAACAAAGCCATCGGTTGTGCCGATGGTTTTGGCTTGTTTTTAAATGAAATATACCCAAATATTTTATTTGCCGAAATTATTTTTTTTGTTGAATTTATTTGAATTTGTGTTATAATCACCTTGTAAAGGGAGAACTCGTAATGGCATCATGGATTAAAAAATATGGATTGGCTTTAACTATGGCTCTGTTTGGCAAAAACGTGCAAGCTCAAGAAGGCTTGGCACCATTACCGGATAATAATGTGACACCGCAAACAGAAAAAGCTATTATGCCAAGCACTGAAAAAAGCGGTTCTGTGTATGTTTTGCAGTCTCGCAAAAATGTATTGCAAACAGATTCCGTTGCTTCCAAATATAAAAAGAGACCTACTTTTGATTTATCTAGGGTTGATAATAAGCTGTGTAAAGTTTGGTTGAAAACTGAAGAAGGAAAGCAAGCACTGAATGATTATTATGATGCTTTAACCAGTGTTATGCCGGAGGCAGAACTGCCGGTTTTGACGTCTGATGATGTTGGCGCATTAATGGCAATGTGTAAAATTCCGGCAGAAGAAAAAGTTATTGGTATGTTTCCTAACAGCACATTGGAATATGACGCCGAAGATTTATTAGAAATGAAGCCAGATATGACAGTAAAATTGGATTCTGTTTCTAAAAAATATGTTAAACCTGATAGTTGGCAATGGGGAGATTGTGCACGTGCAGTTAAGAATTGTATGAGCCTTGTTGGCTTAACGGTTAAATCTGATATGGAAAAAATCGGTTCGGCATATCAGTTAATAGATTATTTTCGTAATTCGGAAAATTTTGAATTACGAAAGCTGGAAAATTCTGAAGATGTATATGAAATACGACCGGGAACGTTTGTGGTTTTTAATAGAGGAGAGACAGAGCATGGGCACACTTTTTTAGCAACTGATATGGATAAAGAAGATGAAGTTTATGTTGATGTACACGGAAAAACATATAAATATAAGCCGGTAGGACAGATTTGCGACAAAAAATCGCCGAATATTAGTTTGCGGCGGCGTGGTAAAAAGTATGGACAAGCACATGTTGGAGCTACTATTTTAACACAAATAGGAGATAAGACATTTAATAGAGAATTGGTGAATGAAGCACGTGAGGAACAAATTAGCAAATTTCGCAGCACTTTTATTGCTAAAGAAAATGGCGTTCCAAATTTTGAAGCCCCTACACCAACCCAGTTGCTACAGCGTTGGACAAGCAAAAAAGCAGAGTTGCAAACGGAAAATAATGGCGAATTGAGTTACGTTGAACACGCGCCTTTTAGGTGGTTAACTAAAGGAATAAATAGCTATCGTCATCAGTATAAAAAGGCAAGTCGCGGGCGGCGTCAGGGTATTTCTCGGACTTTAGCACAGGTCAAAAAAAATTGCAGAGGTCGATAAAAAATTCCATAGAAATATGCTAATAATTTTTGCATTATAAAAAAAGACACCGATCGAATGTCGATGTCTTTTTGTTTTACTTACCTCGTACCCAATGATAGATATATTCACCAAAAATTATCAGCGCCACGCACGCTTTAATAATCAGCCACGCCATAAGAATCAACCAAAGTGATTCGATAGCCTTATCTAACCAACAGGGACAGCGAGCATCGCTATATGCTGCCAAAACCGCTCCTATAACGAGCAAACACCAGCCTGCCAGCCAAGTTGACCTGACCATTTGCTGTATGCCGCTATCTTTATAGGTAAGGCGCGCCAGCCAAAAACGCCGAGGCTCGCCTCCAAACCAACTCACGCAGCCAAGCCAGATAAACATACAGGTTGCACCACTCAAGAGAATAATTCCCAAAAGACCCACTGGGTCTAAAAATAACATTTCCATAGTTTTAAAAATTTAATAATAATACAAAAGTGTTTGCAATATATTTTAAATTTATAAATTTTGCAATAATAAAAAACTCTCAAGAAAAAATCTTGAGAGTTTTCAGTATAAATATCAAAGTAAATTCAAAAATATTACTTCAATTCAACCTTAGCACCAGCGGCTTCAAGCTTAGCTTTAATAGCTTCAGCTTCTTCCTTCGGAGCGCCTTCTTTAACGGTCTTCGGAGCGCCTTCAACCAAGTCTTTAGCTTCTTTCAAGCCTAAACCGGTAATACCGCGAACTTCCTTAATAACGTTAATTTTGTTTGCGCCGGCCTCTGCCAACACAACATCAAATTCGGTTTTTTCTTCAGCAGCAGCTGCAGCACCGCCGGCAGCACCGGCAACAGCAACAGCAGCGGCAGCAGAAACGCCCCACTTTTCTTCTAACATTTTTGCTAAGTCAGCAGCTTCCATAACTGTTAATGCTGACAATTCATCTACTAATTTGGCTAAATCTGCCATTGTTTTTCTCCAATAAAGTTTAATTTAATTACAATATTAAAAACCGTTTTACTCAAACTAAAATCACCAGATATATAATTTATTTTTTTAGAGAGAAGATTACGAAGTTATTTTTAAGCGCGGTGTACAAAACAGTACATAAGCGAAAAAATAATGAGTAAGAACTCTATAAAAAATAAAAAGTCTAGGCGGCTTCTTTTTCGCTATATGCCTTGCAGACTCTTGCAACCTTAGCAGCAGGAGCTTGTAACAGGCCGATGAGTTTCGCTCTAAGCTCATCCATCGACGGAATAGAAGCTAATTGTTTAATGTCATTAAGTGTTAATGCCTTATCAGACAAAGCACCGCCGACAATAACCAACTTTTCATTTTCTTTAGCATATTCAACACACGCTTTGCAGGCTGAAATAGGATCTTCGGCATAAGCCATAATAATCGGGCCCTTAAATAAGTCAGCCAAACCGGCAAAGTTAGTGTCTTTAACTGCCAAACGAGCAATACGGTTTTTAGTAACTCTGATAGAAGCACCGGCTTCGCGAATTTTGTTTCTTAAAGCATCGGCCTCTGCCACGGTTAAGCCCTTATATTCAGCCAAAACCACAGAGCCTGCTTTATTAAACACATCGTTTAATAAGCCGAGTAATTCTGTTTTTTCTTCGCGGTTCACTTATTTGTCTCCATACGAAAAGTTAAATTCTTCAACCATTTTCAACAAACGGCGAAGAACCGTTACCAAACCCGCAATTATATCTGCTCTGATATAAAAGCGGCACCTAAAACCTGTCCGAAGGGGAGAAAAGAATTGTGTTATCAATCTTTAAGTTCACTCCGTCTGCGAGGGAAATTAAGGTTTTAACTTGTAACCACCCACGGTCTTGGACAGCAATGAACACAGCAAATTTGCATTCATTGCTTGTGTTTATAATGTAAACATTCAAACTTGTCAAGCATCTTTTTATAATTTTTAAGTTGCAGTGCGATTGCTTAATAAATAATAGCCTTGATTTTTGTAAAAATTTTGCTATATTAGCAATTGTCAATTATTTGACTGTGACACCAGAGACCTTATAAAATAGGCTCATTGGACCCGAGGGCAGTACTCGGCACCTCCACCATTGACGGGGGTGAAACAGGATCGACAGTGTGCAGTAAAAATTTGTGTTGTGTCCGGCAAGATACCACCGTTAGCGGTTCAAATTAAATGAATGCAAATGATAATTTTGCACCTGTTGCCGTAGCTGCTTAATTTTAGGTGAAAGCAACAAAATTTAATTCTTCGGACATTGGTTTGTGCGGAGTGGGGAAAAGAGCCTCCTAGCAACAGAAAGGCTCTGTTTCTTTTGATTTAGGGTAAAACAAAATGGCAAAATATTCTGGTAATATTGATTATGAAGAGCTTATTGAACAGTCGTTGCGTAATGTAATTTATTTAGCTTTATGTATTGTGGAAGAAGATGGTTTACCGGGAGATAACCATTTTTATATTACGTTTAAAACAGATTTTCCGGGGGTGGAAATTCCTGAAAATTTGAAAGTGCAATATCCGGAAACTATGACAATTGTTATGCAAAATCAGTTCGAAAAATTAGAGGTGCGTTACAACAGCTTTTCCGTAGTTTTGGGTTTTGGCGGAGTTAAGCAAAAAATTACCGTTCCTTATGATAGTATTACATATTTTGCAGACCCATATGCAAAGTTTGGGCTTAATTTTGAGCCGGAAGATAGAATTTTGAGCAATACAAAAGCAGCAATAGGTGAAAAAGATGATTCTCGCAAAAGAAAGAGCTTGTTGGAAAAAGGCGCTGAAGTTATTTCTTTTGATAGTTTTCGGCGCAAAAAATGAAAAAAATTTCCGTTTTAATAGCCGGACGACATGCCACTAGTATTAGTCTGGAAGACGAATTTTATGCGGCATTATCAGAAATTGCCAAAGCTGAAAAAGTTAGCATTAACGATATAATTACCAAAATTGATGCCGAAAGGCAAACCGACAATTTGTCGGCTGCCGTGCGTTCTTATATTTTACAATATTACCGTACAAGATATTTGAAAACGACAACATAAAAAACTGCCGCTTATTAAATTAGAAAGCGGCAGTTCTCAATTATATCGATTTTTTTAACGGTGGTGGCTCTGATGATTGTGATGATGGTGATGATGACCATGGAAAATTGCACCACCGATTACCGCTCCGGTTAGGCCGGCAAAAAATCCGGTTGCTGCTGAATCGTAATAATAGTTACGCGGATATCTGGTTTGGCGCACCACGACAACTTGCTGAGGTTGGTACGGCTGCACGGCAACAACTTGTTGCGGCTGCACGGCAAGAGGCTGTGCCGGAACACTTACCGGTTGAGATGTGGCAACAGTTTGGTTTGAGGCCGGATAGGCATATATTTGTTGCTGCATTTGCCCATTGCTATCTAAAATCATAATTGTTTGCGCATTGGCATTTGTAAACCACATTGACGCCATAACAACCATACATAAAAACTTTTTCATTTATGTTCTCCTTTATCAAATTTGTTTCTGAATTTAACATAACCTTTTTCGAAAAAGTTTGCAACAAAATAAATATACATTCAGGTATGTATATTTAATTATATTGTAATATCAACAAGATACGTTTTAACAATTTCAACTTCATTAGCGTTTTCTGCCGGCAAAACTTCGCAAACTAATAATTTTTGCTTGTTTTTTAAATTTTCAATAATTTTTGTATCATCTAAGTTTAGAGTAACAACATCTTGACCATTGCGATAAAGTTTTGCTTTGTGTTCTTTCGGCATTAGCTGCAATAACGGCTCGTTAGGTTGGCTATCGCGTGCATAAATAAACAAAGCCGGCTCGCCTTCTTCGCTGAGTATAAATTGAAAAATATTTTCCATGTCTTTTTCTCTCCATAAATTTTCTTTTAGTAAAATTTTAGTATATTTGTAGTTAAAATTTATCTAACGGAGTAAGTATGAATAAATTTATTGATGCAATAATTAATTTATGCCGTTGGCCTGTGGCGCTTATTTTGCTGTGGAGCTTGCCGGCATTGCTTAAATCTTTTCGCTATTTTAATTTTATGGCACCGCATTTTTATTTTTTTGGTGCAGGCATACTGTTTTTTTGGATTATAGCCTTTACGGCAGGCCGAGAAATTAGGGTGCAAATACAAACTATTGCACACGAACTGACTCATACACTGTTTGCTTTTTTAACTTTGCATTTTATTCGGCGGATTCGTCTTAATCCTGATGGTAGCGGTGGTTCTATGGCTTTTGCGGGACACGGAAATTGGCTGATTACGTTGGCACCTTATTTTTTTCCGCTGTTTGCATTTTTTTATATGCTTCTTATGCCGTGGCTTTTAAATATTAGTGACAGTCATTGGTTAGTTTATGCCGTTTTTGGGTATTTTGTAGCCTATTATTGGGAAACAGTGTTGTCACAAGTTCATTCTGAACAGACGGACATAATAAAAGAAGGATATTTTTTTTCCGGCATTATTATTGTAGGGCTTAATTTGTTGGTAAACGGGGCAATTTTTGCCTTTACCAGTAAACTTTGGGGAGGAGTTGAGCAATATTTGTTGCTGTTGACTCGGCTATGTGACGAGCAATGGCACCGGGTGCAAAATTTGTTTACCTAAATCAGCGGCGCTGATATTCAAAAAACACCGGCTTGCGTCCTTCTCGGATTGCTTTACGCTGATATTTTGTTTCGTGCCAATCTGCCGGAGGCATGCGCCAGTCATTTGAACATTTAGCCAGCCACACAAAGTCTTTATTTTCGCGCATTTGCTCTAAAACCCAACGTTTATATACTTGGTGGTCGGTAGCAATTTGCAAAATTCCGCCTTTTTTCAACAAACGGGCTAATTCGCGCAGATTATCAGAATTTATAAAACGGCGTCCGGAGTGTTTTTTCTTTGGCCACGGGTCAGGAAAAAGCAAATATATTTTATCAAAAGAACTATCAGGCAAAGAAGCAAACAACAGGCGCACATCGTCGTCAAATATACGAACATTATCCGTGCGATTTGCCGAAATTGAAACATCTGCATCTGCCGGACAGTCATTTCCTTCTTTGATGCCGGTCAATAAGCTGAGTAAATTAGCTACGCCGTTTTTATAAACTTCAACTCCGATAAAACCGGTATCAGCAGCCGTAGCTGCTATAGCTGCCAAATGTTCACCGTCACCGAATCCGATTTCTAAGCAATAACGGTTATACGGAGAATTAAAGCACTTAGCGATATTGGCAATTTTATTTGCCGGCAATTTAATTTTCGGCAGAAAATTTTCTAACAAAAAACTTTTGGCTTTACGAATAACTCGCCCTTTTCTACGCCCGAAAAATTTAGGCTTTGCTGCTTCAGCATTGCTATTATTAATCATCTTCCGACTCGTCATTACTCGGCATATTATAATTTGAGTGCGACAAAGTTACCAGTAAATTAAAAATGTTTTTAGCTAAAGCACGATTGGTAATTTTGTAATATGCGCGAACCAGTTCCAAAGTTTCGGCGCGCTTCATCGGGTCATCATCAACAATTGGCTGCACATCGCTGACTATTTCTCCGTCAAGTGGCTTATTAAGCATCATCGGGCTGCGTTGCAATGTGGTTTCATCAATATCTTCAAAGAAAAATCCCATAGGAACATTGAGAACACGGCTGATATCCCATAAACGACTTGCCCCTACACGGTTAAAACCCTTTTCATATTTTTGCACTTGCTGAAAAGTTAAGCCTAACATGTCGGCCAGCTGTTGTTGCGTAATTTGTAGAACGGTGCGACGTAAGCGAATCCGCTTACCAACGTGAATATCAATGGGATTAGGTAAGTTATCTGCAGTTCTGCCGCGCAGCGATTTTCCTTGTGTCATAATCAATCCTTTCGCTTTAGTTAAACATAAAAAGAGATATAGAATATTATATTATGGTTGTCAATTGAATTTAAATATATTCAAAATTGTATTTTTCTATCTGTAATGTTATAATATCTGACTGTAATGCCGATATATGCTTAAACTTTAGCTTTGCATTTGAGAAAATTAAAAAATCGTTATTTTTGCTATTGACAGCGGCAAAAACTTATGTATATTACAAGCCATTGCTTTATGTTTAAATGAAAGTTAGGAAAATAAAATGTACGCAGTAATTAAGACAGGCGGTAAACAATATAATGTAACAACAGGTGATGTTGTTAAAATTGAAAAAATCGCCGGTGAAGAAGGGAAAGAAGTCGTTTTTAACGAAGTTTTGTCTTTAGGTGAAAAGTTTGGCACGCCTCTCGTAGAGGGCGCAAGCGTTAAAGCTTTGGTGGTTAAACAAGCTAAAGATGCCAAAGTTATTGTTTTCAAAAAGAAAAGAAGACAGAATTATCGTCGTAAGAACGGTCACAGACAAAATATCACGATTGTAAAAATTACGGATATTTTAGGTTAAGGTAAAGGAGAAACGTTATGGCACATAAAAAATCAGGTGGTAGCTCCAGTAACGGTCGCGACTCGGAAGGTCGCCGTTTGGGTGTGAAAAAATTCGGTGGCGAAGCTGTTATTCCTGGCAATATCATTATTCGCCAACGCGGAACAAAATATCATCCGGGACAGAATGTTGGCTTGGGTAAAGACTATACTATTTTTGCAACGGCAGAAGGTAAAGTTGAATTTAAGACCAAAGCCAATGACAGAGTTTATGTTTCTGTTGTTACCGAATAGGTTGTAAATTTTACGCTGAACTAGGGGCTTTATTGCCCCTTTTTTTATCATAATAACAGGTGAAAGCGATGAAGTTTTTGGATCAGGCAAAAATATACATTAAGGCAGGCGACGGCGGCAAGGGCTGCGTGGCTTTTCGGCGCGAAAAGTTTGTGGAGTTCGGCGGGCCTAACGGCGGTGACGGTGGTGACGGCGGCAGTGTTTATTTTGAAGCGGTTGAAAACCTCAATACGCTGATAGATTTTCGCTATCAACAGCACTTTAAGGCGCAAAAAGGTCAGCAAGGCATGGGCTCGGAAATGACGGGCTATAAAGGCGAAGACTTGATTATTAAAGTGCCGGTCGGCACCGAGATTGTAGCTGAAGACGGCGAAACAGTGATTAAAGATATGGTTGAAGCGGGTGAGCGCTTTTTGATAGCCAAGGGCGGTAAAGGCGGTTTGGGAAATACGCGCTTCAAGAGTTCAACGAACCAAGCGCCGCGTTATGCTGGTCCGGGGACACCGGGGGAAGAAATTTGGGTGTGGTTGCGCTTAAAAATTATTGCCGATGTTGGGTTAATCGGGCTGCCGAATGCCGGAAAATCGACTTTTTTATCGGCGGTAACGTCAGCGCGGCCGAAAATTGCCGATTATCCGTTTACCACGTTGCATCCGCATTTGGGTGTGGCTTGGGTTGATGGTCAGGAGCTGGTAATGGCGGATATTCCTGGACTGATAGAAGGTGCGCACGAAGGTATTGGTTTGGGTGACCGCTTTTTGAAACACGTTGAGCGTTGTTCGGTGTTTTTGCACCTTGTAGATGCCACGGCGGAAGATGTTGCGGCAGATTATTTGACGATTCGCAAAGAGCTAGAATTATACAGCGACAAACTGAAAGATAAGCCGAGTGTTGTGGCGATGAATAAATGTGATTCGCTTACCGAAGATGAAATTGCAGAAAAATTGACGGCATTGAAAGAAATTTCGCCGTATGAAGTGTTTACCATTTCTGCGGTGGCTGGGCAAAATTTGCAAGCTTGTCTGCATGCCGTGAACGGATTCGTTAGCCGAGTGCGGCGCAAAAATAATAATGAAGCCAATGGTGATGAACTAGAAAAGCCAAGCAAACCGTGGTCGCCGCTTAATTAAAATTAAAGGAGAAAAAATTGTCTGAACAGAACGATAGTAAAATTTTGAAAATTGTGCAAACCGCGCTTGAAGATATGAAAGCCGAAGATGTAGTAACGATTGATTTGGCCGGAAAAACCTCAATTGCCAGCTATATGGTGGTGGCCAGCGGCACATCGAATCGGCATGTGGCATCTATTGCGCAAAAAATTGAGGAGGCTTTGAAAGCCGCCGGTTACCGCTCAACCATAGAAGGGGAAGAAAAAGCCGATTGGGTTTTGATTGATGCCTTTGATGTGATTGTGCATATTTTCCGGCCGGAAGTGCGCGAGTTTTATAATTTAGAGAAAATGTGGCAATCGGCTGCTAATTTACGCAAAGAATAGATTATGAAAGCCACCATACTTGCCATCGGTAAATGCAAAAACGGTTCGCCGGAAGCACATATTATTGCTGAATATATGAAACGTTCCGGCTGGGAGATGGTGATTAAGGAAAAGGACAATTCTAGCCAAGACGACGAGGCAAAATTTTTGCAAAACAACATTCCGCACGGCGCAAAAGTGGTGGTTTTAGACGAGCGTGGCGTTAATATATCAAGCATTGAATTGGCGGATAAAATTTCCGGCTGGCTGAACGGCGGATGTTCGGAAATTTGTTTTTTAATCGGCGGAGCGGACGGGCATTTGCAATCTACTCGTGACAAAGCCGATTTAATTTTATCTTTTGGCAAACTCACCTTGCCGCATATGCTGATGCGGGCAGTTTTGACCGAGCAAATTTACAGAGTGCAGACTATTATCAACCATCACCCGTATCATCGGGCTTAAATTTTTTTTTACCATTTATTGCTAGAATTTATGACGTAACAAACTTTTTGAATTATGAAATTTTTGTTACACAGTATTTTATTGTGTAAAATCAAAATGTTATGCAATATTGAAAATGCTGGAGTTTTAATAAAAATTGCGTTATGATAAAAGTGTAATAAGAAAATTAATTTTTTTAGGAGAACTGAAATGAAATTTTTAAAGAATAATATTTGGACAATGACCGCATTGCTGTTTTTGTTCTGTGTTGCTTTGGTTGACCAAGCATCTGCAGCATCTGTTTTTGATACGGCAAAAAGCAAATTAGGTGATTTGTTCAAAAACGCCAAGACGGTGTTGTTCGTTATCGGTGGTTTCGGCTTAATTGCTTTGGCCTTCCAAGCTATTTTCGGTAAGGTAAAATGGCCGTGGTTTGCAGCGCTAGCTTTTGGTTTGGCTGTTGTGGCTGCTGCCGGTGCAATTGTTGATTATGCTGTTGGTGATAAAGGTGCATCAGTTACTGATACTTCGTTATATGATGACAGCTTGGGTGGTTTAAGTAAATAGACCTTTTCAGTTCCCGCGAGGGGGTATTTCCCCCTCGTTTAGGAACCGAAGCTAAATGGCATCGTGAATATGTTTTGATGATTAGGGAAAGATAAATGAGGTAGATGTGTGTCTGCGCATTCGAGAGGGATGATAGTAAAAAGAATATGTCATCGCTCGATTGTGCTTGCAAAATAAAAATGTCATCCCTCGTTTTTGCTTGCAAAAACGTCAAGGGATATACGAATTAAGGAATAAAGAAGCGTCGCTATCGCGCCGGAAGACCAGATTCCTTGACGCACGAATGCGCCGCATCGTGCGAGGAATGACAGTAATATTTTGCGCATTTGAGAGAAAAGGCTGAAAACCCTCATCATCAAAACATATTCACTGTGAATATAAATATAAAAAATTATAAGGAGGACGTTATGAAAAAAATTTTGGTAATGATGTTTGCGGTGCTGTTTGTTTCGACTATGGGAATGGCGGTGTGCAACGATGCTTGGGCAGAAGCTTCTGCAACTTCTGAAGGTAGTTCAAAAGCTCAATCTGGATCGGAGCAAACGAAAGATAGTACATATAAAAGTTCTAGTTTTAATGGTGCAGCTTTTATGAACAATATGAACAACGGAAGTGGAAGTTGGCTTAATCGAGCTGTTACCGGTGCAATTGGTGGTTTTTCAACAAATTCGGCAAATAGTAATGCGGGTAGCTTTGTGCAGAATGGCTCCAGTAGTTTTAGCTCGACTACCACTGTATCAGGCGGTGGTTTGGGCGGTGGTTTTGGCAGTGCAATTGGCATTGCCGGTGGTACGGCTATGAGTGTCACCAGCAATTTAGCAGGAATAGTGGTTGGTAAACTTTCAAATATTTTCTTAGATGTTAAAACCATTCTTTATGTATTGGCGGCATTTGGTTTGGTTGGCTTTGCTTTTATGGCGTTGTTCGGTAAGGTTCGTTGGGGCTGGGTTTGTGCTTTGGCTTTTGGTCTGGCGGCAGTTTCTGCGGCAGGGCAACTGATTGACTATGTATCTAATGGCGGTGTGAGCAGTGTAACGGCAGATACATTAGGAACAAATATGTATTAGGGATTTGGCGGTCGGTTTTTCGACCGCCGGCCTATAACATCGTGAATAATGCATGAAGGGATAAGGGCAACGTTATTGCGAGGAACATTGTCATCCTGAGGACTTTATGCCAGCTGGAGGAACAAAAACAACCTCAAAATGTTGTTTTGGGACGATAGGCGAAGACCATTTAATGAGCGGAAACGGCAATTAAACGCGAAAAAACATTAAAATTATTCCGTCGGTAAAAGAAAATTGACCTTGTTACGCAATATAACACTTCATGGCAAGATTTATGCGAAGAAATAGTAAAACACTGAAAAAGGAGAAAAATAATTATGTGGTGCATTAGAAAGATAAAAAAATTTATTAGCGACAACAAATGGACGCTTGGTCTGGTGTTGTCGGTTTTGCTGTTTACAGACGACGCATTTGCGGTATTTGGGCGTTTACAAGATGCCGGAAATACCATTTTCCAAGGCTTAAAAACCATTATTTATCCGGCGGCGACTATCGGCATTGCTTGCGTATGTATTGCTGGTATGTTCGGCAATTTTAACTGGAAATGGTTGGTGGCAATTTTAATTGGAGTTTTTATAATTTCGTTTGCTAACGATACGGCAAATTTGGCCGGAGCTAATTTAACAGGGGATTAAAATAATCTGATTAAAAAAGGATATCGCGACTTGAATGTAAGGAGATATTAAAAGATGAAAATGTTTGGTAAAAAAGGAATTTTTGGACTGTTTATTGCAGTTTTGCTCGTAATGATGTGGTGTGGTGAAGCAATGGCGGGCGATAAACAGACATCGGCATTTGTTGAGGGTTTGAAAAAGCAAGACGAGATTTTCTCCAAAGTAGGTCAAGATAAGCCTGTAGCAGTGCCGCTCAAGCCGGGAACGAATGGACAATATACCATTGGCGATGCTTTTAATGAGGGACAAAAGACCACACAAGATGGTTTGGCTAAAATGTTCAAAACATCCCCCGTTAAAGATGATGCAAAAAATGATGCTTCTGCCCCAAAAGGGAGTGCCACCAGCGGCAATGTGAAAGAATACGTTGGAGCTAAAAGTTTAAGTAATAATTTTGGTGTTAACTGCAGTGGCGGTAATATTTTTGACCAGTTGGGGTGCCGTGCCGGCGCTATTGGGCGTGGATTGCAGTCTGTCGGCTATATTATCGCCGGATTTGGGTTACTGGCATTTTCGTTAGCGGCATTGTTCGGTAAGGTTAAATGGAATGTGTTTGTAACCATTATGTTTAGTTGTTTTGTGCTTTCAATGATGGTTTTTGTGATTAACACATTTACCAGTGAAGGCAATTCGGCTTGGATTGCCGGCATTCAGAAAACAGGCCAAGGAAACAACGCATCTGTTCCCGGAGATACGGATAAAGTACCAGTTAAGAAAAGCCAGTAGTTTTGTTAAGAGGTAAAAAATGGGTATTATTTTACGCATAAGAAAAATTGTTAAGGTGTTGCTTATAATAGCATTGCCGGTGTTATGCGTTGTTGGTGTGGCACAAGCTTATGTGGAAGAAGTTAACGACGGAAGCACAAAATTGACGGCTGGTGAAATTAATACCAATTTTAATAGAATGACCAATCAAGGTGTTATAAGTTTGAAAAAGTTAAAGCAAATTGATGAATTGATGACAAAGAGTCCGAATGCCGGAGATGGCAGTATACAGAACGTGCGGGAAGTTTCACAATTGGTTGATGAAAGTAATGATGAAAATTTGCGCCAAGCGGCGGCACAGGCTAAAGAAACCGCTAAGTTATTGGCAAATAAAGAAAGCTTGCGCAATAAAACAGAAAATTCAGCAGTACAGGCTATTAGTGAAATTTCTGCGCTTAATGTGCGTGACAATGAAGTGGCAATTAGCCTATTAGCGCAATTATCACGGAGAAAGCGATGAGAGAAGATATATTAAAAGCAGTGGCACAGCCGCCAAAGTTTTTATTTGCACCGTTTGTGCCGGCACTGGTAAATTTAGGGATACAATTTCCGATGTTGTTTATAGGCATTGGTTTAGCGGATATGAATCCTTTATTTTTTATTGTCAGCATTTTGCTTTCGCATGCTGTCATTACGGCTTATGGAATTAAAGAGCCGCATATGTCTACAATGCTGCAAGCATATGGGCAATCTAATAAAATTAGTAAAAATTTGTATTCGGTGAAGGGAAATAAGTTTGCGCCATGAATGAGTATGATTTTGCAAGTATATTTATTGAGGGATTAAGCAATATGCAAGTTGCGGTGGCCGTGATTGGTATATTATCAGCGGCCTCATTTGCGGTTTTGCTTTCTACAAAATTTGGTAATTGGGTGCTGCCTCAGCCGCGGGAATCTCGCGTTTCTGATTTCTTACCATTTTTAAAATTGATGAGCGATGGTGTGACGATTCAGTGCAGCAATAATTCGTATGCGCGTGTGTTTAGGCTTGCTGGAGTTGATTTAGCTTCAGCAACACCGGAAAAAGTTTTTTCTATGATGATGGCGCGTAAATCATGGATTGATGATTTAGCTAATATGCAGATAATTTGCCGAGTTATTACAACCAGAGACAGAGTGGCTTTGGAAAGTGAGCGGAGAGAATTTAATAATCCGCTACTGGAAAATATTTCGGAAATATGGTTTAGAAATATGAACCACGTATATAGCAATAAGCACTATGTTGTCCTTTCGGTTATAGATCGCAAAGATGCGCTTAAAGATTTGAATTATGCATCGCAAAGTTTAATTTCTACTATGAGTGAATATGGTGTTAGCCCTATGTATGAAACAGAAAACAGCGCTGCTACCGATAGTCCGTTTTATTTGTTTTCGCATTTGTGCAGTCCGGTGAGTAAACCTGAGCCGAAGGTGCGTGATACTCAAGGTGCGCGTTTGTGCGAAATGTTAACAGCAGACCATATTCATTTTACCGGCGAAGAAGGAATAATTAAATTCTTTTCCGGAGACCATGAACTTTATGAAGTAGCTATGGGAATTAGAGTTAGCGGCGAATCGATGGACGAGAGTATGATATATTCGCTAAATGCAATTGATAGCGAACTGGTTATTTTGCATAACATCAGACCGTTGTTCAGAGCGCAAGCCCGATTATTATTGGCACAGCAGCAGCGTATGGCAATGGTGACCAGTTTTTCAGGCAATGTACAGCAGCAATATGCTGAGGCATTGGCAGCAATTGATGATAGTGACAGCGATGCACAATCGTTGTGTGAATATGCTATGACGATTATCTTGAAAGGGCGCAACAAAGAAGAAATAGATTTTGCCGAATCGGAAGTACAGCGTATTTGTCGTGCTTTTGGCGTGACTCCGGTGCGTGAAGGCTGGGTTACACAAGCGGTGTTTTTCACGCAATTTCCGACATATGACACATATCCGAGAACATATCGTTATTTGTCACGGGTGATTGCGATGGGAATTACGCTGGATAAGCCGTCGGAAGGCTTCAGTAAAAGTGACTGGGGGCCGGGGGCTATTACGGTTTTCCGCACAATGTCGGGTTCGGCGTATCGGTTTCAATTTCACGTTTCAAGCGAAGATGCGGCAGTGGCTCACTGCTGTATTATTGGGCCTACTGGTCAAGGTAAGACGACGTTACTTACGTTTTTGGCCGGACAAGCCATGCGGCATCCGGATTTGCGCGTGTTCTTTTTTGACCGTTATTTGGGTGCGCAAATTTTTACACGAGCAATACATGGAGCATATATAGGTTTTGACGGTGATGAAAAAAATGTTTCAATAAACCCGTTTGATTGCGAAAATACGAAAAATAATCGCAACTTTTTACAACAATGGATAAAAAATATTGCTATGGTTGAAAATGATGCGTTGGCAGATAGAGAGGCTGCAAGAGCAGTGACAACGGCGTTTGATTATTTGCGGCCGGAAGAGCGAATGCTGAAAAATTTATACAAGAGCTGTTTTTCGCCGACAGGTAAGATGCGGCACGAGCTTTTCCGCTGGGTTAATCCGGAACAATACGGCAATATTTTTAATGGCGAAAACGATAGTTTGGATTTAAAAAGCCGGCGGTTTATGGCTTTTGACTTTACGCATATTTTTGATGATGAAACTTTAGCACCGGCTGTTATCAGCTATATTATGCACCGCATTCAAACAGAAACCGGCGAAACTGGCGCACCTTCATTGATTATGATTGATGAAACGGCGCCGATGCTTAAACACCCGATGTTCCGTCATTCGTTTATTACCGGTTTGCAAGAAGGACGTAAAAAACGGCAGGCATATCTATGCGCTTTCCAACAGCCGAATATTGTAGATAAACTTGGTGTTGGTGAGGTGATTCGCGGTCAATGCCAAACTATTATCTTTTTCAGAAATCCGCAGGCGCAGCCGGAAGACTATGCAACATGGAATTTGAACAAAAGTGAAATGGATTTTATTTTCGGTAAAACATATCGTGATTTTCCGTATGCTATTTTGCTTTCACGCAAGGCTACTGGCGAATCGGTAATTTTAGATGTGGATTTAAGCGGACTGGGACCTTATTTACGCATCTATAATTCTGGCCGTAAGAATGTATTATTAGTGCAGCAGTTGATACAAGAATATGGTGAAGACGGATTTGTTACAAAATATTTAAATATTGCCTAGGTTTGTGAAAAAGTATTTTTTTCGTATAAGAAATGTGCTAAGCTAACAATAGGAAGAACTGGAACGGAGGTTTTGATGACATCATGGTATAATCGCTCAAAGTGGTGGGGAATTTTGGTGGTGCTGATGTTAACATTCAGTGCGGCTGATGTTTGCTTTGCACAAGCTCCGTTACCGACGCATTCGGCAGATGAGAGTGGAGCGCAAAAGAAAAGTACGGCGCAAAAAATTAAAGATGGAGCGCAACGTGCCAAGCAAATTTATTTAAAATCAAAAGATTTAGCGCAAAAAGGTTATGGGGCTGCATGTCAGGCATTTTCGGTTGCAAGTCAGGCGGTTGCATCTAGTTTGGCAATGGTTAACGACTTGAAAGACAATATGGTTTCCATGGCTAAAAATTTGGGAGAATGCGGAGCGGATTTAGCTAAAAAGATTGTGGCACAGAAAAAAGAAGACAAAGCTGAATGTAAAAAATTACATGAAAAAGACCCTGATACTTCCGGATATAAACAGTGTATAGAAGAAAGGAAAGTAGCGCGAAAACAGCAGAAAAAAGATGGAATTAAGGCATGTAAGGCAGAAGCTAATGCTAAAGTAGCAGCTTCTTGGGCTAAAACCAAAGCAGACGCAAGAGATATTGGGCAGAACTCTGCCAAAGGAATGAACTCTGCTTTTACATTTAAAACCGATGAAGAAAAGCAAGAAACAATTAATCAGAAAAATATTGCTTTAGATAAAGAGGAAGATAAGCTGAAAACCGATTATAGTGACCTAGAAATGCAATATATTTATTTAGAAGAAGATTTGAATGATGGGGAAATTACTCAAGAAGAATATGATAAGAAGAAAAATGACTTGGATAAGGAAAAAAGCAAGTTGGATAAAGAACAAGCAAAAATAAATAAAGAAAAAGAAAAGCTGGAAAAAAAGCAAGCAAAATTGGATGAAAAAAATAAAGGTTCCGATGAAAGTGATAAATAAAAGCTGATAAGTTAAGTTTGCGGATTAGAAGGAACAAAAAGATGAAAATGGCAAATGTACTAAAAAACGTAAGATGCGTAGATAGAGCAAGAAGAAGATTTTTTGCCGCTAGTTTAATGAGAAAATTTTATGTTTTTCTTGTTTTTGCCGTTTGTTGTTTAAATATGTCTGTTGTTTGGGCGGAAGAAACCGAGCAAGAGGTTTATAATGGAAGCTATAAAGGAAAGCAGATTATTCCCGTATCGCTGGCCAATTTTTGCAAGATTGCAGATGATGCTGTGGCAACAAACAAGGCTGGAATAGTGGAATGTTTGGATAAATTAGCTGCAAAAATTCATGATGCGGAAACCGCAGTACAGGAAGAAGGGCGTGATAAATATAGAAAAATAATGGTTGAACAATGGGTTAAGGTAAAATCGGAAGCAGCAATTAAAAGCGCTAATGCTAAAAACTATTCAGATGAATATTATACGCTGACTGATGCAGTTTTAGCTCCCGGAGCAGATATTAAGACCAGACAGACCGGTATGGCAGCAGCAACCGAAAAACAGATGACAGCATTATTAGATTTGACCGATATTCTCAGTGAAGAAGTTAAGGCAGTTGCTCTTGGGCAATTAAGCAGCATTAATCCGGCAACAACAAGTATTTTGCCGGCAAGCGGCGATGTGAAAAAAGTTGATTTTTCCGGTGCGGTTAAAGATTTTCAGATGGTTCCTAATTCTTTAGCAATATACTGTCAGATGAATGGTGAAGATTTTGCAAAAAAAGAAAAACAAGCCGATGTAAAAAAATGTTTAGATACCATAATAACGAAAATTAATGCCCAATCTGATGATGAACGCAAAGATAATGTTGCGGACTATGAATTTATTACCAAAGGGCAAATGCAAGATATGTTTATGCAAGCAGTTGAGCGTAGTGCCGGATTAATTGACCGCAATGAGCAACGGTTGAAACAAGATGAAAGTGGGGCAAAAACACAAACAGAATATGACTCCACTACGTCTATTGCCTCGGCCAGTAATTTAAAATTGAGTGCGTTTAATGATTTTTTACATTTGTTTGCGGTGGAAGCCAAATATATGGCGTTGAAAAATTTAGCTAATGTTGATGCAAGAGCTATTTCTGCAGAATTAAAGGAGGATGAACCGGCAAAAGAGGCTCAGGATATGGAGGTAAAAACTTCTACTGAAACTGTTAGCGTTACGGTAACAGCAGGAGAGGAAGAAGAAGTTGATGTTGATGAACAAGAAAATGCACAAGATGCTAAAGAAAAAACTGAATATGATGCGGATTTACCAGATAGCGGAAAAAGTGAAAAAATAGATGAATCACTGTTAGATAATACTGGAGAAATGCTGCCTACAATTAATAGTGGTAGCAAGTAGAGAGGTATTAAAAAAGGAGACGGATATGCAGAAAATGAAACAGATGTTTTTAATTTTATGCTTTGCCATATTTTTATGGCCGTCGACCGTTTGCGCAAAAACCGCAGTAATTTCTAAGGTTGAACTGTTTTTGAAACACTCTATAGCAACGGTGCAAACCGTGGTTGAAGAAGCACAACGCTTAGCACAAGATGCCATGACAATTATGACAAACCCATCGCAAGCAAAAGATATTGTGCAAAAGCGTAAGGAGGAGAGAAAGAAGAAAAAAGCTGAAAAAGAGAAAAATAAAGTGGCTAATAAAGCGCCGGCAGGAACCGGTGAAAAAATGAGCGGAACATCGCCTTCTGCGGAATTAAGCGATGCAAACGAAAAAAATTATGTTAATACGGAAGAAAAGAACGATGTTGCTGTGCAAGCAGCATTTGAAAAACGTATTAATAAAGAAATGGTGCATAATGTTAGTGCCATGTATGCCAGAGGTTTAGTGAAACGATATCAATTGCAGCAAGAAGGTGCTGAGCTGAAAAAAGAGCAAGAAGAAGTCAAAAATAAAAAAGACGAAACAATTCCGGAAGTTGTAGTTGATGTGTTAGAAGTGCGTATGCGTACAGATTCGCGTTGGATTGGTGTTTTGCAGGCAATGGCTAATGACCAGGAAAGAGCGGCAACTGTTAACTTAAGTTCCATAAAATTAACACAAAAACCGGATAAAGATGCCGAAGAAAATAGCGAAGGAGAAAAAAAATAATGCGAGTTTTATTATACATTATCGGTTTTTCGGCACTGGCAACGGCTTTTATAAGCGGTTCTCCGGCATATGCTTTTCATGAGTTGGGTATTGATTTGAGTGTGCTTAATATGGTGGAAGATGTGCTGAACAAAAAAGAAAAAAACGAAGTAGAACATTTAGATAATGTTGACCAAGAAACAGATAAAGCAGAGCGAGGCGGGAAAGATGGTGAGCCGGAAGGAAAGTCACTGACGGCTAAGTTAAAAAAGGCAAAAACATATACAAAAACGGCAATTACTGTGGCACAGACTGCTCAAACATATGTGCAAGATTTTAATCCTGAGGAATTTATGCAAAATGTTATGAATGAAGCTAAACAAGATTTAAGCAAGATGAGCAAATCGGAATTGGATAAAGCGCTACAGCAATTACGCAAATGTGAACGAGATGCTAAAAAAGAAATTGAAAAAATAAATGAAGAATTAAAAGCTTTGGGCGAGGCGGAAAAAAATGAGAGAGTAGATAAGATTAAGGCAATAGAAACAGAAAAGATGGCTAAAGAACTTGCACTGAGCAAGTTTGAAGAAGGAAGTGATGAAGCATTAAAATTAGCCCTTGAGATAAAAGATTTGGAAGCGCAAAAAGAGCAGTTAATAATGAAAATGGAACAAGATGAATCTACTCAAGAAAACAGCGAAAATAAAGAAGAAACCGGTAAGAAAGATGCAATTGCTCAAAAATATTCTGATACGAAAATAGCTGCTTTAGATAAAAAAAGTGAGGCTGAAGATAAATATAAAAAATGTGAAAATAAGCGCAAAGATGCGGAAAAGGCAAAAGGCTTTGAAGAAGAGGCAGCAGAGGAATTTGATGCTCAAACCGGCGCCGGAAGCGATGAAGAAACGGCAAGTTTGTATGGTGAAATAATAGAAGATTTCTTTTTAGAAGAAGATGAAGAAAGTAATTCGCGGACTGTCGGACGCATTCGGCAAAATCGCAAACGTGCATATTATCAAGCTTTGCAAAATTTATTTGCCACAGCAATGCAGAGTGACGGAGCTTCTTTAGAAGCGGGCGAAGATGCCCAAGCATCTGCAGATGCAATTACCCAAACTTCGGAAACCAATATGGGAGCCGAGATGATGCAAATTAGGGTGGATATTCAGTCAGTAAAAAGCGTGACACGATTCACCAGACTTTTACTGGCAAAAATACAAATGGAAACCATGGAGCAAATACAAAGTTGGACCACAAATGATAAAATGCAAGACTATTCACAAGATGTTACGCGGTTTAATTTGGATAATTATAAATTGAAAGGCTGGGTTGGAAGGCTGACCGATAAAATTAATAATTTCCTGAAAAAAGGCAGAAAAGACATTGCTAAAAAAGGCAAAAATTGGACCGGAAACATGAAAAATAAACTTAATCAAAACAAAAAGTAGCATTGGCGGTGACGGCAAGGAGACGGATTTATGAAAAAATATTTAGTGATATTAGTTGGGTTTTGGTTAAACTTGGTCTACATTAATGATGCTGCGGCTGCTTGCTTATGCGGTTGCAGTATTGACTGTACACCGGTGGGAGAAGGTTCACAGATTGACTATTTTACAGATGTTGCAACGGCACTGCAAACAGGTTCAACTGACCAGCTTGTTACTAAAGTTAAGGGAAATTTGGTGACCATGCTTGGTTTGCAAGATATGGTGGCTCATGCTGGTATGAAGGCATTTACTTTTGCTGATAAAGTTTTTGATAAGATTGCCGGTAAAAAAGTTACTTCGGCATCGCGGATAATAGAGGAATCAAAAGATATAGACTTAAATAGTGAAGCTGCCGTGCAACAAGCGTTTATTGAGTTGTTTTTACAATATCCGAGCAATAGCAATAAAACAAATCAGATGTATTCTAAAATTGGTGAGCAATTTAGAATAGACGGCACGTTAGAAATGTATATTATTGCGCGGGAAATGGAAAAAGAAATAGACCAGAAAATAAAAAATTTGGAGCAAATTGAAACCTGTGTTATGGAAGGGAAAGATTGTGACGCGGCCGGTATTGATGAAAGTGCAAATTGTGCGCAGTCTAAAGACCAACTTGATGAACTATGTTTATGGCGTGCAAATTTGATGATTGCGCGTATATATGATCAAATTATGTGGTATAATGAATTTTTGCTGGCTATGGATGCTCAATATAATGCTATGATGTCAATTGGCACTGTGGTAAAAATTCAAGATTATGAAGAAGAAAAAAAGAAAGGCAAAGATGAAAAAGGTGAAGAAGAAAAAAAGAAAACTTCTGAGCTGATTTCTTTTCCTAAAGTGAAAACAGCCGAAAGCATGAGTTATTTTGGAGCGGCATTTGCTGATGAGCAATGGTTTGAAGGAACGCCCGAAGATATGGAAATAGAAACTGAAGACGGCTTTGACATTATAGACAGAGCCGCCGGATTTAAAAGTTCTTTAGCCGGAAAGCAGGAAAGTTTTGCCAGTATGGAACTTTTAAGCGAAGCACAAGAAGCTGCACAGATGGCAATTAGGGCGCATAATGTGAAAAGCCAACTGCCGTCATTTAAGGAAGTTTATATATTTTATCATAATGCCCAAGAATATTATGATAAAGTACACCAATATTTGAGCATATCAGAGAAATGCATACATAACTATTTAGGGCATTATTATCAAAATCCTCTCCAAGCTTGGGTAGGTTCCGGGTGCGATGTTTATGAAGATAAAATGTATTGTAAATATTCTGCCGAAGATGCAGATGGTTTAGGAATGTTTGATGTTAATTGCCCGAATAACGCTTCGGCTCGATGCTATGTTACGGACATTACTGACAGCAAAAAACGTTCGGGTTTATCGGGATATTTGCTGGCTTTGTATGATGAAAGCAAAAAACAGGCAGCCAGTGGAGAAGTTGAAGTGTATTTATCAGAAGATGATACAGTAAAAGGCAATGATGTGTTGTCAAGAAATGTGCTTATGCGTGAAGATGCTTCACGTGAAGACAGACGAAATCGTAAGAATAATCCGTTGGCAGCTGTTGCGCCGGCAAATCAGAAATATGCAATTAAGAATCCTAATGATGAAGATGTTATGATTAATGAAATGCGGGCGGCAGACAAGTTGAATTGGCTCAGCGGCGCATTAGCGGCAAAGGCAATGGTGAATGATATTAACGGCGGCGAACGCGGAAAATTTGGGGCAGTTAAAAAAAGTTTTCCGCTATGGAACGACCAAAAGGAGTTCTATGAGCAGTATATAAACGGCAAGTACGAAAATATGAAAAATTACATAGCAACATTGCCAATGAGCCAATTATTGATAGCGGCAGCACGTTCGGCCAACGAAAAAATTACATATCCCGCTACGCAATTTTTAGATTCTGAAACAGGACAATATTTAAGCGCTAAAGAGCTTGAAGCTAAGGCTATTGACAAGTTGGAGCAGAAAATAGGGCAAATGCCGCCGGCAACAGATTTGGTTGGTGAGGCAGTTGCAGAGGAGAAGGCGTATTTATCTCGGTTGCTTCAAGAGCATCGGCAAAAAGTTGCAGAAATTAAGCAACAAATTATAAACGAGGGAAACCGCATTGAGGAACTGAACACAATTATAGATACCAATAATCGTGAATATAATGCGCAAGACTATCGTATGGATTTTGCTGAAGATACAACACCGCGAAATGAAGAAGGCATTCGCATAGAACAAGAAATGTATGATAAGCGAACAAAAAAAGAAGATGGTAGCAACGATACTGATGAAAATGATGAATATCAAGTTGATACTGATGAATCGCCGTTTGCGGATAAATATAGAGAGAACATTAGCGAAAACGATGAAAATTGGGCAGACGCAGCAGCAGAAAAAGAAAAATTAGATGTTGATGAAGCGGCAATTGAGCGTGAAGTTGCCGTGCATAAGGAAAATATTGAACAACTACGGCAGAAACTTAATGCTGAAATTAAGCAGCACGTTAAAAAATATAGCGAAGCAGTGCAAGAATATCGTAAAAAAGTTGAAGATGCTGCAGGAGTTGAGAGCGGGTTTGCGGCAATATTAAACTTAATTGCCGATGTGGCAGAAAAAACGCAAGCAGTTGACGTGGGACAAGGTGTGGTGAGCTGCGTGCGGCAAAAAATTATTCAAAAAATAGATGATGCAGAACAAAAGCTGCATTCAATGCAGCAATCGGCAGAAATTTACTATGCTCATAATACCCCGAAAATTCAAAAAATTCATAATGATATGATACAGAGCATTTTGGATATGGGTAAATCTGATGCGGCATCTTCTATTGGGAGCTGCAATAGTGGTCTGGCTGATGATATTTTAGCCGATATATCGGCAGAGATGATTGTTAAATTCTTTATGGATATGTGTGTGGACGATTATTGCACAACGCCTGAACCTAATGATGAAAACGGTGCGGTTTATTTTGTGAGCAAAAAAGGAAAGGCACGCGATTTTAGAAGTCCTACCGGACCACTTAATTTTGCTTCTGCGCCGTTGCGTGAAATATTCCATTTTGACAGCATTGATTTTGCAAATATTGAAAAATATTATGAAGACAATGAAGAACCGGTGGAAAACAGAAAGTTAACTATTACTGCAGAAGGGTTTTTGAATTGCGGTGCCGAAATGCCGGAAGTTTGGCAACATATTTTGCAAAATCGTCCATTTATTGAAAGGGAAATTGATTTAGAAAAATTGCTCAATCGAGGCAATCCGCAACTAGCTTTAGCTCGTGCCGGTCAATTTCCGTGCCGTATCGGAACACAAAAGGCTGATGCATCGTATGATAAAAATTTGCCATATCTTTTCGGTTATAGCGAATATACAGGCTCTGAAAATATTGTTGAACAACAGTGTGTCTTTTTGAAAAACAGTGACGGGCGCTTAATTGATACGGAAAGTGATTATGCCGAGCGTTTCAGTGAACAAGATGCGGCAGAAAAAGTTGCAGATTCGAGTGAACTGGGGCAAATTTTGGCTTATGTTCCGGAATATGTTCCGCCGATGCAACAACTGCTGTTGCAAAACCAATTGCTTCCAGTGATTGAGCCGCCACATAAATTATCTTTTAATCAGGCTTTTTTGAGCGCTATACATGCCAGAGATAATTTCGGTGATGATTGGGGAGCTGAAGCAATGGAGCAGTATAGATACGGAGAACGTGTTTTATTTACACGCAACCAGTTTGGCGATTATCTTAATTTTGTTGAAAAACAAAGAAACGCTGCCGAAAGTTTGCAGGAAGCAAAAAAGAAGATGGAAGAAATTCATCAGACATTGAAAGAACTTTTTAATGAATTTGGTGATACAATAAGTGATGATTTTGATTTGGCTGATGAAGACGATTATGATTTGGCGGCTGCTTCAATTGACGGATATAAAACTGCTTATATGCGTCAGGCACTGGAAAAATTGCTTGATGTTCGGCAAATGGAAATTGTACAGTCTTTGCAAGATAAAGCAGACGCAATTCAGCATCAAATAGACTTATTGCTGCTGGATGAAGATGAAATGGTAGAGCTTGAAGGTTCGGAAGAAACGGAAGAAGTTGAATATGATATTAAGCAAAATACGGCAAACAAGGCCATTTCAGATGCATATGATGAGCAAGCCGAAGAAGCACGGCAAAGAAGTTTACGGCAAATGCTAACACCATATTGTGGGGTTTATGCCAGATAAAAAGGAGAAAAAAATTGGCAGAGCTTGGTCAAGGAGAAAAAAGACTTTATATTACAAATGATGCTCAGAAGGCGACCACTGAAGGATATCAACCGGAATATGTTACAGATTTGGATTATGAAACAAAATCTGCCAAAGAAACATATTTTCGTTGGTTATCACGTTTGGTGACACTTTGCGCCGTTTTATCATTGGGATTTTTTTTATGTGCAACGTTGGTGATTTTTCGCTTAGCACCGGAGATTATTGTTGAGCCGCTGCTAATTACAACCCAGACCGATTCGGAAAATATGATGCGTTATGAGCCTATTTCTGAAAAAATGCCTTCTATTCGCCAATTTACGGAAATGTATATTAAACAGTATGTTATTTTGCGCAACACTGTTGTTAATGATATGGATGAAATGCGTACCCGTTGGGGGCCGGGAGGAATTGTTCATTATTTGTCAGCGCCTGATGTCTATAGGGAATTTGTCGGCAAAAATGCAAATGCCGTAAACAAAATGTTTAGTAATGAGTATTCAAGTGAAGTGCGTATTGACAGCATTCAGAAAGAAAGTGAAAACAGTCCGGCGTGGTATGTTAATTTTACAGTTTATAATTTGTCGCGTAACCACATAGGAGAAAGCGGTGCTTTGGTATTAAAAACAATGCGCTACAGAGCTTCGGTTACTCCTAAATATTATGATGAGCGCCGTGCAATTTATGCCCGAATCGTTAACCCATTAGGATTTACGGTGGTTAAATATAATCAGGATATGATTCGCGAATAAACGGCTTTAGCACTATTCAATGGCATAAATATCTTTAACATACCATACGTTTTCAGGCTTTTGCGCCATAACATATATAATGGTACCTTGGCACAGCCCAAACCAATTACCATTACAATTGCTTTCGGTATAAATTTCGGTTGTGTCGTTGTTCAAAGACTTTTTATCAATAATTTTATAACTCATTTCTGTCGGGCGGTCTAAACCAGGGTCTTGCATAAATAAAAATTTAGGCAAATCGGCTTGAGAGCAAAATTCCAAAGTTGGATTGATTGTGCATTTAACTGCCGTTTCAACTGCACAAAACATCGCATCATCAAGAGCGCATTCTTCCGGCAAATTAGATTGATTAAATTCAAATAGCTGTTCCGGCAGTTTTGGCATTTCCACCTCAACAACGTCTGCTTCAACAACTGTTCTGTCGGCATCTTTGGTTTTGCTGACTAAATAAAAACTGAAACCAAGCAAAGCCAGCATACACATAACTACAATCCATTTATTTTTCATTGTTTTTATCCTTAAAAATGATATTCCAAACTCAGTTGATATTCCATATCATGGTCATAGCCGCTGACATGGTCAAAATTAACATAGCGGGTTAAAAAGCGGGTTTGCCAATTTTTATTCCACGCATATTGTGCACCTCCGCCGAATCGGTAGCCGTAGCCATGTTCATTATGGTGTTTCTGCGGTAAAACTTTGTGCTTAAATACATATTCGCCAATGCCGGTTGTTGCCAGAAAAGCAAACTTTTTTTCGCAGCCCAGTGGAAGTGCGGCAATTAAATCTAGGCCGTATGAACGGTATGATGATTTAATTTTATGGTCGTGCTTGTGCTGAGAATCGGTTCCGCTTTGGTTGAAAAACATTTCAGTAGCAAAATATGGACTGTAGGTTGAACCGATGTGCAAACCGGCAGCATGATAACGCGGAGAAAAGCCGCGGCCGCTTGTCTGGTTATATGTATAATCTAAACCGACATATGGTGCATATTGATAAGAATCAGCCTGAGCAGAACAAATTATTGCGCACGAAGCTGAAAATGTTAAAAGAAAGGTAATCTTTTTCATATATCATTCCTCTATAAAGTTAATGCGCTATCATAAAATATTTATTTGCAAATGTAAATTATTATTAATTTGTTGTGAATAAGCGGGTTTTATGATATAATAGATTATGTGTGAAACGAGGCTGAAAATGAGACAATATAAAAATGAACAGAGCGGGCGCTCAATGATAGAAATGATGGGCTATATTGCGGTGGTGATGTCTATTACCGTTAGTGTCGGATATCTTGTTTCCAAAGCGTATGGCGATTATAAGTTCAGCAAAGCATCGTTACAATTAAGCGATTTGGCAAATTCAATTACCAAAGCCGGAGCCATTGAACCTAATTATGCAGAAATTGTTAGTATGGTGAACGATAAAGACAATGCCGAGGGCAAAAAGATTATTCCTGAAACTTTTCGGGTTAATGAAAACGGCCAAAGTCGACAAATTTATCATGCTTTCGGTGGGTCGGTGACAATAGGGCATCCAGATGGCGATACGACGAAGTTTTCTATTAAGTTTGATAACTTAAATCGTAACCAATGTATTGAAATGGCGATGAAAGATTGGTTGCAAAATAAATATGCCGATTTATATTCAATAACTGTAAATACGGCGCAGCAATGGAACTGGCCGGTTTACAGCGGAAGTTCAGGGAATACTTTGCCGATTAAACGCTCGGCAGTTGCCGGTAAAACCGCTGATGATACCGGTGCCTGTAGTGAAGCTACCGGCAACAATATTATGTGGGTATTCAACTGATTTTTTTTGCATATACTATAAATAGGTCTTGCATTCAAAATTATTATTGTTAGGATTATATAAATATATTTGATAACAGGAGATGGAACTATGACAACATCTATCATTTTACCACCGGACTATAAGCCGACAGCTGACGAAGAATATATGAACGAAATGCAGCTGGAATATTTTCGGCAGAAATTAATTAATTGGAAAAAATCGATTGTTTCGCAATCGGTTGATACGCTGGAAGATTTGCGCCAAGGCGGGTTAAACCAACCTGACGATGTGGACCGCGCATCGCTTGAAACCGACAAAGCATTAGATTTGCGCACCAAAGACCGTATTCGTAAGTTAATTACCAAAATTGATGAAGCATTGGACCGCATTGAAGACGGCAGCTATGGTTATTGCGAAGAAACCGGTGAACCGATTGGTTTGGAGCGTTTGGAAGCACGTCCGGTTGCAACGCTTTCAATTGAAGCGCAAGAGCGCCATGAACGCATGGAAAAAACTTTTGACGACGAAAATTAAATGGCCGACGTTAAGGATTATATTTTAGCATCGGGGTCGCCGCAGCGTATTGCTTTGTTGCGGCAGGTGGCATATGAACCTAAGGAAATTTTGCCGGCCGATATTGATGAAAGTTGCCTGCAATATGAAAAGGCACTGCCTTATGTGCGGCGTATGGCCCTAAACAAAGCGCGCCATGTGGCAGAGATGCGACCAAACGAAAATGTTTTAGCCTGCGATACAATTGTGGTGGTTGGGCAAAAAATTTTGCATAAATCTAAAGATGAGGAAGAACAGCGCCGCGTGATGAAAATGTTGTCAGGGAAAACGCATCGGGTTATCAGCTCGGTGTGTTTAATCAATAAAAACGGCCGAGTTTCTCAGCGCACCGTTAGCACAAAAATGACAATGAAGCTTTTGACACCGCAGGAAATTGAGGACTATGTGGCTTGCGGTGAATGGCACGGCGTTTGCGGATATAAAATTGAGGGGCGGCTTGCTGGCTTGGTTAAGCGCATGGTCGGTTCATATTCCGGTGTGGTAGGCTTGCCGTTATACGAAACACTGAATATATTAAAAGGAGAGGGTATTTAGATGTTAGCACAAAGAATAGTTTATGACCATAATGATACTTCTTTCGGCATTGCCGTTTTTGATGAAAAGGGTTTGGCTGAAGTTGATATTTATAATGAAAAACGTGCCTTAGAAGGCAATGTTTATTTAGCGCGAATCGTTAAAAAAATTAATTTAGCGCACGACAAGGTCGGTTTTATGGTTAATATTGGTGATGATACAGAAGCTTTTTTGAACGCATATGAGCCGGCTTTGAAAGAAGCCAATATGAATGAAGGGCAAAGCGTGGTGGTGCAGGTGGCGCAGGAAAAACACGCTGAAAAAGGTGCGAAAGTTGTGCGTAATATACAGTTGGTTGGAACAAATTTAGTATATTGTCCGTTTAAATATGATGTGGAATATTCGCGCAAAATTGCCGATGTGGCTAAAGCTGAAAAATATCAGCGTTTGGTGCGGGAAAAATGCGTTGGACAAGAAGGTTGGATTTTACGCACGGCAGCCGTTGAAGCCGAGGAAGCGGATATTGTTGCGGAAATGACTAAACTGCGTGATATATATGAAGATATTCGCAAAAAAGCACGCACGCTGAATGCGCCGGCGCTGCTTTATGCTAAGGAAAATCCGTTGCTTGAGTATGTTCGTCGCTACAAAGACAGTTTGCGCGAAGTTGTGGTGGATTCTCCGAATTTGGTTGAAGAAGTTAAAAGCGTGTTTAGCGGAGAAATTAAACAAGAGCGTGAGGGGTTTGAAGCTTATGGTGTTGATGATGCTATTATTGAAGCGTTAGACCGTACGGTTAAGCTAAAAAGCGGCGGTTCGCTGCAAATTGAAGAAACCAGAGCTTGTGTTGCCATTGATGTTGATAGCGGCGGTGCGCATAATGTGGGTGAAATTGATGAAGTTAATTTAGAAGCGGCGCGTGAAATTGCTCGGCAAATTCGCTTGCGTAATTTAGCCGGAAAAATTGTGATTGACTTTGCCGGTTCGTCCGAATATCGCTTTATGAAAGCGGTGATTGATGTTTTAAGCGAAGAACTGGCCGATGATGCGGCACATAGCCGAGTTTTAGGTTTAAGCCGCGGCGGAAATATTGAAATTGTGCGGCAACGGCGCAGACCAACTTTGCGTGATTTATATACGGTTGAATGTCCGACATGTAGCGGCACAGGAAGGGTGGAACCGTGAGCGAAGTTATTGTAACACATCGTTGTTCAATTTGCAAAAAACTCTATAGCGATACGACCTATGCGCCGTTTTGTTCAAAGCGTTGCGCCGATGTGGATTTGGCACGTTGGTTTAACGGCAGCTATGCGGTAGCATCTGAGGACTTAGATGAACTGGAAACAGAGGAATTAAGCGAGGCGCTTGAGCATGCACAGCAATCAGAGCAATAATCCTGTGGAAGTTTTAACCGATGGAACAGCACTAAAGGTGTTGTTGCAAGGTGATATTGTAGGTTATAGCAGCGATGATGTGCTTAAAAAAATTAATAACATAAGTTCGGAGATTAAAAAAGTTGTTTTTGTACCAGATGACTTGCAAAATTGGGATTCGTCACTGATTTTGTTGGTTTATAACACTGTGCGAATTGGAAAGGCAAAAAATGTTGACGTGCAAATAAATAAATTGCCGAAAAATTTACAAGAGTTGGTAAATATGGCCTTTGCGGTGGATAGAAAACCTGAAAAAGGCGGTAAAACCATGCTGAGTTTTTTGGAGCGAATCGGGCGGAAGATTATAGGAGAATTTAATATAATCGGTGATGTTATAGGTTATATTGGTGAAGTGTTCGTCGGATTACTTCGCTTTTTAAGTTTTCGTTCTATTATGCGGCGTGTTGATTTTTACGCTGCTTTAGAAGATTGCGGACCTAAGGCGCTTGCAATTGTTTCTTTAATTAGCTTTTTAGTTGGGCTAATTTTGGCCTTTGTCGGTGCGGTGCAACTGCAAACATTCGGCGCACAAATTTATGTGGCAAGCCTTGTTACAATTGGTATGTGTCGGATTATGGGGGCAATTATGGTGGGCATTATTATGGCTGGCCGCACCGGTTCGGCATATGCGGCAACCATTGGCACCATGCAGGTGAACGAGGAACTTGATGCATTGCAAACAATGGGTTTGTCGCGGGTAGATTTTTTGGTGCTACCGCGCTTGTTGGCGATGATTTTGGCAATGCCTATTTTGACGATGTTGGCTGATATTATGGGAATGATAGGTGGTGCATTTATTGGTGTTTTTTTAATGAATTTACCTTATCAGGAATATTGGAAATATGCTTTTAATGCTTTTACATTGAACAATTTTTTAGTTGGAGTTTTTCACGGTTTTTGCTTTGGATTTATTATTGCCTTATGCGGTTGCTATAGTGGTTTAACCTGCGGACGCAATGCCGACAGTGTTGGTGCAGCGACAACGCGTTCCGTAGTTAATGCCATTGTCTTGATGATTGTTGTTACGGGTATTATTACCGTTATTTGTCAGGAGATTGGCATATGAAAGAGCAAGTTATCATTAAGGCGGAAAATTTGTCGGTGGGTTATGGTGATTATGTGTTGTTGCACGATGCCGACTATGAAGTGAATAAAGGTGACGTTTTTATTATTATGGGCGGAAGCGGTTGCGGCAAAAGCAGTATGTTGCGCGTTTTAACCGGTCTGTTGCCGCCGCTTAAAGGAAGCGTGGATATTGACGGGGTCAATATAGTGACGGCTTCTGCCGAAAAAATGCAGCAAATACGCGAAAAATCGGGGATTTTGTATCAAAGCGGGGCATTGTTCAGCTCTATGACATTGGCAGAAAACATTATGCTTCCGTTACAGCAATATTCTGATTATTCGCCGCAAACCATGCGTGAGTTAGCATCATTAAAACTGGCATTGGTAGGTTTGAAAGGATTTGATGATTTTTATCCTTCGGAAATTTCCGGCGGTATGAAAAAAAGAGCCGGTTTGGCGCGGGCCTTGGCGTTAGACCCTGATATTGTGTATTTTGATGAGCCTTCTGCCGGTTTAGACCCTGTTAGTTCGCATAATTTAGATGAGCTGATTTTGGAAATTAACCGCAGTTTAGGGACAACGATTGTGGTGGTTACGCACGAGTTGAGCTCTATTTTTACCATTGGCAACAATTCTATTTTTTTAGATGCTGAAACCAAAACAATTTTAGCGCGCGGAAATCCAAAGGAATTATTAAAAAATCCGCCGAATGAAAAAGTATATGAGTTTTTAACACGAGGAGAAAAAAAGTAAGATGCAGCAGAAAACAACATATAAGATGGTCGGTTTGTTTGTAGTTGTCGGTTTATTGGCTTTTGCCGGCATTATTTTGAAATATGCTGGAGGCCAATTTACAACTGATAAAAATGATATGGTGGTAATGTATTTTGAAGAATCTATACGCGGATTGAGCGTTGGCTCGTCGGTAGTGTTCAAGGGGGTTGAAGTTGGTAAAGTGGCCGATATAAGTTTATTGGCGAATTTTAAAGAAGGCACATTTAAAACACCGGTTTGGGTATTATTTAATATGGAAGATAATATAGATGCAATTGACCGCGCCGAGTTAGATAATAAGCAAATGCTGGATAACTTAATTGCCAAGGGTTTGCGGGCGCGGCTTATTTCAGCCAATTATTTAACCGGTCAATTAATGATTGAATTGGTGATGGATGCAAAAGCACCGGCCGTGCTGCGCGGAACCGGAAGATATTGGGAAATTCCGACTGAACTTTCCTCATTTGCTATGTTATCGCAAGATTTGGAAGAAGTGCCGCTGCGAGAAATTCTTTCACGCTTTGGCAACATTATTCAAGATTTGGAAGAAAATTTGCCGCAAATTATGGAAAATACAACGCAAATTACGCAAAAGCTGGATAAGGCACTTGACAAGAACACTGGCGAGGCTTCAAAGTCTATGAAGAGCTTTAATGCAGCAATGGAAGAAGTTAGCAAGGCAAGTCGGTCTATTAATAATTTAACCGATTATTTAGAGCGGCATCCGGAAGCTTTGCTTAGGGGAAAGGAGAAATAAAATGAAAAAATGGATTATCGGACTTTTTTTAGTTTTATGTGCTTGCAGTTGGCGCACGCCAAATTCGACTTTTTATATGATGAGCAGTGAAAATTTGGAGCCGATGTCGAATCGGAAAATCAGTGTGGCGGTGGCAAGAGTTAAAGTGCCTGATTTGTTGGACCGACCGCAGATGGTGATTTATGAACCGAACAGCGATGTGGTAAAAATTGAAGAATTTAGCCGCTGGGGAGAAGTTTTTCCTGATGTAATACAAGCTACGGTTACCAATGATTTGATGGCGTTTTTACCGAATGCATTTGTGAAACGCACATATTTTGATAGTGGCAATATGAACTACAGTGTTAATATTGAAATTAATAAAATGGCGGCATATTTAGACGATAAGGTTGTTTTGAGTGCGTGGTGGAACATTACTAATTCAGGTGGCAGAGTTTTGCGGCGCGGGCAAGAGAGTTTTGAAACAAAAGTTAAGGGCAATTCTTTGACAGATTTGGTTGAAGCGCAAACACAGGCAATTCATTTACTTTCAAAAGCTATTGCTAAACAGTTAATTAGCGGAACTTAAAAATATATGGCTCGTTTTTTTTACTTGACATTGTTTTATATATAGAACTAAACTAGAACAAATGTAAGGAGAAAAAATGTTAACGCAAAAACAGTATAATTTATTGATGTTCATCAATAAGGTAAATCGTGAAACAGGTAGTTGCCCTTCTTTTGATGAAATGAAAGACGCGGTTGGATTGAAGTCAAAATCTGGAATTCACGCCTTAATCAGTTCTTTGGAAGAACGTAATTTTATTCGACGTATTCCACATAAAGCACGGGCATTGGAAGTGGTGAGAATGCCACGCTTTAAACCGCATGCAATTATGGAAGAAGAAAAAAAACGCGAAGAAGCTTTGCAAAATGCTAATGCAATAATACCTCTTTATGGCAAAATTGCTGCCGGCACGCCAATTGAAGCTATTGCTGATGGAACTGAGACTGTTTCTGTTCCCTTTAATATGGTTGCTCTTGGGCAATATTATGCGCTCAAAATTGAGGGTGATTCAATGATAGAAGCCGGAATTATGGATGGAGATACGGCAATTATTCGTAAGCAGGAACAAGCAGATAATGGGAAAATAGTGGTTGCTTTGGTTGATAATAACGAGGCAACGCTGAAAATTCTGAAAAAAGAAAATTCTTTGGTTCATTTAATTCCGTGTAATAAAGACTATAAGGTGAGAACATTGCCGTCAGAACGCGTGAAAATTCAGGGTATTTTATCCGGAATAATTCGGCAATATAAATGATATACGGGAGTTTTTTATGCCGTATAAAAATTTTGAAAGCCTAAAAGGATTTTTACTTTTATATTCAATTTTAGCTATGTTCATCGGGATTGGGATTTATTTGTATTTTAAAATCTCGCAACGCAATAATATAAACCAAACAATAGAAGATATTATGCTTATGGTGCAAAATATTTCCGAAGACGAAGCAAAGAACAGGTATAGTGGTTTTAATACTGATGTTGCTGTTTTAGGCGAATATTTTCCTTTTGACTTGCAAATTGAAGAAAAGCAAGAGCATTATTCGGTAAAAAATCGTTTTGGCGGAGAAATTCAAATATATGAATCGTTTGCCGATAAAGAGGCGCGAAATAAATATTTTCAATTTTCTCAGGACACACACACTTATGAAAAAATGTCGTCCGGCGGTGGAGCATATATTATATTGTTAACTGAATTAAGCGGGCGCGTGTGCCGTGTTTTAGCGCAAGTTGATTGGAAAAACAAAATGCCGAATTTTTTGGGTTTGGAAGCGGGTTACACAACACCGCGAAATCAGAACAACGGTTTATATAATCTACATTATTATGTTTTGAAAGATAATTTGGGAGAAAAGTTTTTAACCGATGATGCCGGTAAACAATCTTATGATGCGCTTACAACGGAAGACGCAAGAAAGGCGTGTGGCTGTATGTGGCGTAGTTGTTCGTTGGCTTTGAAATTTTTGTAGAAGTGTAAAAAAAACTGATTTATTTATAACTTTTTAACACTTAATGCATACAATAACAGTGATTTAATTGTCAATAGTGGAGAAATAAAAATGGCAAAAGAAAATAAGACAGAAACAAATACACCTAAATTTGGTATTGTTAACGTACAAGCCGTTGTGGCTCAAACACCTGGAGTTGTTGATTTGCGTAATGAACAAGAAGCAAAACGCAGAGAAGTGCAAGAATGGATTAATGCACGTAATGCAGAAATTGCTGCTGCTGAAGAAGCCAAAAAAGCAGAATTAACAAAAAAATATCAAGGTGAACTGAATGAACGTCAGCAGAAAATGCAAGCAGAATATGCGCAAAAAGTGCAGGCTCTTGATGCTAATTTAAATAAGTTGATTACTGAAATAGCAGAAAAAGAACATTTAAATTATGTTTTCAATGTTGGCTCGTTAGTGTTTGGCGGAATGGATATTACGTCACAAGTTCTTGAAAAATTAAATGCAAAATAAGGAATTAAAAATATGATAAAAAAAGTAAGTAAAAAAAATGCGGTAAAAGAAAATAAAGCAACTATTGTTGAGAGTAGTAACACTACAGCCCATGTTTTGGGTGATGCTAAAATTGCCGTTGTAGATGTGCAATTTTTGGTTAATCAAACGCCGTCTGTTTTAGCTTTGCGCGCAGAACAACAGCAAAATGCATCGATTATTCAAAATTGGATTAATGGTGTTAATAGCCAGCTTAGCCAAATTGCAGACCAAAACACTCGTAATGCAACGGCACAACAATATCAAATTGAGCTGAATAAGCGTCAACAAATGCTGCAAAGTCAATATGCTATGAAAATTCAGGCAATTGATGCTGAGCTTTCAAAATTGATTTCTGATGTGGCAAATGAGAAAAAATTAGATTATGTTTTTGCTAAAGGTATGGTTGTTTTTGGCGGTACCGATATTACCGAAGATGTAGCAAAACTTTTGAAAAAGTAGGTTTTTTAATAACTCCTCCCGGCATTGCTGAAGCGTTTGGTTTGGCAATGCCTTTTTAGTATAAAAAATCCGCAGAATTATGTTCCTGCGGATTTCTTTTATTGGCTTGACCTAAAATGATACCACCGGCGTAAGCCGGTGGAGTTTCATAAAGCAAGCCAACGGTCAAATTTCCGGTTAAGCTCTGCTTGTTGCTTATTCTTTAGACTGCTCAATAGTTGTTGAGTTTGCCATTTTCTTTTCTCGCATAAAACGCCATACGGTTAAAGGAACGGTAAACAAATAGCATAGTGTGAATAGTCCTAATGTGAGCCATGGTTTAGTCAGCAAGCAGCTGATAAATAAAACAAACAACACCATTAGAGGTACAAACCAATCGGCGCTGATTTTAGTTTTCTTTAACGACAGTGTCGGAATGCGGCTAATCATTAAAAATGCCACAATCAGCATAAGTGCACTGCAGATATAGCGATTGCGCAGCAGATATGCCATTTCTTCGTTATCAAACCAAATTAATATCGGCATCATGGCAATTGCTGCAGCCATTGGAGCAGGCACGCCTACAAAATAGTGTGACCAATATTCCGGCACGCTTTCATCTTCCAGCATAGTGTTGAAACGAGCCAAGCGCATAGCCATTGCCGAAGCAAACATAAGGGAAAAAATCCATCCCCAGTGTGTTAAATCGTGTAAACACCATTGATACATTAAAATTGCCGGAGCTACGCCAAAACTAACAAAATCAGAAAGCGAATCCAGTTCTGCCCCAAATTTTGATGAAGCCTTCAGCTTGCGAGCAACTCGGCCATCAAGTCCGTCGAATATACAGGCTAAAAAAATGCAGCCTATTGCATACATCCAATTGCCGATAATTGCAAAACGAATCGTTGTCACACCTGCGCAAAGAGCCATTAACGTGACAATATTCGGTGCCATTTTACGGAACGGAACTTCTTTGAGTTTACCCATTGCTTTTTTCTTTATTATATGCCTTGTCGGCATTGTTTTTCTTACCATTATCTGATTTCTCCTTCAATTCGGGGAGCGTCGGACCTTATGTTGGCAACAATAGTTTCTCCGGCAATCATCTGCTGCCCGATGCAAACCTGCGGTTCAATCTTATCAGGTAAAAATAAATCAACATATCCGCCATATCTGATAAAACCGAAACGTTGCCCAGTGGTATATTCATCACTGATTTTAACTTTATTAATAACACGCTTATTGCAAATAAGAGCTGTTTGCTGTATTGCAAGCTCATAATTAGCATTGCGCCATGAAAACATTGCTTTTTCATTATGCAAATCATTTTTATGCCAGTTATCGGAAAAATTTTTACCTTCAGTGTAGAAGGTTTTATGAATTTTACCTTTCAAAGGGATTCGATTTATATGCGAATCGAACAAACTGGAATATATGCACACGCGCGTAAAATTTCTATTGCCAAGACCAAGCGCATCAGGGCCTTTTTCTCGGCTTATGGAAACCACCAAGCCATCTGCCGGTGCCACAATGGCATCAGAGAGTATGGGGGTTATGCGTTGCGGGTCACGAAAACAATAAAATGTTAAAATTGTTACCAAAAACGAAAGAAAACCAAGTGGTATCCACAACATTGCTAAAACGATGGAAACTAGCGCCAAAGCACTTATAAATTTCCATCCGTCCTCATTAATATTGGGAAACAGATAGCGGCGCAGTGAAATATCAACAGCTTTCATTTCAGTTCTCCCCTAAGAATGCCGAAACGCTGTTTCTGCCGCATTCTTAACGTTACTTAGAGGGATGTTTTCCCCCTTTCCGAAAATTAATTAAGCATATTTTGTAAAAAAAGACAAGTTTTATGTTGCATTTGTAAAAAAAATTATGTATATAACTTATCAGCAATGCGCTTGTGGCGGAATCGGTAGACGCTGCAGACTTAAAATCTGTTGGGATTTATCCCGTGCCAGTTCAAGTCTGGCCTAGCGCACCAATAGTAAAATAAAGGCTTTCACTATTTTGGGTGAGAGCCTTATTTTTTTTGAGCAAAGCTTAATGTTAATAAAAAAAAGTCTTATTCTTGACATTTAGGCGTAAATGCTTATACATTCGCGAATATAAAGGAGTGATATTGATGAAATATGCTTTTGTATTTCCGGGGCAGGGTGCACAGTTTGTCGGTATGGGTAAAGAGCTGGCCGATAATTTTGTGACAGCACGTGAGGTTTTTTCCGAAGTTAATGAAGCATTGTCCCAAGATTTACTTAAAATCATGATCGAAGGGCCAGATGCTGAATTGACCATGACGGCAAATACACAGCCGGCTTTGATGGCTTTTTCTATGGCTATTGTACGTGTTTTGGAACACGATTTTGGGCTTAAGCTTAAAGATAAGGCCGCATTTGTTGCCGGTCATTCATTGGGTGAATATTCGGCAGCTTGTGCCGCAGGTGTTTTTTCTCTTGCAGATACGGCAAAACTCTTACGCATACGCGGGCAAGCCATGCAAAATGCCGTGCCGTTAGGTAAGGGCGGTATGGCTGCAATTATCGGATTGTCGTATCAAGATGTCGGTGCATTGGTTGATGCTTGCTCAAACGGGCAGGATATTTGCGTTGCCGCCAACGATAATTCTGATGGACAAGTAGTTCTTTCCGGAGCAATAGGAGCAATTGACCGTGCTATGGAAATTGCAACGGAATTTGGGGCGCGGAAGTGCGTTAAATTAGCGGTTAGTGCGCCGTTTCACAGCCCTTATATGGCGCCGGCTGCCGATGTTATGGCGCGGGCTTTTATGGAAATTGAAGCAAATGATGCACAAATTCCGCTGATTGCTAATGTTTTAGCAGAGCCTATTACACAGCATAAAGAAATTATTAAACAGCTGATTGCTCAGGTGACCGGTACCGTGCGTTGGCGTGAGACGATGGACTTTTTACATAAACAAAACGTAACTGACGTGGTTGAGCTTGGTGCCGGTAAAGTTCTTTCCGGGCTTGTTAAACGCAGTTACAAAGATATTAACGCAATCTCGGTCGGTTCAATTTCAGAAATTGAAGAACTGGCTAAAAATTTATAAAGAAAGGATGAAAATATGTTCAGATTAGATGGAAAAGTTGCCTTAATTACCGGTGCTGCCGGTGGCTTAGGGCATAAAATTGCTCACACATTGCACGACCAAGGTGCAATTTTGGCTTTGACGGATATGAATGCTGAGCGTTTAGAAGCTCTTAAGCAAGAGTTAGGCAGTAATGCTGAGTGTTTTGTGGCAAATTTAACCGATGCTGAAGCCGTTAAAAATTTAGTGGCTGAAGTAGAAGAAAAAATGGGGCGCATAGATATTTTGGTAAATAATGCTGGTTTAACTCGCGATAATTTATTTATGCGGATGAGCGACGAAGATTGGCAGTTGGTTTTAGATGTGAACCTTTCAGCCGGTTTCAAATTAGCACGTGCGGCAGTTCGCGGAATGATTAAGCGCCGTTTCGGCCGCATTATCGGTATTGCTTCTGTTGTTGGTGTTATGGGTAATGCCGGTCAAGCCAACTATTCGGCTTCTAAGGCCGGTATGATTGCCATGAACAAATGTTTAGCTCAAGAAGTCGGCTCACGCGGGGTAACTGTTAACTCAATTGCACCGGGGTTCATCAGAACGCCAATGACAGATGTTTTGCCTGATGATGTTAAAGCTGCTTTGCTTGCTAAAATTCCAGAACAAAAATTGGGCGAGGCACAAGATATTGCTAATGTTGTTGCATTTTTGGCCTCTGACGAAGCGCAATATATTACCGGCCAAACAATTCATGTTAACGGCGGTATGGCAATGATTTAACGCCATTTAACTGCTTATCAACGAAAAACTGCTGAGTGCTTTTTACTCGGCAGTTTTTTTTGTGGAGTGTATAATTATTGTTCAATAACCACCATAGCTTGAGCGAACGGATAGTCATCACTTAAACTGATGTGTAATTTAGCTTCAGGTGCAAATTTATATAAATGTTCAGCCGCAGAACCGCATATTTTAAGAAAGGGTTTGCCCAAGTCATTATGTAAAATTTGAATGTCGTGCAAAAAAATTCCTTCAATAAAACCGGTACCTAATGCTTTGGCAAACGCTTCTTTAGCGGCGTAATATTTTGCGAGGGTGCAAGCAAGAGTGCGTTCATCGGCAATTTTTTTTTGTTCTAATTCCTGCATTTCTTCAGCACCTAAAATTTTGTTTTGAAAATGCTGCAGAAAATCTGGCGTCTGTTTGATGCGCTCAATATTAACAATGTCACAACCTAAGCCGATAATCATTACATTTTTCCCTATCTGGTTGCACGCGCCACATAGCTGATGAGTTTTGATGATTTCAAGCTCATAATTAACGTGTTCAGCTGCTCCACGTTTTTTACCTCAATATCAAGCAAAATTTCATAATAGCTCATTGTGCGGTAAGTTATGTTCAAATTCATAATATTTGCTTCGGCTTTGGCCACAATGTTTGCAACATCGGCTAATGCCCCAGGTTCATTGCTGAGCATAAGTTTTAAGCGGGCCACGTGTTTTTCATGTTCAGCTTCATCACCCCAATCAATATCCAGCCAACGTTCCGGTTCTTTTTCATAATTTTTCAATGAAGGGCATTCAACCGTATGTACAGTTACGCCTTTACCGGTGGTTACAATACCGACAATTCTATCACCCGGCAACGGGTGGCAGCAACCGGCAAAATGCACCGCCATACCGTCTATTAAGCCTTTAATTTTCAGAGCATCTTTTTTGTTTTCTTTTTTAAACGTAGGCAATTTTATGGAGCTGACCATTTTTTCCAATTTGGTCTGTTGTTTATATGCCGGATGAACTGCGCGCAGAACGTCCCAACCGGTAACTAAGCCTTCGCCGACTTTGGCATATATGTCATCTACTGTTTCTGCTTCAAATCGGCTGAGAACATTTACCAAATCTTTTTCTGTATAAGTTTGGTCTTCTGATTTGAATAATTTTTCTAAGATTTCTTTGCCGAGGGTTATAAACTGCTCACGTTTATTTATACGCACATAGCGTCGAATTGCCGCTTTTGCTTTGCCGGTAACAACAAATCTATCCCATTCAAGCGATGGATGCTGATTTTTGGCGGTAAGCACCTCAACTTGGTCACCATTTTGCAAAATAGTACGCAGTGGTTTAATTTCGCCATTAATGCGAGCACCAACACAAGTGTCACCAACATTGGAGTGCACAGCATAAGCAAAATCTACCGGTGTAGAACCGACAGGCAAACCGATTAAATCTCCTTTTGGGGTAAAGCAAAACACTTGGTCATTATACATTTCCAGTTTTGTGTTTTCTAAAAATTCATCAGGATTTTGCGCTTGTTCCAAAATTTCCAACAGCTCGCGAATCCAGCGGAAATTTTTACCTTCAGTGCGTTGCCCTTGTTTATAGGCCCAGTGGGCAGCCACACCTTTTTCGTTAACTTCATGCATTTCATAGGTTCTGATTTGCACTTCAATGCGCACATCTAAAGGGCCGATAACGCCGGTATGTAACGACTGATAACCATTTGGTTTTGGCGTGGAAATATAGTCTTTAAAGCGCCGCGGTACCATATGATATTTGCTGTGAATTATACCTAAGGCCTGATAGCAATCGGCAACCGTATCAACACAAATGCGAAAAGCCATAATATCGGAAAGCTGTTCAAACGAAGCATTGCGCAGCTGCATTTTGCGCCAAATGGAATAAGGCGATTTTTCACGGCCGGTAATGGTGCATTTTATGCCGTTATCTGCCATATCTTTTTCCAATTGCTGTATAATTTGCGGCACAACATTGCTGCCTTGTTCGCGCAAAAAGTTTAAGCGTGCCACAATAGAGTCGTGAGCTTCTTTATAGAGTTCGGCAAAGGCAATTTCATCCATTTCCGACTTTACTTCTTCCATGCCTAAACGTTCAGCCAACGGGGCATAAATATCCAGCGTTTCTTTAGCAATGCGTGCGCGTTTATCTACGGGGCAAAAATGCAATGTGCGCATATTATGTAGGCGGTCTGCCAATTTTATCAGCAAAACGCGGATGTCTTCCGACATTGCAAGTAATAATTTACGGAAATTTTCTGCTTGCTTACTGGAGCCTGATTTGTGTTCAATCATTGCCAATTTAGTTAACCCGTCTACCAACTGAGCAACTTGTTCTCCGAACAAATCTTTAATTTCTTCCAGTGTGGTATCGGTATCTTCTACCGTATCATGCAGCAAAGCAGCAATAATTGATGCGCTGTCGAGTTTGTATTTTGTTAAAATACCCGCCACTTCAATTGGGTGAGAATAATAAGGGTCTCCGGAAGTACGTAATTGTGAACCGTGTTTTTTAAGCGCAAAGACATATGCCCTGTTTAATGCATCTTCATCCGCATAGGGGTCATAAGACTTAACTAAATCAACAAGTTCATATTGCCGTAGCATTGCCATTCCTTAATATTGATACAAAAAAAGCAAAACATATATTTAGGCGTATCATGTTTTGCTTTCATAAAAGTTAATTTTTAATGATAATTATTCTAAATCATCATCAAAATCATCATCGCCTAAATCAGCTTCTTCATCCATATCAAAATCGGCATCTTCATCTAAATCCATGGCATCATCATCACCGCCGTGAATTTGCATTGAGCCTGTCAAGTCTTCATCACTGAGCATATCGCTGGAAAAAGTTTCGCCCAAATCAGCTAATTCTTTTTGCGCTGACATAATTTCAACTTCTTCATTATCGGTTTCATCAGTTTCAACAAACTTTTGCAGCCCCATGACCAATGAATGCTGTAAATTTTCAATACTGACTTTATTTTCGGCAATTTCGCGTAAGGCTACAACCGAATTTTTATCATTATCGCGTTCAACGCAAAGTGGTGCGCCGGCAGAAATATCGCGGGCGCGCTGTGCCGCAATCAGAACCAAATCATAACGATTAGGAATTTTATCAACACAATCTTCAACAGTAACTCTTGCCATTTTTATCCCTTTTATAGAAGTTATACATTGATGACTTTATACAAACTATCTTCAATAAATGCAAGTGTTTTTTTGTTTTTTATTTATGCTGAGCCAAATGTTCTAAAAACTTAATTTGAATATCGGCAATTTGTTTGACGCTGTTCAAATTAACAAATTCATCAGATGCATGCATGCCGTCGCCGCTGCCTGAGTGCATAATCACTGTTGAACCTTTAAGAGCAAATGTTCGCGAATCGGTAGCTCCGCCGATATGTTCAAATTCAATCGGCTGGCCCAAAATATGTTCGGCAAAGCGTTTATAATCTAAAATATAGGGATTATTTTCATCTATAACTACCGGTGTGGAAGCTGAAACAATTTTATATTCAACGCCTTTTACCAAACATTTTTGCAAATTTTTTTCTAAATCTTCAACGGTAGAGTTTTCGGTTAAGCGAAAATCGAGCAGAGCTTCGGCATAATTAGAGATAATATTGGAAACTTGCCCGCCCTCAATTTTTGCCATATGCACCGTATCAAACCAAGTGTTTTGCGGCTGCGGTAAATCTGCGGCATAATAAGGATAAATTTGGCGAATATTTTGCCATGTTTGCAGCAATATTTCGTTAGCATCTATGCCGGACCAAGGCGTTGAACTGTGGGCTTCTTTGCCGGTTGCAATTAATTTTACAAAAACCGGATTTTTGCACTTTGTAACTATTTTGGTAATATCGCCGCCAACATCATTATCAAGCACAATTTTTGCCTTAATTTGAGGATATGCGGTTAAAAACGAATCGGTTGATTTGCTGCCTTTTTCTTCATCGGTGGAAAGAATAACTCCGAATTTAAGCGGCAATTTATGAGTAGAAACATATTCCATGGAATTAAGTGCAACAGCGGCAAATGATTTCATATCCAAAGTGCCGCGGCCATACATATTTTCTCCTTTAATTACAGGTTCAAACATTGCATCATCGGCAGGAACAACATCAATATGCCCCAAAACAAGCACATCAAATTCCAGCGAATCGGTATTACGCAAAAATATTACCGGTGAAGCTGTAGATTGAAAAATTTCTACTGAAACATCGGTAGCGGTGAATTTGTTTTTTATATAGTCGCAAGCTTGTTTAATTTCCTTAGCATTACCGGTGATGGTGCGGAAACGGATTAAATCTTGAATTGTTGCTACTAAGTCCATATGTTTTTTTACCTTTCATTTTGCTGAATTTTTACCATTTATTTAATATATGTACGGCATATTGATTTAAAATGAGTAAAAGGATGTATAAAATGAAAATTATCGTAAAGATATTGATGGCAACTCTTTTTTGTTGCGGTATGGCGGGGGTGGCGCAGGCTGAAGACGAGAGCGAAACGGGTTTAGCTTTGCCGCGCATGGTTTCTTTGCGCTCCAGTTTAATTAATGCGCGTTCCGGTCCGGGAAGCCGTTATCCGATTGATTGGGTTTATAAACAAAAAGGCGCTCCGGTGGAAATTATTGCCGAGTTTGAACTGTGGCGTAAAATTAAGGACTGGGAAGGTTCTGAAAGCTGGGTGCATAAGGCAATGCTTTCGGGACGAAGATTTGTGAGAGTTAATAATGCCGGTAAAAATAACCTATATGCCGAACCTAGTGAAGAAGCAAATATTTCAGCTTATGTTGAAGACGGTGTAGTTGGTGAGGTTGATAAATGTCCGGCTCCTAAAAGTATGTGCTTAATCAAATTTGATAATGTCAGCGGGTGGATGCCGCGAGATGTTTTGTTTGGCGTTTATGCCGATGAGGTAATTAAGTAGTTGTGAAACAAACAATAAAATTTTTTGCCGATGACAGCTTGTTGCCGCTGATTAAGCGGTGGCAAGATTATCTGTTGAAAGAACGTTTATATTCTGAGCATACTCTTGATGCATATTCGCGTGATTTAGCTATATTTTTGCAAAAAATCAGCCAAGATGAAAAAATTGGGTTAGAATATTTAGAAAAGCTTGATGTTCGTGATTTTCGCCGTTTTTTAAGCAAACGCGCGGCACAAAATATTAACAAGTCATCTGTTGGGCGCGAGCTTTCGGCTGTTCGCAGTTTTTTTAAGTGGCTTGATACAAATAATATTATGAAAAACAGCGCTATAAGCGTTATTTCTACACCGCGACAAGCTAAAATTTTACCGAAAGCATTAGATGCCAAAGATTCGTTTGCGTTGCTTGACGAAGTGCAGGATATTGCGGCTTCCGCGTGGCAAGGGCTGCGTGATAAAGCAATTTTTATGCTGCTTTATGGCTGCGGATTACGCATTTCTGAAGCCCTTGCCATAAATGTTGGTGATATTTCTGCTCAAAGCACTTTTTTGCGCATTAGAGGTAAAGGAAACAAGGAACGGATTGTTCCTCTTTTACCGATTATCTGGCAGAATATCGAAGCTTACCTTGCCAAATGCCCATATGCTCCCGTTGAGGGGGAAGCCTTGTTTTTGGGCGCTCGAGGCGAGCGGTTAAGTCCGCGGATTATACAGCGGCAGATGCAAAAATTACGTTTGCTTCTGGGCCTTTCCGATAATTTGACGCCCCATGCCTTACGTCACTCTTTTGCAACTCAGCTGTTGGCTGCAGGAGTTGATTTACGCTCAATTCAACAATTGTTAGGTCATTCATCCTTAATCACAACCCAGCGCTATACTGATGTTCAAACTGAAACTTTGCAAAAAGAATATGATAAAGCTCATCCGCTTGAAAAGGCTGAACATTAAAATAAAAAAAGGTTCGGGCAACTGCCAAAACCTCTTTCTTTGCAATCGTATATCAGAAAAAAATTATTTTAATTTCTTTTCAACGAACTCTTCGTGTTTGCGAGACTTTTTATCAAACTTTTTCATAGTCATCTTTTCCGGATGAGTACGCGGATTTTTTTCTGCGATGAAGAAAGTGCCGGTTCCGGCTGTGCTTTCCATTTTTACTTTAATCTTTACTGCTTTTGCCATTTTTTTACTCTTTTCAAAAGTTATTCATTAAAACATTTAGGCGCAGTATACATATTTTACGGCGCTTGTCAATAGACTTTTTCAGACTTTTTAAGTTTTTTTAATTCTGCAAAATATATTGTTATGTCACTTTATGCATAATTGGAGATTTTATTGTTGGTTGTGTATCGCTTATTATAATAGCTTTATTAAATACAGTAGCCGCTTTTTCATATTGTTCTTCCGTTTGGTAGTGGACAATAGCCAGCGGTGTTTTGACATCAACTTTTGCTCCTATTTGCACAAAATCGGTATAGCCGGTGGCCAAATCTAAAGGCTGATTAGGCACAGTGCGTCCGCCGCCGAGTTCAATAATGCTCAAGCCAATGGCACGGGTGTCCATAGCCGCAACAAAACCTTCACCTTCGGCAAATATCGGTTTTTGGTGCAAAGATTGCGGCAGATATGCATCGGCTTTTTCCACAAAGTCTGTCGGCGCACCCAAAGCCGCGGCCATTTGCGCAAATTTTTCTAAAGCACGGCCGGAAGACAAAGAGCTATCAATAACTTTTGTTGCTTCTTCCTCAGAATTACAGCGGCCGCAGCGGCACAACAGGTCAGCACACAGGGCGCGGGTAATTTTATCTAAACGCGGGTCAATGTTTTTTTGCTGCAGATAGGCAAGGGCTTCTTTAATTTCAAGGGCATTGCCGACGGCGTTTCCCAAAACCTGATTCATATCCGTTAGAATTGCCGCGGTTTTTGTGCCGGCACCATTTGCTACGGCAACAATGGATTCGGCCAAAGCTTTAGCATCGGCAAAATTGCTCATAAAAGCACCATTGCCGCATTTTAAATCCATAACCAAATATTGCAGACCGGCCGCTAATTTTTTGGAAAGAATCGAGGCGGTAATCAGCGGAATTGATTCTACGGTGGCGCATACATCGCGAACGGCATAAATTTTTTTATCGGCAGGTGCTAAGTTTCCGGTTTGTCCAATAATGGCGCAGCCAATGTTTTTAACAACTTGCTGAAATAAATCGGTATTTGCCGCAGTGTTATAGTTAGGAATGGATTCCAGTTTATCAATAGTGCCACCGGTATGTCCTAAGCCGCGGCCGGCAATCATCGGAACATATACATCGCATGCCGCTAAAATTGGCGCCAGCATAAGGCTTACTTTGTCACCGACACCGCCGCTGGAATGCTTATCAACAATCGGTTTATTAAAACCTTTCCACGATAAAACTTCACCGGAATTACGCATAGCCAAGGTTAAGTCTATGGTTTCTTGAGGCGTGAGCCCGTTCAAAAATATTGCCATTGTCATTGCTGCCACTTGTTCATCGGAAACTTTGTGTTGGCACATACCATTGATAAAATCTTCAATTTCGGCACGCGAAAGTTGTTTTTTATCACGCTTATGGCGAATAATTTCCTGCGGTAACATCGTCTTAGTCCTCTTCTAAAAATTTTTGCAGCAGATAAGATAATTTTTTGCCGGCTGTTTCAACAATTTGCAGCACATCATTATGACTCAAATTTTCCGAGCTTAATCCGGCGCCTAAATTAGAAATTACCGAAATACCCAAAACTTTAAGATTTGACTGCACGGCGGTAATAACTTCCGGAACGGTTGACATACCGACGGCATCGGCGCCGAATTGGCGAAACATACGCACTTCTGCCGGTGTTTCATAATTAGGACCAAGCGCCATAATATATACCCCGCTAAACAAACGGATATTTTCTTTTGCAGCAATATCGAGCATTTTTTGCCGCATACCGACATCATAGGCGGAACTCATATCCGGAAAATTTGGGGTTTTCATAGCCCCAACCAGCGGATTTTTGCCGCTGAAATTAATGTGATCTTCAATCAGCATCAAACTGCCGGCCGGCATATCGGTGCGCAGCGAACCGGCGGCATTTGTGGCAATAAAACGTTTGGCGCCTAAATCTTTTAATTGCTGGGTAGAAACTAAAATGGTGCGCGGATCCATGCCTTCATAGAGGTGAGTTCGTCCTTGCAGGCAGATAACTTTATGCTTACCGATAATACCGGCGCATAAACGTCCTTGATGCCCTTTAACTGTTGGTTTTGGGGCGCCGGGAATATCAGAATAAGGAATGATAATCGGGTTTTTAATTAAATCGGTGAAATTTCCCAAACCGGAACCAAGAACAATGGCCGTATCCGGTATAAAACCATTGAGCTTTGTTTTTAAAAAATCAAGTGTGTCATTATTTATCATTTTTATTTGGCTCCAAAGAAAAATTTTGCGGCAACAGTTCGCCAAGACGATAGCGGCGGACAATTCCGCTGAGATTAGCGCTTATAACGGTGGTATTCGGCATGGCAAACTCGGCAATTTTTTGCAAACAATTACCGCAAGGTAAAATGTTTTCGGTGTCTGCTAATACTAAAATTGCGGCAATTTCTCGTTCTCCGGCGGCAATCATTGCCGATATGGCACCGGCTTCGGCGCATGTTCCGCAAGGAAAAGAGGCATTTTCTACATTGCAACCGCTGAAAATTTTATTATTTGCAGTTAATATTGCCGCACCGACTGCAAAACAAGAATATGGAGCATAGGCATTTTCACGTGCTTGCCGAGCAAATTTTAAGAGTTGTTCTTCCGCGCTCATTTTTAAACCTCAAACTTCTAAAAAAATGTTGATTTCCTGTTTAAATATTATACACTAAAAGTTAAGTTTATATTTATTTTTATGGGAGACATACCGTGTTTAAAAAAGTTCTGTTAATATCTTTGGCCGTAATTGTGCTGATTGCTGCCTGTTTGACGGTTTATGTATCTAATATGGATTGGAATACTTATAAAAACGACATTGCCGCCAGATTTTCCAACACATTGGGAAAAAAAATAGAATTTAGCGGAAATTTAAATGTTTCTTTGTGGCCGAAGCCGCACCTTTCAGTTAAAAACGTTAATATTTTAAACACGGCAACTTCCGAAAAAATTGCCTCTGTTAAAAATTTGGAAGCGCAACTGTCATTGCGGGCGCTCTTGGAAGGAACGCCGGAAATTGAAAGCTTGTCGCTTAACGGAACGGAAATATGGTATGTGGTAGATGAAAACGGTGTTTCTAATTGGCGGCAACAGCAAAAAGGTATGTTTTTAGATTCTAATATTGAGTTTAACCGCCAAACGATAAGCATTCAAAATTCGTGGGTTCACTATCAAAACAGAAAATATGAGCTGAATATTGATTTTTCACAGGTTAATGCCGATATTGTTGCAGAGAGCTTGGTCGGGCCATATCGAATTGATGGCAATTTTATGTATGCTGAAGATAATTTCGGGTTTGCCGTAGGTATGGGGGATATATCGCAAACCGATGATATTTTCTTAAATTTTGCCGTGACACATCCGAGTTCAAACAGCTATATTTTATATGATGGCAGCTATAATATGACCAGTGGGGCTTTTAAGGGAAATTTTAGCGGTGAATTTCAGTTGTTGGCAACATTGGTTAATAGCTTAAGTCAAAAAGAAACATTGGCAGAAATGTTTAATGTACCGTTTGTTTTTTCAGTGGTTTTAGATGCTAACAGCCAAATGGTGACAATGAATAGTTTGGCTTTAAAATATGCCAATGCCATTGAAGGTTCCGGTAATATTAAACTCCCGTTGACAGTTTCTGAAGGAAAAAAACCGATTGTAGATATTCAGTATCAATTTTTGAATTTAGACGGACGTCCTTTGTTGATGGTGGCAGAAATGGCATTAAACGCATTGAAAGCAGGGGAATTGCAATATAAACCGCAAACAGAATTTGATGTAAATTATGATGTTTCGGTTCAGCATATGGCAATTAGCGATGCGGCAGACGGTGCCTTAGAAAATATGTCAATAAAAGGAACATGGAAAGATAATGAGTTGGATATTGATGAGTTTTATGCTGCTTGTCCTGGGAATATTGTTTGGACTATGTCGGGAAGTTTGCTGGCTGAAGAAAACGTGCCGAGTCTGTTTTTGAAAAACCGCATTCAGGGTAAAAATGTGGGGGCTTTAATTAGAGCCTTTGGTTTTGCGCTTAATGCACCAAGTCAGGCGGCATATCGCAACATTGATATAAATTTCAATTTGTCGGCAGAACCGCAGACATTAATTTTCAGTGATTTAGAAGCCATGATGGATAAAGGACGATTGTCCGGTACATTTAGCGCCGATTTTTCACAACCACGAACAAAATATGAGCTAAGCGGCGAAATTGACAGTATAAATTTTGATAATTATGTTGAGCCGGCAGAGGCAAGTGAAAAGCTGACAAATACACTCAAACACTATTTGAACATGTTGCATGGTTTGCAAGCCGCAGACTGGATAATTGATGTAACAGCTGACCAAGCAATATTTAAAAGCATTCCTCTTAAAGATTTGGCAGTTGCACTGAAAACAGATGAAAATAAAATTGTAGTAAAAAATTTATCTTTGGCAGATGTTTTAGGAGCAAAAATTATATTAAATGGTGAGATTTACGGTTTAGAAACGGGAGAACCTGTGTTTTCAGGTTTAGAATATAATATGAGCACCGGAAATGTATCACCGTTAATTGCCAAATTGAATTTATTGTTGCCGCAATGGAATATATTCAAAGATAAACCGATGCAGGCCAGCGGTTTGCTTTCAGGCAATTTGCAAGAAGCGGAAATTGATACGTCGACTACGCTGAAAAACACCATTTTAACATACAAAGGCAAAGTAGCGCAGAAAGAACAATTTGAATTTGACGGCAACGGTAATTTAAAATCAACCGGTTTTAGCGAATTAGTTAATGATTTAGGTGGTAAATGGGGTAAATTAAAAAATAACAGCGCCATAAATTGCGGCGGCCATATAAAAGGAAATGCAAAAAATTGGGAGTTCGATAATGCCGAGTGCGTTTTAGGTACGGCAAAATATTCAGGAAAACTACATTTACAGCAAGAAAAAAATATGTCGTATATTGATGGTAAAATTGCGGCAAGCGAATTTGATTTAGCTAATGTTTTAGATGTTCAACGCTCTAAAACCGGTGCTGAAAATAATTTATTGTATGCTGACGATTTTATAGCGCGTCCTATTTTCAGCCGTGATGTTTATGATTTTGACAGCTATCGCAATTTAGATGTTGATGTTGAATTTTCGGCAGCACAAGTTTTATTTAATAATAAGGCATTGCAAAATGTTGCGACTAGTATAAAAAACGAGCAAGGTTTGCTTGGTCTGAATGATTTAACTTTTGGGTATCAAAATGCGCAATATGTAGGGCAAATACAAGTTGACTACACGCAAGAACCAAAAATTAAAAGCAAATTGAAAGCGGAAAATTTTGCTCTGAACGATGTCGGCGGTAAAATATATAAATTAAACTCCGGCATGGCGCAGTTAGCAATAGATGTTCAATCATCTGCTGTTTCTGAAGAAAAGATGATGCAGAATATGATGGGTACAATTGATTTTAAAATTGATAATTTGAGAGTTGACGGTTTAAATTTCGGCGCAATTGCAGAAGATTTGCAAACCAGAGTATATTCCAAGGGTCTATTTCAAAATGTGCGGGATAACTTGCAGCAGGGGCATACCGATTTCAGAGAATGCGCAGGGCAAATTAAAATTCAACAAGGTACTTGGAATTTTGAGAACACGGTTTGTAAAAATGACGATGTAAGTCTTACATTGCAAGGAAAAGATGATGTCGGAGAATGGCAAATGAATAATAATTTGTCGGCTAAATTTGCGGCATTGCCGAATGTGGCACCGATAGATCTTACTTTCAGCGGAATGATTAATAAGCCGACATTGGAAGTTAATGTTGAAAAAGTTGTTAAGCAATATGATGAACATTGGGCGCAAATAGAAAAACAGCGGCAAGAAGAACAAGATAAAAAGCAGCGTGTCATAAATGCCAACATGGAGCAAGCGCAGAAAAAAGTGGAAGATTTAGCACGGCAAATTGATGACATTTCTGCTTTATTAGAGAGTTATGTTGCGGCAACAAAAGAGGAAAATTATGTTGGTTGGTACAATAAAAAAATAGAATATTTGAAATATTTAAGTAAAAAAACAGATGAAATGTCATCTGTTGAGCGGCAGGCACAATGGACAGATGATGATGTGAAACAAATTGAGGATAAATGCACGGAGTTTAACTTAGAGCTTAGTAAATTAAGCGATGATATAAAGAAAGAACATCAGGCAGATTTAGAAGCTCAAATTAAAACTTTGCAAGAAAATGTGCGGCAAATTAAAGCTGATAACAGCAAGGCATATAATGACTATCAGCTACAGCTACAAGATAAATTTTCTCAGCTAATTCGCTATGATGCATCGCAAAATCCGGCTGAAGATGAAAATATACTGAAAATACAGGAAGAAATTGCCGAACAACGAGATTTATTTTGGAATGAAAGTTATAAAATAAGTGATGCGTTTATGCAAATATATAATATCAGTGGAACTGAAAATTTGCGTAATGCCTTAGATAATTTGCAGCAACAGGCAAATAAATTAAAAGATTTATCTGCGCAAACTTCTGAGAGATATTCTGCTGCGTTTTTGATATTAGATAAACAAATAGAGCAGAAAAAAGCCATTTATGATGCCGAAAGGGAACGTTTGCGTGAGGAAAAACAGCAAGAGCGTGAAGAAAATAAAGATAATTTATTAGCAAATGACGATGGCAAAAATGAAGATGTATCGGTTCAGCAAAAAGAAAATGAAAAATCAGAAACAGCGCCGAAAGCAAGTCAATCAACACTGCGTGAAATAGATGAATCGGTTGTTTTAGGAGAGGTAAGCGGAAAAATTGCTAAATCTTACGATGAGAAAAAGCCAACGGCTATAGAGCCGAAAGCCACAGGTCTGTTGCGAGCCACCGATGGAGATATCGGCGAAGCCAGCGGGTCTATCAGTGTTAAGTAAATTAAATAAGATAGAATCTTTATTTATTATAAAAATAAAATATATAATTATAAAAGGAGAAATAAAATGAAACAAAAACCAGAAGTTTGTATTTTGCCGGTAGCCGGTTTATCAACCCGCAATTTGCCCACCACAAAAGTTTTGCATAAAGGGTTTATGACTTTGAACAATCTACCGGTTATTCAATATGCCGTGAACAGTTGTGCCGAAGCTGGTATTAAGGAAATTGTTTTTATTTATAGTGATGATGCTTGCAAAAATATGTTTGCGAAATATTATGCACCGGCGCCAGATTTGGAGGCACGTTTAACTGCACCGAGTAAGGCTGATTTATTAAAATCTGTGCAAAAAATTATCCCTGCCGGTATGAAATTTTCGTTTGCCTGCCAAAGTGAGCCAAAAGGCAATGGTCACGCAATTTTAATGGCCAAAGATATTGTGGGTGAGCGTGATTTTGCGGTGATGTGGGTGGATGATGTTTATATCAATAAACACGGTGCCGGCATTATGAAGCAGCTTTGTGATGTTTATGAAAAAAACGGCGGCATTGTGGAAAATATTATGGAGTGCAAGCGCGAAGATATGGTGCGCTATGGTGCTTTAGTTGGTGCTGAGCGCGAGGGAAATATTGTGCGTGCTAAAGGTTTAGTGGAAAAGCCTAAATTAGAAGAAGTGCCGTCTAATTATGCTTCTATGGGACCATATATTATTCCTAATGAGGTGATGAAAATTTTGCCGGAAGTTACTAAAGGTTCAAACGGCGAAATTAATTTGACCGATGCTTTAAATTTAGCGGCTCAGCGCGGTATGCCGATATATGGCGTATTAACCGAAGGTAATCGTTATGATTGTGGAACAAATGCTGATTTGCTTAAAGCAAATATTAAATTAGCTTTGGAAACATCGCCGGAAATGCGCAAATATGCTAAAGATATTTTGCAAACATTAAGCTGAATTAAAATATTTTAATCTGCGGGATAAAATTTATCTGTCCAGTCGCTTAGCATATTTTGTAAGCGTGTGTTTTTTACACTTTCGCCGCGGCTGATATGTTGCAAATCAACAATATATTCTTGAAGAATGCGTGTATGAATGTCAGTGCTTTCATCAATGTCGAATGTTGGTATATTATTTAATGGTGATGAAATTACAGACTCGGTATTTTCTTCAGCTGCAGTTTCTTTGGTAGATGCAGTAACAGTTGCTTTTTTATCTAAGCGCTGCTTAGTTATTTTGGCTTTTTCTGCTTTAATTCTTTCGTAGCGCTCTTTTTTGGCTTTAGCTTCCTGTTCTTCAATCTTTTTTTGTTTTTCTGCTGCTTGCTTAGCCAAACGTTCTTGTTCCATTTGGGTAACTATCGGTGCTTTTTGCCCTTGATATTGCATTTGCTTAATATCGGGTAGTTTTTCGGGAGCAGGTTGAGTTCTTAAAACTCCTGTCGGCACAAAAAAATTTGGAATTTTATCAGTGCGGCGAAAACTTTGTGCGCTTTCAGGCATACAAAGAAACAAGATAAAAATGAACGATAATTCTAATATTTTTCGCACAGCTGAAAACCTCCTTAATCTAGGATATATAAAAATAATTAACGCAGATTTAACAAATAAATAATATTATTATTTTGCTTGAGAGGAAAAAATGCGTTTAGGATTAATTTTAGGAGTTTTGGCAGTGTTGCAGTCGCAGGTTGTTTGCGCTGCTTCATATGAATCTTTACAGCGTAAGTGCCAACAGAAAATGGCAGAAAATCCGCCGCAAATTACGGTAGAATATAGTTTTGGTAAATTAAATATTGACACTTCTAAAACACCGGAAGAACTGATAAAAATTGCAAAACAGTTCAACCCTAAGGCTAAGGCCGATGAACATATTCAAGGCCTTACCGGATTAAAATTTGCTACTAAATTAAACGTTGAAACACTGGTAGAAGAAATAGATGAGCAAGATGTTTGTGTTATGCCTCAAAATGTTAATTTGCGTGTTTTTTATGAAAAGCCTACAATTTATTTGATTAATTCGCTGAAACCTAACAGTTGCCGCTATAATTTGGTGTTGCGGCATGAGCAAACTCATTTAGATATAGGGCACACGTTTTTATTGGAATTAGCCGGCGCTCTCAAACAGAAATTGATAAAAACAGTGAACGAATATGGGGCTAGAGCAGTGCTTAAAAATATTTATATACAAGATGATACTGCCATTATACAGAAAATGCTTAAAGATTATGAAAACAGCCTAAAACCGATAATGAATAGCTATAAGGAAAAACTTTTAGACGAGCAGGCGCAATTAGATACGCCGGATAATTATCGCTACGAAACATCTCTTTGTCAGTAGAAAGCTGTTTTTCCACATATAAATTTTTATATTTTTGACTTAGTAAAACATATAATATATTCTGCAAGAAATATTTTTTAGGAAAGTTATATGTTTGATATAGATTATAAAAAAGTTTATTTAAGTGCTTTGCGCCAGTTTTGTTATTTTGCAGGCATATTCGCTTTTGTTTTCTGTATTCATTATTTGGCTGACCGGTTTAAGGCGGAAACATTTGCCGAATTTGGTGTAGTAGAAAATATGCAGTTAGGGCTTTTGGTGATAAGTGGTTTTATTTTTACTATACAAGCAATTGCCTATAAAGACTATCGTGAACTGCTGTTTTTGCTAGCTTCTGTGTGTTTTTTGGCATCGTGTCGCGAATTGGATAGTTGGTTTGATAAGCGCATTCCGCTGATAAGTTGGCGGGTTGGTTTTGTGTTTCCTTTTGTGGCACTTTTGCTTGCTTTTATAAATCGCAAAAACATTATGAAACAGCTAATACCATTTTTGGGAAGTCCGGCTTTTTATATGATGGTCAGTGTGCTGATTTTGGTTCTTCCGATTGCGCAGTGCATTGGTCATCGTTCGTTTGTGGAAGATATATTAGGGGCCAACAATGTGCGTGAAATTAAAGAATTTATTGAAGAAACTGTCGAATGTTTAGGATATATGCTTTTACTGTTTTCCACCTTTGAAATTTATTGTAATTTACTGAAACATCAACATTCTTAAATTAGGACACAACCGTAAAGCACGGCAAAAAAATGCATAATTGTTCCCGTTAAAACAAAAAAGTGCCAAATTGCGTGAGTATATTTTCTACTTTTCCACACATAAAAGAATATACCGAAAGTATAAAATAATCCGCCCAAAACCAAAAACACCAACCCTGTGGTGCTGATATGCACATAAAGGCTTTTAGATGCAAACACAATCATCCAGCCCATCAGTAAATATAGTCCGATTGACCAAATTTTTGTTCCACTGCCGGAAGTTACTAGTTTTAAGACAGTTCCCAAAAGCGCCAAACCCCATATAATGCCGAAAATAGTCCACCCCAATGCACCGCGCAGATTAACCAGCAAAAACGGTGTATATGTACCGGCAATTAAATAATAAATTGCAATGTGGTCAAATTTTTTCAAAATCTTCTTGGCTTGCGCATTCGGTATGGCATGATACAGCGTTGAAGCCGTATAAAGAATAATCATCGAGGCACCGAACAAAGCGGTTGAAACAACAGTCCATGCATTGCCGTAAACCGATGAAAACGCCGCTAATATAACTAAGCCGGCAATACTTAAAATAATACCTAAGCCGTGAATAGTGCAATGACAAATTTCTTCTGTTAAAGTATATGCGTGCGGTAATGCTGCAGATTTCATAACATTTCTCCTTGTTCTGCATCAAAGCATATAAGATATTATTACGCTTGTCCAGCTAAAAAACATTGCAGTTTTTTCCAGATATGGTGTTAACGGCGCCAAAACGAAGGCACGAAAAGTGCTAATACGGTAATAATTTCTAAACGGCCGAGAAACATTGAAAACATTAAAATATATTTGGTGCTTGGCGTGAAAAAAGCAAAATTTCCTTCAGGGCCTATTGTGCTGACCGCCCCCATGCCAACGTTAGTGATGCAAGCGGTAACTGCTGCCAATGCAGTTAAAAAATCAACCCCGCACAGGCTTAATAACAAAGTTAGCAGTGCGAGGCTGATAAAAAATGAAAACAAGTAAACAAAAACAGATAATGAAACTTTATCCGACAAGTTCATAATGCCTATTTTGAGCGGTACCACGCGGTTTGTATCAATAGCGATTAGCAATGATTTACGCAAAAAAGCATAGACAGCCTGCCAGCGGAATATTTTAACCGAGCCACTGGTAGAGCCGGTGCAACCGCCGAAAAATGATAAAAATAAAATCAGTGCCGTTGCCCAAGAACCCCATGAAATATAATTAGAAGATACCAGTCCGGTGGTGGTAATTGTGGCAATGACCGTGAAAAATCCGTTGCGTATTGCCGTAAAAAAAGGCATTTTCATTGCAAGATATAAATAAAAAACCAAGCCGCAACTAATATAAAACACTAATTTTAAAAAAGTTCTAACCTGATGATTTTTATCGGCACTTGCTCCGCGGAAAAACAAAATATAAAAAGTCATAGGCAGTGCGCCGGTGAGCATAAACAACATTGTTGTCAGTTCAATCGGAATACTTTGAAATGCGGCGATTGAATTGTTTTTAGTTGAAAAACCGCCGGTACCGATGACAGAAATTGCGTGATTTATGGCATCAAACCAGTTCATTCCGCACAGAATATATGCGGCACAGCAAATTCCTATCAGTAAAAAATAAACAGCCACAATGCGCTTAGCAATATAACTGAATTTGGGCATAAATTTTCCGTTAGAATCGGAATTTTCACGTTGAAACATTTGCATACCGCCAATACCTAATATGGGAAGCAAGGCAACCGCAAAAATGACAACTCCCAAACCGCCGATACCATTTAAAAGCGAGCGCCACAGCAATATGGATTTCGGTAGGGCTTCTACATCGGAAATTATCGTGGCTCCGGTGCCTGTTATACCAGACATTGATTCAAACAAAGCATCGGTTAAATTATTAACCGAGCCGAACAGTGTGAACGGCAAGGCAGCAAATATGCAAACTAAGAGCCAACTGAGTACCGTAATCAAATATGCCTGTTTAATGCCAATACGCTCAACTTTAGTATTATTTGATAAGAAGAGGGAAAAACCGAAAAAAATGCTAATTGCGGCAGCAGTTAAAAACGGTGACCAATCAAGATTTGTCTGCCAAATATCAAAACTTGCCGGTATCAGCATAAGCAAGCCTAATATGCCTAAAATATATCCGCTGACAGTTAGAACCGGTTGCCACATTTTTTTTCTCGCTTATTTTAGAGCAATGTTAGCGGCATATTGAGCATCAACCAACTCTTGATTAATTAATTTACCGTCGATAAAGCACAATGCCGTTGGTGTTTGTGATTGTACAGAATATGCCACCACATCACAATGCACTGCTTTGTTATCTATAAGCTTTTCTAAATATAAGCGTGCGGCCTGCTCGTTATAAATATTAGGATTTGTATATATTCCGTATAAATAGATATAAGTATTATTTATATATAAGCTGTTAGCACCAACAACATCAACTTGACCGTAAAGCTTTTCAGATTCGGTTAAATAAATTAAATCTAAATCGCGGCGAACGGTGTAATAGTCAGCTAAATTTCCGTCATAATACGGTTTGGTTGGTGCTTCTTGCTCATCTTCGTTTATAATTGGCTCTGCCATTTTTTCTTGTTTTGAAGCTGTTTCTTCTTTTAGCTCGGCAAAAGTCGGAGATTTGAGCGTTATCTTTTGCTTTTTAGATTTTGGCTGCTGATATTTTGTTTTATTAAATTTTGCCACATTCCATGCGGTGAAACGAATTTTTTCTTTTTTATTTTCTTCTTCTGCCTCTGTTTTTATAATTTCAGGGGCAATTTGCTCAACTTTGTCTTTAACCGAATTAACCGACTCGTTTATTTTTTGTTCTGTAGATTGGGTGATGTTTGTAACATTATTTTTAAGAACCGTTAAAAACGGATGAGTCATTTTTGCCTTATACCAAGACGGAATTTCAACAAATTTGGTGCCGGAAATAAGTGGTACGGCAATTACTATGGCTGCAACTATTAACAAACTTATAAGCAAAAATTTCCAATGCCGCAGCGGCCATGTAATAAACATAACCAGTTTATGTATAAACCCTAAAAAACCGCTAACACGCATTTGCGCCCATTCTTTCATTTTGCACCTCCGTATTTTTGTTGCAATTCTGCTGTTTTTTCCGGTGTGATGCGTTCAAACAAAGCATCTCCAGCCACAAATTTGTGACCTGCCGGCAAAGCATTTATTTGTTCTGCCACATTAAAATTTTTCAGCGACGGTATATCTTTTTCATTTAAGCCGAATTTTGCCATTATTTTAGATGCCGTATCAGGCAATAACGGTGCGCTCAATATAGCATAAATGCGCACTAAATTTAAGCATAAGCGCAAAATGGTGGCAGCACGGGTTTCATCTTCTTTAATAACTGTCCAAGGCTCAGTTTTAGTAATATAGTTATTGCCTTCCACCCAAATAGCGCGCAGTTCGTTAACCGCTTTTCTAAATTCAAGCTCATTAAGATATTTGAAATAGTCATTAGTGCGGTTTTGAATTGCGGCAATCATTTCTTCATCAACCGGTTGCAAATCATCGCCTACCGGAACAGCTTCGCCTAATTTTGATGCCGTCATTTTCATAACGCGTTGTGCAAAATTGCCTAAAACGCCGTTTAAATCTTTATTGATTGTATTAACAAAACTTTCAATGGTAAATGACGAATCCGATGCTTCCGGAGCATTAGCCATTAGCCAATAGCGCCAATAGTCTGCCGGAAACTCGCTGATGGCATCTTCGGCAAAAATGCCGCGATGTTCTGATTTGGAAAATTTTCCGCCTTCAAAAGTGAGATAACTGAAACCTTTCAAATAATCCACCTTCGTCCAATTTTCTCCGGTGCCGATCATGGTTGCCGGAAAAGTGATGGAATGGTATGGAACGTTATCTTTACCCATAAATTCCACATAGCGTATATCTTTGGCATCAACCCACCAATCTTTCCAGTTGCGTTCAGAAGGTTTTTCATCGGACCATTGCTTAGTAATACCGATGTAGCCGATTGGAGCATCAAACCACACATAAAAAACTTTGTCTTCATAACCGGCTTTATTAACCGGAAAACCCCACTTCAAATCGCGCGTAATGCAACGTGGCTGCAAGCCCTCTTTGAGCCATTTTTTGGCAATGGAATAAGCAACATCAGGCCAAAAAGCCTCTTTAGTTTTAAGCCATTCTTCCAGTTGCGGCTCTATTTTCGGTAGGTTCAAAAACAGGTGCTTTGTTTCACGCACTTCCAAATTAGTGCTGCCGGAAATGGTGCTACGAGCATTGATTAAATCGGTAGGTTCTAAAACTTTAGTGCAGTTTTCGCATTGGTCGCCGCGGGCTTTTTCGTAGCCGCAATGCGGACAGGTTCCGGTAATAAAACGGTCAGCCAAAAACATCTTATCATCTATCGAATATATTTGTTTCATGGTTTTTTCGGTGATAAAGCCGTTTTTATCAAGCTGTTCAAAAATGTGATAAACTATTTCTTGGTTTTGCTTGCTTGAAGTGCGGCCAAAATAGTCAAAAGAAAGATTAAAATCTTTATATGTCTGCGCATGGTTGGTGTGATATTTATTGCAATATTCTTCCACCTGCATACCTTCTTTCAAAGCGCCGACTTCAGAAGCAGTACCATGTTCGTCGGTTCCGCAAATGTATAAAACCTCATTACCCATCATTCGCATATAGCGCGCATAAACATCAGAGGGCAACAAACAGCCGACCATATGCCCTAAATGCGGGACACCGTTAATATACGGCAGAGCGGAAGTAATTAAGATTTTAGACATTTAAGCAAGCCTCCTTAACAATTGAATTTTTCTATTTTGATGCAATGGATTTTATCTTATTTTTGTAAAAGCGCAAGCAAAAAAGCATAATAGCGCAAATTTTGATGCTGTTTTTTGGGATATATTGGCAGTTTTTTAGGTTATTTAAATGTTACAATTTAGTAACTTTTTGTGTGTTGCGCTACGTTTAAAAGCGCAGTATATTCTTTTGCAGTTGAACATTTTTTGAAAAGGATTTTTTAATATGACAAATAAACCGAGTGAACCGATTATGCTGTTTGATTGCGCAACCACACAAAAGAAAATCGGACAAGAAAAATTTTTAGATGCTTTTAAAAATATATTAAATCACGGTGCTTATTGCCAAGGGCCGGAAACTAAAGAGTTGGATGTAAAACTTGCCGAATATGCCGGAACTAAATATTGTTCCACTTGCGGTTCAGGTACTGATGCCTTAACTTTGGCTTTAATGGCTTGGGATGTTAAGGCAGGCGATGCTGTTTTTGTTTCTTCGTTTACCTTTGTAGCTTCGGCTGAAGCACCGGTTTTGTTAGGTGCAACTCCGATTTTTGTTGATTCGGATCCGAATACATACAATATGGATGTTAATGATTTGAAACGTGCCATTGCAGCTGTTAAAGCTGAGGGAAAATTGAATTTGAAAGCCGTTATTGCCGTAGATATTTTCGGTTCTCCGTGCGATTATGATGAAATTATCAAAATTGCACATGAAAACGGTATGAAAGTTCTTTCCGATTCTTGTCAGAGTTTCGGCTCAATATATCATGGTCATAATGCCGGTTCTATTGCTGATATGAGCGCAACTTCATTTTATCCTACAAAACCATTAGGCGGATATGGTGATGGCGGCGCCGTGTTCACCAATTCTGAAGCAGAAAACGCGTTAGTACAATCTTGTCGTGTTCATGGAATGAGTCCGGAAGACCACTACGATAATGTTCGTTTAGGTATGACCGGTCGTATGAATTCGTTCCAAGGAGCAGTTTTGCTGTTGAAGCTTACTCAATTTAAGCAAGAATTAGAAAATCGTTATAAAGTGGCTAAGCGCTATGATAATGAACTCAGCTCATATTTCGGCAAACAAAAAGTTTTAGATAATTGCCGTTCGGCTTATGCGCTTTATACCATTACCTGCGAAGATCGTGATGAGCTGATGACCTATCTGAAGGCAAACGGAATTCCTTGCGGTGCATATTATCCGCGTCCGGTAAATACACAAACAGCTTATGCAAAATGGAATACACGTTCATTGCCAGTTTGTGAAAAACTTTCTAAAACAGTATGCAGCTTGCCGATGACACCGTATTTGACCGACGAACAAATGAGCTACATTATTGAAAAAATGAATGAATTTGCCGCTACTAAAATGAATAAGGCCGCATAAATTATTTTTTTGTGATGTTTTACTATCTGCAACAGCTTGTTTATACAGGCTGTTGTATTTTTAATGATTTTTTTTGCATGCACTTATTGACTTTAGATTTTTGCAACACTAACTAAACAATTAGTCTAATAAATTTTTGATGGAGTTAAAACAAATGAACATTAAACCTTTGCACGATAAAGTGCTGATTAAACGTGTTGATGAAGAAAACAAAACCGCCGGTGGTATTATTATTCCGGATACGGCTAAAGAAAAACCTTCAGAAGGTGTGGTTGAAGCTGTTGGCAACGGTTTCAGAGCTGATGACGGTAAAATTGTGCCGATGACGGTAAAAGCCGGCGATAAAGTGTTGTTCGGCAAATGGGCCGGCACGGAAATTAAAGTGGACGGAGAAACACGCTTAATTGTAAAAGAATCTGATATATTGGCAATTATAGAATAGTAGAAAGGAAAATAAAAAAATGGCAGCAAAAGATATTAAATTTGGCACAGATGCCCGCGCAAAAATGCTTAAAGGCGTGGAAACATTGGCAAAAACAGTTAAGGTTACATTGGGCCCTAAAGGTCGTAACGTGATGCTTGATAAATCGTATGGCGCACCAAAGCTGACTAAAGATGGTGTTTCGGTGGCAAAAGAAGTTGAATTAAAAGACAAGTTTGAAAATATGGGCGCACAATTGATTAAAGAAGTGGCGCAAAAAACCGCCGATAAGGCCGGTGACGGTACTACAACGGCAACCGTTTTGGCAGAAGCCATTATTAAAGAAGGTTGCAAAGCCGTAGCCGCCGGTATGAATCCGCAAGATGTAAAACGCGGTATTGACTTGGCGGTTGAAGCAGTGGTTAAAGATGTTAAATCACGCTCAAAAGCTGTTAATTCGTCGGCAGAAATTGCCCAAGTCGGCACAATTTCAGCCAATGGTGATACAACAATTGGCGAATATTTGGCAAAAGCAATGGAAAAAGTTGGCAATGACGGTGTGATTACGGTTGAAGATGCAAAGGGCTTGGAAACAGAGCTTGATGTGGTTGAAGGTATGCAATTTGACCGCGGCTATTTATCGCCGTATTTTGTAACTAATCCTGAAAAGATGAATTGCGAATTTGATAGCCCGTATATTTTGCTTTATGACAAGAAAATTTCTAATTTGCAGCCGATGATTTCTATTTTGGAAGCGGTTGTGCAATCGGGACGTCCGTTGGTGATTGTTGCCGAAGATATTGAAGGTGAAGCTTTGGCAACTTTGGTTGTTAACCGTATTCGCGGCGGTTTGAAAGTTTGTGCTGTTAAGGCTCCGGGTTTTGGCGACAGACGCAAAGCAATGTTGCAAGATATTGCCATTTTAACCGGTGGTCAGGTCATTTCTGATGAACTTGGCATGAAAATTGAAAATGTGACGCTTGATATGCTGGGCGTGGCTAAACGTGTGGAAATTACCAAAGACGACACGACAATTATTGATGGTGCTGGTGATAAAGAAGCTATTGCCGGCAGAGCAGCGCAAATTCGCCAAGAAATCAGCCAGACAACCTCTGATTATGACCGTGAAAAATTGCAAGAACGTTTAGGAAAACTTTCCGGCGGTGTTGCTGTTATTAAAGTCGGCGGTGCTTCGGAAGTGGAAGTTAAAGAAAAGAAAGACCGCATTGATGATGCTTTGCATGCCACGCGTGCTGCAGTGCGCGAAGGTATTGTGGCCGGCGGCGGTGCGGCTTTATTATATGCTACACATGCGCTGGAAAATGTAAAAACCGAAAATCAAGACCAAAACGTTGGTATTGATATTATTCGTAAAGCTTTGCAGGCTCCTTTACGCCAAATTGCTGAAAATGCCGGTGTTGACGGCGCGGTAATTGCCGGTAAATTGTTGGAAAGCAAAGATACCAACTATGGTTATAATGCGCAAAAAGGTGAATTTACCGATATGATTAAAGACGGTATTGTTGACCCGACCGAGGTAGTTCGCACGGCATTGCAAGATGCTGCTTCGGTGGGCGGATTGCTGATTACGACAGAAGCAATGGTTACCGAAATTCCGGAAGAAAAATGCAACTGCAATCATGGCGGCGCTGATGCAGCCGGTATGGGCGGTATGTATTAATCGGAAATTAAATAAAATACAGAAAAATATCCCTTCAAAGCTGTGGGTTTTGAGGGGATATTTTTAGCTTTTCTTTCTCTTTTTTGCAAAAAAATCTTTTAAAATGCGACCGCATAAATCAGCGCAAATTCCTCCTTCAACCGTTGGGCGGTGATGACATGTTGCCGCTTCATAAAATTTGACGCCGCTGATAATTGCCCCACCTTTGGTATCGGCTGCGCCAAAATAAACATGCTCTATACGGGCAAATGAAATTGCCGCTGCACACATAGTGCAGGGTTCAAGTGTAATATACATATCCATACCCCACAAACGATTGGTTTTAAGTTTGCGGCAAGCTTGCTGAATGGCTAAAATTTCAGCATGAGCTGTTGCATCACCGTTATGGGCACTTTGGTTAGAGGCAGAGGCAATAATTTCGCCGTTTTGCGGATTAACTATCAGAGCGCCTACGGGGACTTCATCGGCAGCCGCGGCAATATTAGCCAATTTTATTGCTTCAAGCATATAATCTTCTTTATTCATAAATTCACCTTTTTTTCACATTTTGCGGTTATTGTAACAATAAAACAGTTTAAATGGAAGTAAAAATGGCGGAAAGATTAGCAAAATTTATGGCACGATGCGGTGTTTGTTCACGTCGTGATGCCGAAGAAATGATAAAACAAAAACGTATTACGGTTAATGGTGAAATTGTTGAAACGCCGGCATTTAATGTGTCGGGAGAAGAAAAAATTTTGCTTGATGGCGAAAATTTGCCGGTTATACCAAAAACCAGATTGTGGCTTTATCATAAACCGGTTGGCCTTTTAACAACGCATAAAGACAGTGCCAACCGTGCTACGGTTTTTGAAAATTTGCCGCAGGATATGCCAAGAGTTATCAGTGTGGGACGCTTGGATTTGAATTCGGAGGGTTTGCTTTTGCTAACAAATAACGGCGAGCTTTCGCGCCAACTTGAATTGCCGCAAAATGCGTGGAGCCGCCGCTATAAAGTTCGGGTACACGGTTATGTTGATTCCAAAAAATTAGCAAAGCTGGCACAAGGAGTGGAAATTGACGGTGTGCAATATGGTTCGGTGCAAGCACAGCTTGAAAGCCAAAACGGGACAAACAGCTGGATTTTGGTGACATTAAGCGAAGGGAAAAATCGTGAAGTTCGCAAATTAATGAAGTTTATCGGCTTGGAAGTTGCAAGACTTATTCGCTTATCATATGGTCCGTTTCAGCTAGGAAGTTTGAAAAAAGGCGAAGTAAGAGAAGTGCCGCAAAAAGTTTTAAGAGAACAGCTTGGAAGTAAATTTAAATTATGAGAATAGTCGGAGGAAAATATCGCGGAAAAAAGCTGTGGTCGCCAGATGGAAAACTTGTGCGTCCCACGGCAGAGCGAGCGCGAGAAGCTGTTTTTAATATTTTATATTCATATTGGCAAGGGGAGTATGAAAATTTTGATATGGCCGATATCTTTGCCGGTACCGGTGCTTTTGGATTAGAAGCTGTTTCGCGCGGTTTTCGCAGCGCCACATTTGTTGATATTGAGCCAAAAATCGTGCAGCGCAATGCCGAATTATTTCCGGCAGAACAGGAAAAATTTTTTATTATTAAAGCAAATGCTTTGAATTTGCCGCGTTTGCCACGGCAGTTTAAACTTATTTTTATGGATGCTCCTTATAACAAGGGATTAAGCGAAAATGTTTTAGCGGAATTAATTGCAAAAAATTGGCTAAATGATGACGCACTTTGTATTGTTGAAGTTCAGGAAAACGAAGATTTGATGTTGCCGCCGGAATTACAAATTGCAGATATTCGCCGCTATGGTTTGGCAAAAATTTTGTTTTTACAAAAGCAAGTGAAGAAAGGAATTTAATTATGCAAGAGGAAAATACTTTAGTGATGAATATGGGAACAAATGCTGAAAAAAAATCGGCATGGCGATATTTTGTGGAATGTATCAGCAAAAAATATTGCTGCTTTAAGGGAAGGGCAAATCGCAAGGAATTTTGGGGATTTGTTTTTTATTGTTTTTTGTTTACGCTGATTGTATCGGCGGCGCTTAATTTGCTATTAAAAGACGATACAATCATCGGCTATGCTGAAAATGTATGGTCTTTTGCTTTATTGTTGCCTTATTTAGGTGTTATTGTTCGGCGTTTGCATGATGTCGGATTTTCCGGTAAATGGTTTTTAGGATTTTTGCTTCTTGTATTTATGGTTGCCATTTTTACCGCAGCATTTTCCGTAATGAAAAAAATGGGGTCGGAAGTTTCTAGCAATGCAAATTTTGTTAAAACAGCAAGTTTTGGTGTTTTGAGTATTGTGATGCTTGGCATGTTTATATTCTTGCTGGTATGTATGTTTTTACCGGGGCAAAAAAAGGTCAACAAATATGGAGCAATATCAGAGAGCGGAGAAAAACATTGGTTTTGGTATATGCTTGCATACATACTTTTTGTTTGGGGTTTTGTTTTTAGTGTAGGTTTTATCAGCGGGTATTCAAAAGCTACGTTTCGCATACGCTTAAATGGTATAATTGACCAAACTGCATTTTTGGTTGACGGAGCAAGAACTTTATATAGCGGAAAAACAAGCTATGCGGGAATTAATATGGAAAAACTGGCTGCTGCCGGAGGTATAAGTGAGCAACTTGTGCAAAATTCTGAAGGAAATTTTGCTCTGATTAATCCTTATGGCGGTTTGACCGAAATTATGGTTGGTAATAAAGCTGAAAATGGAGATGATAAAGCAATTTTAGTTAAGTTTACCGAAGTTCCAGCAGCAAGTTGTATGGCTTTGAGCAAATTCTCTTGGGGTAATTTGCAAACTGGATTTATAGCTTTGCTGGCAGATGACGGAACGCCAATGTATGATAAATACATTGATTTTGCTACGATAAACAGTTGTCAAAGTGTTGCTCAATTCAAATATATGTTGGTTTGCGGCGACGATGCTGATTTTAGGGCAAAAATAGATGAAAATGCAGCTTGTCAGGGAGATAAAAACACCATAATTCTCAAATTTTTCTAATGCTGCAAAAAAAGGAATACGAAGTGAATAATAAAGTTTTGCTATATTGTCGTTTTGTAATTGCGCTGGCGGTTGCTGTTGTTTGCGGATTGGCTTTTTGGGGGCATATTTATCCACTGCATATTTTTGATGCACAGTTTACTGCGGCGCTGCAAAGCGGCATTGTTTCCGGTTTGGGATTAAGCGTAGTTTTGTTGCTGTTGGTGGTTTTGTTCACCTTGCTGTTCGGGCGAATTTATTGCTCAACATTATGTCCGTTGGGAATATATCAGGAATTGCTGACAATTTTATTTAAGCCGTTTTATAAAAAACGCAAATTTGCGGTGCAAAAACATTATGTTTGGGCATATACTTTAGCGGCAGTATTGTTTGGAACATTGTTTGGCGGCACTGCTGTTTTGCTAAGAATGCTTGATCCGTATTCTGTTGTCGGAAATGCAATGAGCGGGGCAATCTTCGGATTAGGATTTATACTGGCCTTAACGGTTTTAGTGTTTTTTAAAAAACGTTTTTTTTGCACAAACATTTGTCCGGTCGGAGCAATTTTAGGTTTTATTTCCCGCTTTTCCTTATTTAAAATCCGCATTGATGCAGATAAATGCAAAATGTGTAGTTTATGCGCCAGTTCTTGCCCGTGCGGCTCAATAGATTTTAAAAATCGGTCGGTTAATAATGAAACTTGTGTGAAATGTTTTAAATGTTTGGTACATTGTAGCCACGGAGCTTTATATTACGGTTTGCCTAAAGCCAAAAAAGTTGAGTTCAATGCAAGCCGCCGGCAAATAATTAAGGCCGGATTGGTTTTAGCAATTTTTGGAGCGGCATTTAGAGGCGGAATTGATTTATCTAAAAAAGCGGCGGCAAAAGTTAAACAAGCTATTTTACCGGCAGGGAGCAGAAATGCGGCAGATTTTGCTAATCGCTGCCTAAATTGTAATTTATGTGTACAAAATTGCCCGATGAAAATTATTAAGCCGGCAACAGCGGAAACGCCGTTTGTGCATTTGGATTATAACGGCTATTTTTGCGATTATAATTGTCATCAATGTTCTTTAAGCTGCCCAAGCGGCGCAATTGAACATATTACATTGGCGCAAAAACAAAACACTAAAATTGCTAATGCGGTTGTCGATGAAGATATGTGCGTCAAATGCGGTTTGTGTGCGGGAGAATGTCCGCGGCATATTATTATTAAGGAAGACGGAAAATATCCGCTGATTCGTTTTGATGAGTGTATTGGTTGCGGGGCATGTGCTGCCGTATGTCCGGTGAAAGCCATTAAAATTGAACCGGTGGCAAAGCAAGTTAAATTATATTAAGGAGGAAAAAATGTCATTAGGTGTAACAGAAATAATTTTAATTTTAGTAGTGGTTTTGGTGCTTTTCGGCGGTAAAAAAATACCGGAGTTAGCGCGCGGTTTGGGCAAAGCGCAGGCTGAATATAAAAAAGCCAAAGAAATGATAGAAAATGAAGTAAGCGAATTTAAGGCAGAAGCCGAAAAAGCCGCAACTGAAGAAACAAAGAAAAAAACGGTTAGAAAAACTGCAACAAAAAAGCCGGCAATAAAAAAGACAAGCGCAAAATCTAAAAAATAATGGCAGAAGCAAAAGAACAAACATTAATTGAGCATTTGGAAGAACTGCGGGCAGTATTAATTAGATGTCTGTTGGCCTTAGCCTGCGGTTTGGTGCCAATGTTTTTGCTTGCGCCATATGTTATGGACGCACTGATAAATGTTATGATGGGAAAAAATGAAATTCAGCTCAATTTTTTTTCGCCGATGGAAGTTTTTATTTTGCAAATTAAAATGGCTTTGGTTTTGGATATTCTGCTGTGTTTTCCTTATATGGCAAAGCAGATATGGAACTTCATTTTACCGGCGCTGTATGAGAATGAGCGTAATTTTATAAAATCTATCATTTTGGCATCAAGCGGGCTTTTTATAGTCGGTGTGTTATTTTGCTTGTTTTTTATTTTACCATCGCTCATTCGTTTCGGTATGAGCTTTGTTACTGAAAATATTCAGGCAATGTTTGGCATTGGCAATGTTATTTCTCTTGCTTTGTGGCTGTCATTGGTTTTTGGCATAATGTTCCAGTTTCCGCTTATTACATATGCCTTAATACGTTCAGACATAGTGTCATATGAAACAATAAAATCTAAACGCACTTATATATTTGTCGGCATTTTGATTTTATCCGGCTTATTAACCCCGCCGGATATTGTGAGCCAAATAATGTTGACAATTCCAACTTACAGCCTGTTTGAAATAGGCTTATTTTGCGGAAAAAAACAACGTAAAATTTATTAATAATGCGTTTTTTATAAAAGTTGATTGACAAATTTTAAGCAAAGAAGTATAAGAGAAACGTAGATTCCTATTATTAACTAAAAAAATTACAATTATGAAAAAGAAAATTTATATTGAGCCGTTGCGTGTGCATACGGCTACTGCAGACAAGCGAGTTAACTTGTTTGTACAAAAAGGTAAAGCGTTTTACGTTTGCTCAACACGGGTAAACGGCAAAGACACTAAAGAGGTAAAGCCACTTGCCATTCAGATGCCTGATGAAGTGGCCGCCGAGCTGAAAAAGTTGGCGAAGGTGAATGCCTCGTGTGTTTGGGTGGACTATGTGCCGCAGAAGTCGCGGCTTACGCCCAAGACCTATGAATTTATCTACAACTGCTGGGAGCAGATTGTAGCCGCAGAGCCTGACTGGTTCTGAAATATAGAAAAAACCTTAGTGCATTTGCCCTAAGGTTTTTTTGTTGCTATACGTAATGCGAATCGGCTATTTTTGCAGCAAATCCAAAGCCGAAGATATATCTTCTTCATTGTCGGTGCGCGGTTGCGGAGCACATTCGTCGTGCATATCATATTCCGTGCAAATATCGGGCATAACTCCTTGTTCATGAATAATTCTACCCGACGGTGTAAAAAATTGCTCACCGGTCAAAACCAGCTTTCCACCATTGCTGATTTGAAATATATTCTGAATGGTGCCTTTTCCGAATGTTCGTGTGCCAACAATTTTGGCGCGTGATTGCTCTTGTAAACCGGCGGCCAAAACTTCCGCCGCCGAAGCTGTATTGCCGTCAACCAATATCACTAAAGGTTTTGTAAATATACATTCTTCTGAGGATGTATAATAATGCTTATTTTTACCTGCACGTCCTGCTGTTTGAGTGATAATTTCGTTTTCGGTAAAGAAATCTGCTGTTTTTAAGGCCTCGTCAAGCATACCTCCGCTATTGCCGCGTAGGTCTAATATTGCGCCGCTTACTTGTGGATTTTCTTTTAGTGCTCGCTCAACTTGTTTTGCTGTTTGCTTATTAAATATACGTATACGAATGTATAAAATATTATCGAGCAAGCGTTCGCTGAAATTGCGGTGGAATATAGGGGATTCGTTTTCTTCCGCATAATCAAACTGTGAATAGTAGTGAGAATATTTATCTAGGCTCTGGGTAATTTTTTGCAGCATTAAATCAGGAAGTTCATAGTCATGCAATGCAAGGTTTGGAGAAATTTTTCCGGCGGCGATCAGTGTATCGGAAATATTTTCGCTCCAAGAGTTTATGTCATCTGTTTTTTGCGGAAACGGTAAAACTGCGGTAATTTTGCCGTTGTAATAAACATATATGCGGTCCGGACCTTTAGAAACCGTAAACTGCGGGTCAAAATTTTGCAAAATTTGCAGCCCGTCAGTAATAAGCTGCGCATTATCCACTTCATACAAATATTCGCTATTAATTGTTGTTAGCATTTCATTGAGCAACTGGGTATCCACTTTCATGGCATGTGCTGTTAAGGCGTAGTTGCAAAAAAGTAAAGCAAGTAATATTTTTTTCATTTTATTAATCCTTAAACGAGGCCCAAAGCGCCGTGTGATCGGACGATTTTTCCTGTTGGCGCAAATCACGTTCTACATGGCAATTTTCTAATTTATCGGTTACTGCAGGCGAGGTAAATATGTAATCTATTCTTAAACCTAAATCATTGGTAAAAGCTGTTGTTCCATAGTCCCAATATGTGTAGCCTGATGCTTTAGGATATAGTTGGCGAAAAGCATCGGTATAGCCGATAAATTGTAAACGATTTATTTTATTCCAAACTTCGGGACGATAAAGCGCTCCTCCAGCAAAAAGTTCGGGATTATATACATCAAGCGGAGATAACATAACATTAAAGTCACCGCATATAACAACGTTTTGCCCGCTTTTAAGCAAATTTTCCGCATGTTGCAAAAATGCATCAAGCCAAGATAATTTATAGCTGAAGCGAGATGTGTCTTGAGGTGATGTTGCCGGTGGATTGCCGTTTGGAACATATACGGATGCAAAAATATATTTTTGCCCGCTAATCAGTGCTTCAACTTCCAAATAGCGTGCCTGTTCATCAGTAAATTGCGGCAAATTTTCCTGCCTTGTTTGCAGTGGTTGACGGCTTAAAACCGCTACACCGTTATAACTTTTTTGCCCCAAAATTTTTGCCTCATATCCGGCCATTTGCAAATCTAAAAAAGGAAAATTATTAAATTCACATTTAATTTCTTGCAGCAAAACAACATCGGGGTTGTTTTTTTGCAACCAAGATGTTAATTGCGGCAAACGGGCATTAATTGAATTTATGTTTAAGGTGGCAATTTTCATTTGTTATATCCTTTTAGCCTATTATAAAAATATTTTTATGAAATAAAAGATTTTTTTTGCATCGTTAAGCTATTTTAAAACATTATCGTTTAAGCTTAAAATGTAAATTTGTATGAGAGGCTGTTATGTATCAAGATTTTTTTAATCGCAACGACGATTATTTAGATGAGTTTCGGCAAAAGGTGGCGCAGCAAAAAATTGCAACAATTGAAGAACGTCGCTCGGAGCTGGCGCGGTCGCGTAATAATTTTTTAGGCACATTTGCCGGCATTGCCTTGGCCGCAGTTGTCGGTTGGTTTATTCTTTCGCCGCAATATATTGAAAAAAGCAAAGAAATTCCGACTATTCGCCGTCCGCAAACAGCCGTGAAAATTAAGCCGGAAAATCCGGGAGGAATGGAAATTCCGAATCAAGATAAAGATGTATATAATTTAGTTGACAAGAAAAATGTTGATAACACGGTGGTTGAAAATTTACTTCCGGCTCCGGAAAAACCAAAGCTTCCGGATATTGTGCCGGAGGTGACGGATATTGACCCTAATGCCGGCAATTTAGATGAAATTGTAGACGAAGTAACAGAGCCGGAATCCACTGTTGCCAGTGTTCAGGAAAAACCGCAAGACGTGTTAGAAACACCTGCTAAAGAGCAAAAAATACAAACTAAATCGGCTGAAGTAAAAACAAATGAAGTTAAAACAAATATTGAAGAAAAGCCGAAAGAAGTTGAAAAATTGGCACAAAACGGAAAATGGCAAATTCAGCTTATTGCCTCCAAAAACAAAGATGCCGTGGCAAAAACATGGACAACATTGTCGGTAAAATATGCTGATTTGCAGAAATATGGCCACGAAATTCAAACAACTGATTTAGGGGCGCAAGGCATTTTTTATCGTTTGCGTGCCGGCAGTTTTGCCACTCGCGATGAAGCGGCAAAAGCCTGCACAGCCCTTAAAGCAAAGGGTTTGCAAGATTGCATTGTTAAAGAACGATAGGCTGCCAAATGAAACCGATTTTACCGGCATTTTTATCGGTGCAGGGAGCTGAGCTTTCAGAAGGCGAAAAGCATTTATTGGCTAAATATAATCCTTTGGGCGTGTGCATGTTTGCCATTGGCTGTGCTAATGTGCAAAACAAAGGGCAATTACAACAGCTGACAAAGCAAATTAAAGAAACAATCGGCCGTGACAATGTTTTGATTGCCGTTGACCAAGAAGGCGGCAGAGTGCGGCGTTTGACAGAGCCGGAATGGACGCCGGTGGCATCTCAAGCGCAAATAAAATCGGTTGAAACGGCGGTTTTGCATGCAAAATTAATTAGCCGTGATTTGAAACAATGCGGCATAAATGTTAATTTTGCGCCGGTTTTAGATGTTTTATATCCCGAAACAAATGCTGTTTTAAAAAGCCGTTGTTTTAACGGAACCCCCGAAAAAGTTGCTAAATGGGGTGCGGCTATGGTAAAAACATATGAAAAATGCGGCATTTGCCCTTGTGTTAAACATTTGCCGGGGCATGGGCGCGGTTTGGTTGACCCGCATTTGCAACTGCCTATAATTGATGCAACGCTTGCAGAATTAGCCACAGATTTTTATCCGTTTGAGCAATTGAAAAATGCGCCGATGGGTATGGCTGCCCACATCATTTTGAAAGCTGTTGATACAAAAAATCCGGCCACATGTTCCGCCAAAGTTATTAAAAATATCATTCGGCAGAAAATTGGCTTCGGCGGTTTTTTGGTATCTGATGCCATTGTTATGCGGTCATTAAAAGGTTCGATTATTGAGCGAGCACAAAAATGTTTGGCTGCCGGTTGTGATGCCGTTTGCTTAGGAAATGCAGATTTTGCCGCCAACGAGGCTCTATGCGAAAGCGGTATAACTTTAAGCGAGGAGGCATTAGAACGGTTGCAAAAGGTAGAAAAAATTATTGCGCGCCCATTGCCAAGGGCAAATTATGAATATTTGCAAAATAAATATTGTCGTCGCCTAAAAAATATTATATCTTACAACAGTGAATATGATGCGACGGAAGTCTTAAGCCGTTTGCGTAAAAAATAATAAAGGAGATAAAAATGTTCGGATGGATATTGGTCATTATCGTTGTATTAGCAATTTTCAATGCTGAAAGATTGCCGGCTTTAAGGCAGCAATTAGAAGAAAAATTAAAAGGCAGCGTGGTTGCGGCTAAAGAAGGTTCTAAATTAGCTAAAGATAAAATTCAAAAAGTTAAAACCGATATTGAAAATAAAAAAACAACCGTTGCTCAAGCAGAAGCAGAAGAAAATACACCGGAAGAAATTGCCGAATCGATGGAATTTATGGGTACATTTGTGCAGGAACACGAAAATAAAAAATCGGCAAAATCACAACCTAAAAAAACTGAAAAAAAAGTTGAAACAGAAGAAAAACAAGATTCTGCTGACGATGGTAAAGTTACTTTGTAGATTTTGGCTGCAGTTGCAAAAATGTAAAAAAAAACATCCCTTATGCATTGGTTTGCATAGGGGATGTTCTTTTATATATCTGCTACTTGCCGAAAATCAGCGTTAGCAGAACTATTGAACATAGCGCCGGAAAAATCCAAGCTGCTATGCCGACTCCAAAGAGCCCCAATAAACTTGGTGCGCCAAAGCTTACTATTAAGCTTAAGATACCAAGCCAAAACCCGGTAGCGAAATCAATTTTGATTGTACCGGCAACAAAGATTCCAATGGCGATGAGCCATGGGATACATGTTATAATATTTTCCATAATCCTTATTTTTTATACTTATATTGTAGTGCAATTAGCGGTTAGAAGCAAGCATTTTTTATAAATCTGCGAAAATTTGCGCTATAAGCGGTTTATTATGTGCATTTGGTAACTTTATATTTTTAAAACAATACCGATGCATGCGCTTAATATAATATAAACAACAGCATTTTTATTATAGAAGTGCATAGCAGATATGAAAAAAACAAACAATGCAACGGAAATCGCATTGAAGGAGATTTCTTTTGCCACTGCCCCTGCAGCAAATAAAATCAGCGCTAAAACCGCCGGCTTTATACCATTTAAAACCATCTGCACATATTTATTTTCGTGCCACTTGTTCAGCAGACGGACAATAATATAAATAATCAGCATAGACGGCAATGCTTCGCACAGCGGCGCTAATATGCCTCCGCCTAAATTTGCGGCATAAAAACCGGCATACGCCGCCATATTAATTCCAACCGGCCCCGGCAAAGAACCAGCTATGGCAATTATATCGGTCAATTCCTGATTATTGAACCATCCATATTGTTCAGCCAAATCAAACAAAAAAGGCACGGTTACCAAACCACCGCCAATGGCAAACAACCCGATTTTTAAAAAGGCCCAAGCTACTAATAAGTAAATCACGGCTTTTTTCTCCGAGAATAGTTCGGAATAAATGCCGCTATTGCGGCCAGCAAAACAACAGATATTGCCGATAAATTGAAAACAAACAGCAATATAGCCGCTCCTGCAAAAACAATGTAGCCGCGCACGTTTTTAATGCTGCTTTGCCACATATTCCAAACCGTGTTCACAATCAGGGCCAAAACACATATGCGAATACCACCGAATGCCTGTTGCACATACACATTTTCCATATATTGATTAAGAATTGTTGCAACTAATAAAATTAAAGAAACGGAAGGGGTAATCAACCCTAATGTTGCGCAAATTAAACCGGCTAGCCCACGCAGCTTATACCCGATAAACGAAGCCGCATTAACCGCAATAATTCCGGGTGTGCATTGACCTATTGCGTAATAATTTAGTAAATCTTCTTCTGTTGCCCAATGCCTTTTTTCAACAACTTCACTTTGCAGCAACGGTAACATAGCATAACCGCCGCCGAAAGTAAAAAGCCCCATTTTAAAAAACGTAAAAAAAATCTGCAGAAAAGTTACTTTATTCGTGTTCATACGTCAATTTTTCCGCTGTTAACAGTTTTTCTTTTTGCAAATAGTCATAAACTTCTTCCGCAATCATCTTATGACCGATTTCATTTGGGTGTATGGCATCAAAATACAGCTTTTCCAAATCTCGCCGTTGCCACCGCGGATAGCGGGCAAAAAATTTAATTTGTCGCTCGGCGCAAATTTTGCTAATTTGTTTATTATAATCTTCAACATCGGAATTGCGGCGGATTAATGTTGCTTGCGGTGCATAGCGTTTTTCTATTATCGGCAACAAATCCGTTACCACAATTTGTGCACCGGTTAATGATAAAATATCTAGAAGTTTATTCCAATACATTTCTCGTGCGCCGGCAGAAAAATCAAGTTCCAAATTACACATTTTGCGCCGCCGTAGGTCATTTATGCCGGTTGAAACCAATAATAAATCAAATTTGCGCGACAAAACCTCACTCGTTGCCCGAAAAGCGGTATCGGCAATATTATCCCCTGCTTGCGATAAATTATTAAAAAAATATGCTTCGGAATAATTGCATAAAATCTGCTTTCCTAAGCGTGCAAACCAGCCTAAATCTTCATGGTCAAAAAAACCATGGCCGATACTGTCACCAATTAAACCGACTATTTTTGCCATCAATATTTCCTTTCTTTATATAAATAGCGTCAAAAAGGCTTAATTCAATGATAACTTACTATATCCGTATCGCCAAATTAAATTAAACAAAGCCAAATAGAATAATGTTTCTGCCATTTCTTCCATAATTTCATTATCAATCGGCTTTTCTGCCAATAAGGCTAAGATAACCCCTGCAGCTAAAAACAAAAATTCCCAAACAAAAATCGGAGCCTTTTTTATGTATTGCCATAAAGATTTATAAACTTTATACCATAAAAAATAAACGAGAGTAAATATTGCAAATAAATTACGTCCCCAATATAAGACCAACCCATACGGAATATCTTTCCATTTGCTCTCTTGCGGCAAATTGTAATATGAGCAAAGCCAATGCCGCCCCGTGCTAATTTCACGAAAAACAATTAAAATTATCACCAATGCAAAAAACCTAAACAGAGTTTTATCGCGTGGTGCAAACCACGCTGCGGCAAAACAGCAAAAACAAATTGCAAGCTGAATATTTTCAACTATGCCATCTTCAAAAAACCATTGCGGATTGGCATATTTTATTGCCGGATATACAGACAACAAAATTAACATTTGTAAAAACGTAAAAGCATTTGCTTGCCAATTAAGTCTTTCAAACAGGCTTTTTATAATATTTGTCATAATCTAAATCCTTAGTAGTTGTAGTCTGCAAACGGTACTGTATCGCTTGGTTTTTGCGGTTTATATACAAAGATATTTGTCACTGTCGGAATATTATATTTGCGGTGCCAATAACCCTTCTTTTCCATACATAAACGATATGCTTTAGGGTCAGAACGTGCCGAATCTCGAATTGAATTAACCATTATCGGCGAAGCGCCGCGATATGGAACATAGCTGGCCCAAATTCCTTTTTCTTTGTGCCAATCAACATGAATATCATAACGATATTCTTCTGAATAGAACCAATTGGAAAAATCTGGAATATAAAACCAGCCTTCAGCCTCACGCAAGCATTCTGAATGGTCACGCGAAAACTTAGCAACACCGGTGTTTTCTTTTTCCCAATTATAAATAACTTGTCCTTTTCCTTTTGAACAAGCGCTTAAAATTGAAACAGCACATAACAAAAAAACGTAAAAAATATTTTTCATCTTAAAAATCCAAATTTGCATAATTTTTTGACGGATAAATGCCCTTAATGCGGTCATTAAGAATTTCTTTGAAACTCGGACGAGATTTAATTTTGGAATACCATAATTTAGCATTTTTATAGTCTTCCCATGGCACATCTCCCAAATAATCTATTAACGAAAGCTGGGCTGCCGCGCTGATATCTGCCATAGTCAGTTCACTTCCGGCTAAATAATTATTGCGTTCTACTAACCAATCGATATATTCTAAATGAAAGCGCAAATTATTTATTCCGGCTTTAATTCGCTTATTGTCCGGTGACAATTTTAAAGCAAATCGTTTATAAATTTTTTCTCCGCCGATATATTGATAAACGTCACGATAAAATTTATTATCAAACCAATCAATCAAGCGGCGAATTTCCGCCCGCTGTTTATTGTTGCCGCTAATCAACCTATTTTGCGTATATGTTTCTTCTAAAAATTCGGTAATGGCATAGTTTCCGGCAATAATGTTGCCATCATATATAAAAATAGGCAATTCACCCGCCGGATTAATTTTCATAATATCTGCAGAAAGATGCCACGGATTTTCTTCTTTCAAAACGAACAGCATCTTTTTTTCTGACATCAAAATTCTAATTTTCCGACAATGCGGCAAAACACTGTTATGTACCAAAAGAACCATAATTCCCCTCCTATATTCCCTCTAACACTTCATCAAACGATTTTTGCTCATTTTTCTTTTCAATAATATGTCCGAGCGGTTGTTTATTTTCCTGAACGTCTTCTGCCGGTTTTTCTTCCGTTTTATTTTCAGCATGAGCAAACGACGGCGGTACAATTCCGGCATTTTGCGCCACCACGTTTTCAACCATTCTTAAAATTTCAGCTTTAACGGCATTTCCAAATTCCGGATTGCTAAAAGCTTGTTGAAATGCTTTTTCATAAAGCGAAAATTTTGGCGTTGTCTTAGACATAGCAATAAAAACCGGAATTTTAAACAATGGTTTTTTAGAATAGCTTAAAAACGAATCCAAGCCATATTTACTGGACGTAATTCGATGATAATATAATCCGCCGATAATATAATCGACTTGTTCGGTGAAAAGTTTTTCATATGCATCTAGAGGTGCAGCCACATGCTCCACATTAAGTTCTTTAATTTTTCGTGCGCTGAAGTCATTATAAATTTCCGTATCAACAACAATTCCGTGCAATTTTTTTAATGTTTCATAATCGCCGATTTTTTGCGCATTTTCTGGTAAAGTAATAATATGTATTGGGTTGGAAACAACTGCCGGATAAATCAGGCTCAATCCTTTATATATTTTAGTATCGGCATAAGCTCCTATGTATAAGTTATATTCACCAAATTGGGTTTGAAAAGATAATTTATCTAAATCAGGGTGTGAAGTATAATTAAATTCCACTGCTTCTAATTTTGCCGGATGCGCTTTAAATGCGTCACGCAACGGTGCCAAAAATGCACTCTCTAAATAAATATTCCCTTTTGATACTTCATAATCGGCAAAAGGCGGAAAATCATTATGTCCGACAATTGTCAGTTTATCGCTTAAATAGTCTATACGCTGAACCATTGAGTTATGCTGAGCGACGGCTATTGTGGCCACATTAAATGCCAATGCCGTTAAAAACACCCAAATTAAGCTTTTTTTCCACATTCTTCATACCCCTTTGGCTTATTGTAAATAAATTGTGTTAAAAAGATTTTAATTCTTTGCATAAAAACAATAGTTTTGTATCATTATATAAACATAAAAGTAAAAACTCAAGATGATAAATATAGATAAAAATTTATTTTTACAACATCCAAAAAACATTATTGCCATAACATCAGGTGTTGGCAGTATGGGTAAAACTTGGCTCGCAACCACCTTGGCTCAAGCACTTAATATGCATAAGCGCAGTGTGCTTTTAGTTGATGGCGGGGGAGGTTTGGCAAATTTAGACTATCAACTTAATCTTTCAGCAAAACAAACTATTAACGAGGTTGTTGATGGTGCCATAACCATTAATCAAGCGCTTATTCCTATCAATAAGCGTAAATTTGATGTTTTAACCGCTTCTTCCGGCAGCGATTTATTGGAAGGTCTTTCGGTTGGGCAATTGCAGATTCTGCGAGAAGATTTGTTAGCCGTGGCGCAAAATTATCAATATACAATTATTGATTTGCCGTCATCAGAAAAAATTATTAAGCAACTGATGCCGCCACAAATTAATTTGCTGGTGGTTTGTACCGATGACCCGTCAAACTTGGTTGCCACATATAATTTTTTGCAAAGTGATAATATTAATAATAATTATGCAAATTTGCAAATTGTGGTAAATTATGCTTCTTCTTATGAAGGGGGGTTAAGAACATATAATACATTGCGTCAGGCGTGCGAGCAATTTGTGCGTCAAACTCCGCCTTTATGCGGTGTTATACGGCGCGATACACGGGTTCGTGATGCTATTCGTAATAATGTGTTGTTGCTTAATCGCTATCCGAATGCCGAAGCCGCCGAAGATGTTATGAAGATTGCCGCCCAATTTATAGAACAGGAGAAAGAAGATGGATTTTCCTTTTGACCCGCTGGGATATTATAAAGCTTTAGAAGCAGATATAGATGCCGATGCAGAGACCATCAAAAAGCAGTATTATGAACGTGCAAAATTTTGGCATCCTGACCACAATGAAAATAAAAATGCGTTGGAAATGTTCCAAAAAGTTTCTGTTGCATATGATATTTTGAAAGATGTCAAATTGCGCCGTTGGTATGATTTATTGGCTATAGTTTACCGAAGTTGCGATTTTCCTATGTTGGGCTCATTAAAGGTGTATAAAAATCAGCATGGTAAAGAAGATAAAGCTTTGCGGGTTTTAAAACAAAGACGTGTACAACCGAGCATTAAAGGTTCAAAAGTGGTTGAAACCAAAGATGTTTGCAATTTTAAGGAAGCGATGTCTTTAGTTGGTAAAACCTCTCGGGCAAACTGGCTGGGCGGATGGTGGGCGCCTGACGCGTTTTTCAAAAATATTTCCGCCATACAATATAACCGCCGTGCCGCTAAAGCCGAAAATATGGATAATTTGCAGCTGCTCATACATAATGCTGTTGCCTATGAGCAAGAAAATAATGTTGAAATGGCATGGCTTTATGCTAATCAAGCATATATATTGGCCGAAAAACTACAGCATAACCGTGCTTTAACTTTATTAACACATTACATTAAAGAATTAAATTTTCGACCGACGAAGATTGTAAAACTGCCAACATGGCAAGTTCGTGAGCTGAAATGGCGGCAAAACATTATGCCGATTATTGTATTTTTGATATTGGCAATTTTTGTTGCTACCAAAATTACTACCGAATATCTGCCGCAAGGGTATTTTTCTACGTTTGAAATGGATAACGGGCAGCTTATGGCATATGATATGATTGATAAGCATGTGATGAAAGTTAGTAGTGATATAACAAGTCGGGAATATTTATACCACATTACCGAAGATTGTTTGCTTTATCACGGACCTGATGAGCGCTATCAGCCTATGGCTTACGGCATTGCTGGACAAACCGTGCGCATATATGGTTATATGCCTGATAAAACTTGGTATAAAGTTATTACAGATAATGGTGAAATGGGGTTTATATCGGCAAAAATGTTACAAAAAGGAATTGGCAAACCGGTGCCTTATGGCAGCCATGTTTATAAAGAATAAAAGGAAAAAAATAATATGAGTTTACAATTTGAAATAGATAAAAAAATCGGCAAAAGCCGTTTGGGACGCTTAATTACTAAACATGGTGTAGTTAACACGCCTGCGTTTATGCCGGTTGGCACTTGCGCCACGGTTAAGGCTATGATGCCGGAAAGCGTTGCTGCCACAGGAGCGGAAATTTTGCTCGGCAATACCTATCACTTAATGCTGCGTCCGGGAGCTGATTTGGTTGAAAAAATGGGTGGCCTGCATAAATTTATGAACTGGGATAAACCTATTTTGACTGATTCAGGCGGTTTTCAGGTTATGAGTTTAAGCGGATTGCGCAAGCTCAAAGAAGAAGGGGTAACTTTCCGCTCGCACGTTGACGGCACAAAATATTTTCTTTCACCGGAAGAATCAATGAAAATTCAATACAAACTCGATTCAAATATTACTATGTGCTTAGATGAATGCACACCATATCCGTCAACTTATGAAGATTGCGCTAAATCTATGCGCATGTCTATGCGCTGGGCAAAACGCAGCAAAGAAGCTTTTGTTGACCGTGAAGGCTATGGTATTTTCGGCATCCAGCAAGGTAATGTGTTTAAAGATTTACGTGCCGAATCGGCAGAAGCACTGAAAAAAATCGGCTTTGACGGCTATGCTATCGGCGGTTTAGCTATCGGCGAAGGGCAGGAAAAAATGTTTGAAGTGCTTGATTATGCACCGGATATGTTGCCTGAAGATAAACCGCGTTACTTAATGGGAGTAGGTCGTCCTGACGACATTGTGGGGGCTGTGCTGCGCGGTGTCGATATGTTTGATTGTGTGATGCCGACACGTTCCGGCCGCACAGCGCAAGCGTTTACCAAATACGGACCGGTAAACGTACGCAATGCACGCCATCGTGAAGATCCGCGCCCGTTAGAAGAAGGATGTGATTGCCCTCTTTGCACAAAATATTCGCGTGCTTATATTCATCATTTGCATAAATGCAATGAAATTTTAGGCGTTATGCTGCTCACTTGGCATAATATCAGCTACTATGAGCGTTTAATGCGGGGGTTGCGCAATGCCATAAAAAGTGATACATTAGAGCAATATGTTGCCGAATTTTATGCCAATCAGGCTAAAGGAGATATAGAGGAGTTATAAACAATGAAACATGACCGCACTGATGAAATGATGCCGCGCCATTTGGTAAAATCTACTCCCAATGCGCCAAAAGATGAAGATAAAGTAATTAAAAAATTTAAGGAACAAAACAGCAAAGACGGAATTCGTGTATTTGTTGCCGGAGGTTCGCGTTCCGGTAACGACTCGCAATATATTGAAGAAGCATACCGCTTAGGGCAAAAAATTGTTAAAATGGATTTTAAGCTGGATTTCGGACTTTCTAACAGCGGTATTATGGGAGCGGTGGCACGCGGCGTTTTAGACAGTTGGAATGCCAAAGAAAACAAAGAAAGTGCACCAATCCAAGGTATTACCACAGAAGAATATATAAAGCTCTATCCCAGCGATGATGAATTAATCGCCAAAATGGAAGTGGTTGTGGCGCGCACTTTGGAAGAACGCAAACAAAAGCTGCTTAATGCCGACTATGTGGTGTTTGCTCCCGGCGGCGTAGGCACTTTGGATGAATTGGCATATGATTGCGTGGCAATGCAAGATGGTTTGCTGCCTATAAAACCTTTTATTATTTTTAATATAAACGGATACTTTTATCACCTTTTGGAATTTTTAAAAATCATAACCCATGAAGGTTTTGCCGATCCGGTCCCGTTTATTGTGGTTGATAATGCCGAAGAACTTGAAATTGCCTTTCGCTTGCTGAAAAAAATGTGCTATAAATGTTCCGGAAGCAAAGAAAATTATGCCAATGCCCGTTTGCTCATTTATAAACTTCCATATTACATTAAGCAAAAAAATATTTATAACCGCAATGTGGAAGATTGTTTGACTGAGGTTCAAAACATTGAAAAAAACGGCACCGCAGAAGAAAAACAAGCTTTGGTTGCCGATATTGAAACCGCCTTCTTAGAACGCGAAATAGAAAAAATGTATGCCCGCTTGGTGGTTGCAGGCAAAGACACCGGAATTGTTAGTGATAAACTGACTAAAATGAAAAAACGCCATCGGGAGATTTTATAAGAGTGAACGTTTTTGCTTTTATTTTCAAATATTTACGCAAAACAAAAATGCTGGCAACCATTATTATGCTTTCGGTTATCGGTCACGCGGTCATTTTGCGCTTTGAATCTTTTTATATGGCGCGTGCCTTGGGCTTGTTGCCGGAATATCTTAAAGATTCCGGTGTTTTGCGGCACATCATTATCGCTTTAGCAATTTATATGACGCTAATTGCTATTGATAGCCTGCTTGATTTAACCGTCCGCATTGCACAAGCAAAGTTTCTGCCATATTTTAACAGCCTTATTTTTAAGGATTTATTCAAAACCGTTCACCATCATTCCATAACATTTTTTCAAGAAGAAATGTCCGGTAAAATTGCGGCTAAAGTTAAAAATGTGGTCAGCGGCACGGCGCAAATTTGCCGCATGACAGCCTTTGCGCTGGTTAATCCGCTTATTGGTGTTATGGTCAGCATTGTGTTTATTATGTGTGTTAATATTTTGCTCGGACTAATTTTCGCCGTGATGAATATCATCTTTATTATATTGGCATGTTTTATTCGCTACCGTGTTGGCAAATATGCCTATAATCGTGCGCACCTAATGACTGAAACCGAAGGGATTTTTATTGATACGGTTACCAACAGTGATTTATTAAAAAGTTTTGCCAATTATTTTTATGAAAAGCACTATTTTTATCGCAGTTTACGCCAAGCCGTGCGTGCTGAACAAGTGGAAAATCGCCAAGATTCGGTTTATAACTGGATTGGTAACAGTTGTTTTGATTTTATGCGCATAATCTATATAGGGTTGATTTTTTATTTTTGGTTCAAATTTAATTTACCTTTAGAAGGCGTATTGCTCTGCTTCACGCTCATCAGCCGTATGGTGCACGATATGTATGGCTTCGGCTGGTTAGCCGGTGAATTTTCACGCGCTTGCGGTCAAGTTAAAGACGGCTTGGAGATGATATATACGCCATGCACAGTGGTCGATTGTAAAAACGCTAAACCGCTTAAAATGCGCGGCAAAACCATTATTTTTGATAATATTACTTATCACTATAATCATAAAGAAAATTTATTCAATAAATTCACGCTTAAAATAAAATCAGGCGAAAAAGTTGGTTTGGTCGGCCATTCCGGCAGCGGAAAATCTACATTGATTAAACTTTTAGTGCGCTATTATGATTTGCAAAGCGGCAAAATTAGCGTGGGCGGCCAAGATATATCTCAAGTACGGCAGGAAAGTTTGCGCGCGCATATTGCCGTTATTCCGCAAGATACAGCTTTATTCAACCGTACCATTATGGAAAACATACGCTACGGTAATGTCAAAGCCACTGATGAAGAAGTGATAAAGGCAGCAAAAATGGCATATGCCGACGAGTTTATCCTCAAACTTCCGCACGGATATCAAAGTAAAGTCGGCGAGCGCGGTGTTATGCTTTCAGGCGGTGAACGCCAGCGCATTGCCATTGCCCGCGCTATTTTGAAAAATGCACCAATTCTAATCTTAGATGAAGCCACATCTGCGCTTGATAGCGAAAGTGAGCAATACATTCAAAAATCGCTCAAAAAACTGATGCAGGGCAAAACCGTTATTGCTATTGCCCACCGGCTGTCTACCTTGAAAGAAATGGATCGTCTTGTGGTCATGGATAATGGTAAAATTATAGAAGAAGGAGCGCATGATAAATTGCTGCAAACACAAGGTGCATACGCTCAATTCTACCAAATGCAAAATCTTTCTAAATTTTAATTATAGCTTAAAGTGCTCGTAAAAGTTCATCGCGTGTTAAACGAAAACCGCTGTCTATCCATTGTTGCTCCAGCGCATTTAAAACTCTGCCGACATGTTCGCCGTTACCGATACGGCCGATTAAGTCGCGTCCGCGCAAAGGAAAAATCGGCACAACCGTATCTTCAATTTCGCGCAAAATAGAATTAAGTGTAGGTATTTGAACTCCATCAATAGCGGCTGAAAGCAGAATTTTATCAATGGTAAATTGTTTGCCGTAACGATACACAAATTTCAAGCGCTCATAAGCCGATGCGGCTATGTTTGTATTAAGTGAAATTTTAGCCCATTTAATAAATGTTTCTTTTTGTTTTTTGGTAAAACGCAATGTATTGGCAATATTTTCTGCCTCAGATACATTAGGCTGATATAATACAAACAAGCGTCGTAAAAAATTGCCTTCATATTTTGCATCGGCAACAATTTTGGTTAAACGTTCAAGAGCATATAAGTGCTGTGATGGCGGCAAAAAAAATCCTAAAATATCATTATCATAAATAAGTTTTAGTGCCATACAAACATTCGGAGTAACTAAAAGCTTGAATAATTCATCACGCACTTGCTCAATAGCCACACATCGCAACTTATTTTTAAATTTAATGCAGGCATTTAAAGATGGTATATCAAGCGGAGCTTTACCGAATTTTGCATAAAAACGGAAAAAACGCATAATGCGCAGCGGGTCTTCTTTAATACGTTCTTCAGCGTTGCCGATAAAGCGTACAATGCCTTTTTCCAAATCGTCAATACCATTATAATAGTCAAAAATATTGCCGTGCAAATCGGCATATACGGCATTTATGGTTAAATCGCGTGTAGCAGCGTCAGCACTCCAATCATCGGTAAAAACCTCGGAATATTGACCGTTAACCAAAATACGCCGTTTTAGTGAAGCAACCTCTAAAATTTGGTTATCAATAACAACACCGGTGGTTGCCGTTTTTAAACCGATGGGAACAGTTTTCAGATGAAAATCTAAACATGCCTCCATAAGTTCATCAGGCGATAAATCGGTTGCCAAGTCTAAGTCGAAACCACTTAATCCTGCCAAAGTATCACGCACGGCACCGCCAACAAAGCGTATGGTTCCGCCGTGGTCTTCCACCGCCTGAAAAAGCTTGGCAACATTCTTTGTGCGCACCAAAGGTGAAACATCTAAATATTCCGATTTCATCATTGTTAACAAACTTTCATATTTTTTTGCAATTTTTTAACTGTTTATATATAATTTTTTTATATAATCCAAGTAAATTAATTTAAAAGGATACAAAAATGTTGAGATTTTTATGCATAGTGAGCGCTTTAGTTTTAACCTTTGCCACAACAGCATCGGCCGCACAGCCGCAAGTTTTAAGCGAATCCGGAGATTGGACTGCATGGACTTACAGCGATGGAGGAAATTTGATTTGCTATATGTCATCAACCCCGAAAAAAGATGAGGGGAAATACACTAAGCGCGGAGATATATATGTTATTATTACGCACCGTCCGGCAGAAAAATCGTTTGATGAGGTAAGTTTTATTGCCGGATATCAATTTAAATCAGGTGCGCCGATGACTATTAAAATCGGTAACAAAACTTTCAAAAATACCTTTACTGAAGGTGATAAAGCATGGATGGTCAGCGCCACCGAAGATAAAAATTTAATTGCTGAAATGAAGCGCGGCAGCCGTATGATTGTTGATGGTGTATCAAGCCGCGGCACTGCCACCAAAGATACTTATTCGCTTAAAGGTTTTACTTCGGCGTATAATACCATTACGGCTAAATGCAAAAAATAATGGCAGATAAAACAGAACTTATAGGTCTTGATAAAGACGAATTGCAAAAGGCTTTAACCGCTATCGGTGAAAAGCCTTTTCGCGCAAAACAGCTATGGCAATGGCTATATTATTTTGGTGAAACAGATTTTGATAAGATGACGAACTTATCAAAGAATTTGCGCCAAAAGCTCAAAGAAAATTTTACCATTACACGCCCGAAAATTATTACCGAGCAACTTTCAAGTGATAAAACGCGTAAATGGCTTTTAGAATTTGCGGACGGTGAGCGGGTGGAGATGGTTTACATTCCGGAAGAAGACCGTGGTGCGGTTTGTATTTCTACCCAAGTTGGTTGCGCGGTTGGATGTAAATTTTGCCACACCGGCAGCCAAAAGCTAACGCGTAATTTAAGCGCGGCGGAAATTGTCAGCCAGTTTATGGTGGCACGTGATACTTATGGCGAATGGCCGAGCCCTACACAAGAAACACGCTATTTATCCAATATTGTGGTAATGGGTATGGGTGAACCTTTGCATAACAGAGAAAATGTCATTAAGGCACTAAATATTATAACCGACGGTGATGGTATTGCCATATCGCGCCGGCGGGTAACGCTTTCAACATCGGGAATTGCGCCGCACATTGTTTCAACCTTGCAGGCAACCGGTGTGCGTTTAGCGGTTTCTCTTCATGCCCCTAATGATAACTTGCGCTCAACAATTATGCCAATTAACCGGCGCTACTCAATAGATGAAGTTTTGAGTGCGTGTCGTGAATATCAGGCCGGTGACGGTAGCCGCTATATTACATTTGAATATTTGCTGCTTGATGGAATAAACGACTCGGCAGAGTGCGCTCAGCAATTAATTGCTTTGATGAAAAAATATGGTCTGCGGGCAAGTTTTAATTTAATACCGTTTAATCCGTGGCCGGGGAGTGCATTTAAGCCAAGCTCAAACAGCAAGGTGCGTGCGTTTGCAAAAATTTTGGCTGATGCCGGATTTGCTGCTCCAATACGAGTAGCACGCGGTCAAGATATCCTCGCCGCGTGCGGTCAGTTAAAATCAGCAAATAAGCAGTAAAACACGCTTATTTATGAGATTCTATCCACGATAATAGGGTAGATTCGGTGTTTAATCCCACTTTTGTATCAACTTGTTTTCCGTCTTTAAACAGGAACAAAGTAGGGATACTACGAATGCCGAATTGGCTGGCAACTTGCGGCGAATCATCAACATTCATTTTATAAACTTTAACATCGCTGAGTTGGCTGTCAATTGACTCCAAAATTGGCCCCAGTTGACGACACGGACCGCACCATTCGGCCCAAAAATCTACTAAAACTAGACCTTTTGAATTTAATACATTTTCTGAAAATTGGCTGTCTGTTAACGGCTGCGTCATTTTTTTCTCCTTTATATCCTTTATATATGTTAAAACCGTAAGCAATATATAAGTTGCTTTTTTATAGTATTAAAGGTTCTTTTGAAAAATACAATACTTTTTTATAGATATGCTAACTTTGGCACATAAGTATAAAGCACTATAAATATAAAAAGATGTTAAAGGTTTGGCTTTATCTACTTATATTATATATAATATCGGAATGCTCTGCTGGATTTTATATGGCATCTATCTGCATTCTGCACAAATGATTATATTTAACAGTATTTCGTTTATTTTTTCTTCAATCATTTTATATATGATTATAACACAGAAAAAGTAGCTTTCTTATATTTTTTGCTTGCTAATAAAATAATTTTTTGTTACAATATAGACAAATGGATAAAAAGTGCAATTTTTTGGTTGAGCAGAATATTCATTCAGAGCCAGAGGTGGTTTTAATTTTGCGCGGGAGTGATGAAAATGAGCGAGTTACAGGAAAAAAGAGATTATTATCCGGATAGGTCACTGAAATCAGTGTATTTTGTAGATGAGCAAGGAAGAAAACAAGGTAATTTAAGAAAATATAAAGAAAATTCTTCAGAACCTGAATATATAGAAACTTACGTTGATAATAAAAGAACAAAAATAGCTTATGCCAATGGGGAATATGAAACATTTGATGAAAATGGCAATATCTTGCATAAAAAACGTGTGGAAAGTTTCAGTTTCTTTGAAACAGGTAAAAAAATAATTACTGATATGTCATATAAAGATGAAAAAGAATGGACTGGGACTAAAGAAAAAGTAAAATTGTCAGGATCGATGCTTTGGCCTGTATCTCACGAAAAATTTGAGTTACTTGAAGGCAAAATGCATGGTGAGTATAAATATTACTCAGTAGATAATGAAAAATATTCAGAAACAGCACATTTTGATAATGGTATTTTGCATGGATCGTATAACTGCGGTAGATTTCCGCCTAAGTTCTTAAATTTGGAAAAATTGGGGGTTAATTTAAGTAAAATACCTCAACTTTGCAAGAAACAGGGACATCACGGTATGTATTTCAGTGGTTGGGGTGTTATAAATGGTTATTTTGATAAAGGAATTTTTAATGGAGAAGTTCGAGTTGGAGCAAATTGTGAAAGCAGAAGAAGTGTTGATAGTAAGGAAATAACTTATAAAATTATAGATAATCAATTAGCAGAAATAAAATACAAGGGTAATACAATCAGAAAATACGACCAAGGAAATGAAATTTATAGACTGACAAAGAATGAAGAAATAAATCAACCACTAAATGGTCAATGCTTTAAGAAAAAAAGATGGTTTGAAGAAATAAATTACCCAAGAGGATGGAAAGATACAATCTTAGAAGAATGGGAGCAAAAAGACGGTAAAAAGCATGGCTCTGCTAAAAAATATAATGAAAAAGGTTGGTTGGAAGTAGAAGCACAATATAAAAATGGTTTAAAACACGGATATGAAACCAAATATAACAGTGATGGAACGATTGCTTCGCAGAAATATTACGAAAACGGCGTGAATTGCACAATGGTGCATAAGGCCTTGAAAAAGGTGTGGAACAAAGTAGCCTCTAAGCGGATTGAGAAAGAAAAAGCCATTGAGGCCAAAACCGGCGTTAAAACGCGTTTGCCGAAGATGAGTAAAGGCGCTAAAATTGCCGCTATGGTCAAGGAAAGCATCGGGCTGTCAAAGTAATAAAATTCACTTCGCGCAATAACCCAAAAAAGAAAGCCTGTATAATAACAGGCTTTCTTCTTAAATATCCAAATTATCCACGAACTTGGCGCGTTCGATGATGAACTTAAAGCGCTGCTCAGGGTCTTTTCCCATTAAACGTTCCACCTGCCGGCGGGTTTCAAAATCTTCCGCCCTGCCTTCGTCGGTTGAGGTGTTCGGAATCATCACCCGCAGCAAAATACGGTTGTTTTTATCCATAGTTGTTTCTTTAAGCTGCGTTGGGCTCATCTCGCCTAAACCTTTGAATCGGCTGATATCCGGTTTAGTGTTGCCCTTAACGACTTTAGCTAAAATCTTGTCTTTTTCTTCGTCATCAAGCGCGTAATAGTTCTTACCGCCCGCCACAATTTTATACAGCGGCGGCGTAGCAATATACAAATGCCCGTTTTCTATCAGCTTTGGCATATGTTGATAGAAAAATGTCATCAACAGCGAGGTAATGTGTGCGCCGTCAACATCGGCATCGGTCATGATGATAATCTTTTCATAGCGCAGATTGTCTTCTTTATAATCGTCTTTAACACCGCAACCGAGCGCCTCTATCATATCTTTAATTTCCTGATTTTGCCCGATGCGTTCCACCGAAGCACTGGCAACGTTCAAAATTTTGCCGCGCAAAGGCAAAATGGCCTGCGTTACGCGGTCACGCCCCTGTTTGGCTGAACCGCCGGCAGAATCACCCTCAACAATAAAAATTTCCGTATCTTCGGCAGCTGCCTGCGAACAATCGGCTAATTTCCCCGGCAAGCGTAATCGCTTAGTCGGGCTTTTACGCGCCTGCGCTTTTTCTTCTTTTTTCTTTTTACGCGCTTCGGCACGGTCAATAACATATTCCACCAAAGCTTTGGCATTTTCTACATCGCTGGAAAGCCAGTGGTCAAATGAATCTTTTACCGCTGTTTCTACCAATTTAATGGCCTTAGTTGATGTCAGTTTATCTTTGGTTTGTCCTTGAAATTGCGGGTCTGTAATAAACACTGAAAGCATCAGGCACGCATCGCTCAAAAAATCTTCCGCCGTGGCATTGGCAATTTTTTTATAACCGGCCATATCGCCATATTCTTTTAAGCCGCGCAATAATGCTGAGCGAAAACCGGCTTCATGCGTGCCGCCGGCAGGGGTAATCACTGTGTTGCAATAAGAATATGCAAAGCCGTTTTCATCAACCGGCCATGTAATTGCCCATTCTACCCGTCCTTCATTATTAGCCATTTCTTGTTCGCCGGTGAATGGCGTGCGGTTAATGGTGCTGCGTTCGCCAAGCTGCAAATTCAAAAAGTCTGCCACACCGTTCGGAAAGTTCAGCTCATCATTAAGCGGCGTGGAATCGCCTTCGCTAATCAGTTCTGCCGCGCAGTTCCAATTTATTTTTACCCCCTTGAACAAAAAGGCTTTAGAACGCGCCATGCGATATACACGGTTTGGAACAAAGGTGCTGTTGCCTTCAAAAATTTCAGCATCTGGTTTGAATGTAATCGAAGTGCCGCGGCGGTTTGGACAATTACCGATAAATTCCAGCTTGGTTAGCGGTTTGCCGCGTGAATATTCTTGCCGATAGAGTTTTTTATCACGCGCCACTTCGACAACCAGTTTTTCTGCCAAAGCATTAACCACCGAAAGGCCTACACCGTGCAGACCGCCGGAAACTTTATATGCTCCGCCGCCGAATTTGCCGCCGGAATGAAGCGTGGTTAAAATGACCTCAAGGGCAGAAGTCCCCGGATATTTCGGGTGTTCATCAATTGGAATACCGCGGCCGTTATCGGTAATGGTAACCGTGCCGTCTGCATTCATGGTCACATCAATATGGTTGGCATAGCCTGCAACCGCTTCGTCCATGGAATTATCCAATATTTCAGCCACCAAATGGTGCATTGCCTGAATATCGGTGCCGCCGATATACATACCCGGCCGATGCCGCACCGGCTCTAGGCCTTCAAGCACTTCAATATCTCGCGCCGAATATTCAGCCTTTGCGCTGATTGACGATGTATTGTTCACGGGTTCAAATAAATCTTCTGCCATAGCTGCCTCAAAATGTTTCAAAATTAGTGTTAAAATATCGGTTTTACTTCATAATAACAAGCAAAAACCCCGATTCATAAACAATAATTTTGTGAAAATGATGTCATAAAAATTTAACACTAATTGTGTTGCGCTTAGAGATAAAATTTGATATACTGACATATAGCTTTATAAACGTGAGTAATAAAATATGACGAAAGAAGAAATGAAGGCCAAGATGAACGCCGCACGGCAAGCTTATGAAGACGCGATGGAGCGTGTGATAGACTTTGTGGTGGATACGGTATCGGTGGATAAGGCAGATGATACAGGTGGTTATTTTTCATCGGACAGAAATGCCATTACCGTCAATTATATTCCTGGTAATAATGAATGGAATGAATGGACTAAGAGCGAAAATGTGGCAATTCATGAACAAAAACATCGCGATAACGCCGCGCAAGGTATGTATGCTCATGCTGTTAGCCCCGAGCAAGCATATAAAAGAGAGATGCATGATGAAATTTCGGCGAATATTGCTTCGTTGATTGCTTTGCGACAAAGGTATCTTGAAACAGGCGATATATCAATTTTTGATAAAGTGGAAAATGGGCGATTTGCTTTTTATAAAGAAGCCATAGAGAAAGGTGAGATTAAGCCAAACAGTCCATATCAAGAAGATTTTGATAAAGAAATGCGCCTAATTGTCAATGGCACGCAAAAGATGTGGGTAGAAGATTTTGCAGTAACAGATTCATACATAGATAGTGGGTTGGGCGATATGACGTATTACGGCGACTATGAAGGTAAATATGCCGCATATTGGGATGAAAACTATCGAAATGCCATGAAAATTGCCTACAATATCGGTGGAGTGGATTTTACCAAATATATGGATAAAGATGTTGAAATTCCTGAAGCAACAAATACTAAAATGATAGAAAAAATTGCCAATAGCTCGTCAATGCAGGAATACTATCATTTGACCGATGCTCAGGTTTTTGAAAAGAGCGGGCTTCCGCCGTATGATGGCAGTATCAGCTTATATGAATATAAACAGCTTTTGCAACACCAGATGGCGGTGAACAATTATGCCACCGGACATAGGATGTTTAATTACGTAACAAGTGAAACTAAAACCTATTCAAAGGAAGAATATCTTAAGTCGTTAAATTCAAAAGAGACGATTGACCAATATAAAGAGATGTACGAAGAAATGCTTTCACCTAAAGTTTCAAATGCCGATGAAATGAAAGAAAAGTATCCGACATTTGAATCTTTTCTGAAATATATGCAATCTATTGAAGTCAAAGATTATCAGGAAAAATTCAATGAAGCAACATCCAACGAAGCATTTATAGATAAAATTGTGGAATATCAGGCGGCAGAATATGCCAAAACCGGTAAGAAGTTTCCACCTGCAGAAAATGAAGAAAATTATCAAAAAGCCTTGGATAAAATTTATTGCGGTGCGTATGAGGTGTTACATCCTGATGAAAATAAATTAAAAATGGATATATCTGATAAAGCTTTGCAAATTATGAATGATGCTAAAAAAAGTTGGTTTGACAAACTGCGTGATAAAGCGCAAAGTTTTAAGCATCGGTTGACACACATCACCGACGAAAACGGAAAAGAACAAAATGTCGGTTTATGGGGAAAAATTAAGCACAAAGCTCACCAAATTAAAGAAGATTTGACCACTATCAGAGAGATAGACGAGGAAGATGGCGGAGAATGGGTTGGAAAATGCAGTATCTGGAAGGGTATTGGGCATAAAATTTCCTCATGGTTTAAAACTTCGCCACAGCAAGAGCCTGTTAAAAATGAACCTGTAAAACAGGTAAATACGCAAGACCCGCAATATCCTAAATGGAGTAAGAATGAAAGAGTTTCTGATGTTCAATATCGCACGATTCTGGATTTAACAAAACCGATTATCAAACAGCCGACAACTTCACGTTCTGCCATGCAAAATGCAGATAAATCGAACGTAAAAAATAAAATGAACGTTGATAGTAAAAATGTGCATAAACAGCCTAAACTACATGAAATAGTTGTAAAGAAAGAACAAACAAATGAAGCAAGTATCATACGGCAATCTAGAAGAATATTTTATAGAGAAAAGAGCTAAAAAAATATTAACCGAAGAATATGTAGTGTGCGTTATAAATAGTTGAGGAACAGTATTGAGTGCATAGCTATTTGTTATTTTTCTTCAATTAATAAATTAACAACAGAAACATTAAGCGAATCGGCAATAGCATATAAAATATTGATTGTCGGATTAACACGGCCGTTTTCGATTTCCGATAAATATGAACGGTCAATACCAACCTCTACCGCCAAATCCACCTGCGAAAGTTTCATTTTCTTGCGATATTTTCTGATATTCAGCCCGATATTTTCGAGTCTGTTTGCCAAATTTGTTATCCTTTTGCCTGCCTTTTATAGCTACATTATAGTTATACGTAGAAAAAATGTGTTGACTATATTCAACAAATTAGATATAATATAGACATAAAGGCAAAAGTTAACAATCTGGTCATAAGGAGAAGAAAGATGAGTGAGCAAACTATATCGGATAAAATTAAGGAATATGTTCAATCAAGAATGGACGGTATCAAATGGGAATATGAGCAATTGCTTGACTTGGCTAATGGAAAACAGACGTTTGGGCAATATTTACAAAATTATGCTAACGCCTACAAGAGTTTTTTGATGCAAAGTGAAACGGTTCGTGATTTAGTGGAAAAATCAAAAGATGCTAAAGATGCTATAAAAAAAGAATATGAAAAAGCAAAGCAGGATTTTTGGAAAAATATGGAAAAATCTTATCCTAATATTCGAGATGATTATCAACGTTATTTACAAGAAAATGAGATGAAGCATAAATATGATATGTCCTCCGCAATGATTGTTGATATGAACGGGAAACAGAGTTATATTGGTGTGCGCGAAAAACCATCTTTTTGGAAACGTGTACAAAATGTTTTATCCGGCAAAAAATCACCATATGCTGCCGTTCGTGATAATTCAAAAGTTGTACGAAAAGCTGATGCTCTTATTAGGGCTGCAGTTGATAACAGCGGAAAAAGGCATTCACAAGAGGATTTAAACACACTACGTGAAAAAATTGCCGCGATGCGTGCTTCAACTGGTTCACAACAACCGGAACAAATGCAAGTTCATAATAATGTGTATGAAGCGGTTAAAGCATATTGCATTATTGGTGCAAATTCGGCAAATGGAATCGGCGGAGTGTCTGTTAATGGTATGGATATAAATCAATGCACGGATATTATCAGAAATGCATCACCGAAAGATTTGCAGTCAGCTATTTCATCTTTTAAAGCCGATTCGGTTAAATCATCAAATATGAATTCTGATATAAATAAGTCGTTTCTTGCAGGTGTTGAAAATCTTGAACAAAGATATATGCCGCAACGCTCTGAACCGAATAAATATTCTGTGCTTGACGATGGACAATTTAGAGTTGCCTTGGGAACGGCATATGAAAATTTATATCGCCTAAACGGACACATAAATCCCGCAAACTATGAAAGTGATAAAAAAAATGTGCTAGATGAAATAAAGCTTGTTATGGAAGAAGCTAAACGTCGCTATCCAAACGCAGGCGATGCACCAGAAAAAGGCAGTTTTTATAAAGATGTTGATGTTCAATCTGCAGAACAACAAATGATGCCATATATGCGAGAGGCCGCCAAACAAAGCAAAACTTTTGCAGAAGATGTAAATCGCTTTGAGTATTGGCGTAATGGAAAAGATGCGGTAGTTATGAGTAACGGCCCATTAAAAGTAACAGAAATGCCTTTTGAAAATACAGCGCGTTGGCCATCTCAAATGACATCATTTGAACAGTTGAAAAATCCATTCCAAGCCGGTTCCAATGTGATGAGTCAAAAAGAATTTATGCAACAAAGAGAACTTGTAGCGGCCTTAAAAGTTCGCTGATTATAAAATTTATGTAACTGGCGATTCGAGTTAATAATTTTACTCGAATCGCTTTTTTTATTTTAGTACAATTTATAATGCAATTAAGTGTAAAAATCGCCAATTATTTTCCGATAAAAAAATATCAAACTTGTGCATATGAAATATAATAGCAATAATATATTGTATTTGCATAATAAATATTATATTATTAGAAAATGTGAGGTCAATCTTAAATAAAAAATAAAAAAAAGTTTTAAAAATGTATTGACAAGTAAAAAAGAATGAAATATAAGGAACGTCACCGGCTGCGAGATAGCATATTAAACAGCGGTGTTCTTGTGGAAAGCGCGAAACTGGAGTATTTATGTGATGAAGGTTTCTTTGAGCGTGTTAGCAAGGTAAGTTATAAGAAATCGTTGAGAAGCAAAAAAGAGGATATGCGGACGGTATATGAATATAACGTCTAGCATATGAGATAAAGGAACCTAAGAGAAATTCTTTATGAGTAAGATGATAGACAGGATGAGCAATCATAATTAACATGAGAGTTTGATCCTGGCTCAGAACGAA
>JAFUBQ010000004.1 GCA_017460085.1 Alphaproteobacteria bacterium
AATCTGTTGGAGATTTTACGTAGTTCCAATAATCTTTGTCCCGTATTTTTATAACTTCTCGCCATGATAAATACATTATTCTAATGTATAAAACATACAAATAAACACTAACGGCATAGGGTAATAATTCCGTTTTGTGCAATTGAAAAAACGCATATATTTTACCATTCTTCATTAATTACATACCCCCTCTATAAAACTAAATATTATGTAGCAAATTACATAGAAAAAGGCAAGAGTTTTTTATGCCCTTGCCCCAAATAATCACTACCAATCTTTCGGATATTTTACACTCAGAGGCATTTCGCCATCATAATTTTTAAAATCATTATAAAATGTTGGCATATTTCGTTCTAAATCTATACAACCGGCTGACCCATAACCGTTATCACCACCATGAATATACATACTATGACGTCCAAAGGTGTTTGTTCCTTGTTGCGGTTGAATAGGAATACGTTGATGTCCCCACGCAGCAGGTGTAGCCGTCCAATTATTTACAGACAAAAAATCAGGAATATTCTTATTATGAACAGCCCATCTGTTTACCTTATTCAGCAGATTATCTTCATAATCTTGTCCGGTTCCTTGGCCCAGCAGATAATTTCCTTCCGGAATAGGCCCCTCATTTGCATAATTTGTAAATTCTTTTCCTTGAGCATATGGTTTTCCCGACATTGCCGGCCATGATTTAACCGGAAGACCGTTTTGCTGCCAAGTTAAATTCTGCCCATCAAATTGCAATGTTGCCGCTTGTCCATAATCAGGTTGCAACGGTGTTGTTAAATATGATGCTTTTTCAGCAGTAATCGGCGTCGATTGTCCGGCTTGTCTGAAATTTTGCCTATTAACAAAACTTTGTTGTTGCTCCTTTTCCTGTAATCGCATCTTGTTATATTCAAGTTCATCACGAACCGAAAAATTAGAATGGTCAACACCAAATTCATCAACTGTTGAATCTTGGTTAAATTTATATAAATTACTCATTTTTTATCCTTTCTCTAAATTGATTTTAAAATGCCAAAGCCGTGCAATTATTAAATCACACGGCTTTGGTTTTGTGTTAAATTTAGCCTACTGAGCCTAAACCGGCAATAGAAGCACCGACTTTGCTGCCAAACGATACCATATTATCATAGGCTTGTTGTTTAGCCGCTGCCGTGCGGTTCTTCACCGCCGCATTAGCGCTATACAACTGCTGCTGATTTTGGTAGCCGGAAACCGAGTTTTTCAAAAGCGACAATATCTGGTCAATATAGTTTTGCCGCGCACTGTTGCTGAATTTAGCCGCATCAATACTATCGCCAAGCGATTGCGTAAACGCATCTTGTCCGGCAATAACACTTTGATATGCCGCTTGCTGCAATGCCGAATTTTGCTTGTCCTGCAAATCGTTCATTGCTCGCTGATAGGCCTGATTGCCAACATTTAAGCCTTGGTTAACAAGACTATTTTGCAAATCGGCCGTTGCCTGATTAAATTGCGGCTGCAATTTATCAACATAACCTTGATACACAGCCTGTTCGGCACGCTGTCTGGCCGCATCGGAGCCATTTACCGTAAATTGAAATTGCGGTAAAACATCTCCTAAATTTTGGCTCATATTCAGTGCCTGTGAGGTTAAATTATTCAATGTCTTATCATAATTTGTTGTATCATAATTACTCAAATAATTTGTATAGCTGTTTTCATAACCATAAGGTGAAACGGAGCTTGTGCCGAAAACCTTACCGATTGATTTACTCATGATATTTTCTCCTTTATATAAATTTAAATTAAAGCCACGGACACTCATCTTTGAGCATCCCTAAAAGATAACAGTCTTCGCCGTTATCACGATATGCGCGCAACAACCCTTCTTCCTTGAAGCCGAGTTTTTGCACGAATTTTAAGCAGGCAGCATTACTAACGCTAACCAAAATACTAATCCGCCGAAACCTCATTTCTTTGAAAGCAAGCCCGAACATATGTTTCAAAACCCGTTTGCTGCACCAGTGTTTATCCGGCGCATATATGGTCCACCAAACATTTTGCTTTGGTTTGCCATCGTGAAAAATTAGGCCGCCAAGCATTTTTTTGCCATCGCTGAAGCCATAAGTTAAATGATCGCCCAATTCGCGCACATCAAATCCCAACCCCTGACACACCCATTGTCCGATGTGTCCGCTTCTATCACGCCATATTTCAGTCATTTTTATAAAACTCCGCTGCCTGTTTCATAGCGAATTGATGTTTCAAACCACTCTATTAAATTGCCGCGGGTTTTGGTTTTGAAAACAATGCTCACTTTATAGCCGGTTGAAGATGCGGCAATCCATTGACTTTGCATAATTTTACCGCCGGTTGTACTCCATTTTGTGCCAATAGGACGGGCAGAATTTGACCATTTTACCGTATTCCATTTGACCACACCGGCATTGCCGATTGTTTCGGTATAGTCAACATATTGGCTGTTCATATCCATATTCGGATATATAACCAAATTATAGCGGGTGCTGGCTTTGGTGCGCGGGTTTAACAGCTGAATTTTTTTCAAACTGTTCGTGCCTAAATTATTATAGGCCTGCTCAATAACCCCGTTAATCATCATTCCGTTATCACTGTAACCTTCATCAAACAAATATACTCCGTTGTTTGAACCAAAATACAAACGACCATCAAACATTTTCCAACATAATGCCCGAATATTGGTCCAACGGCACCACGCTCCGGTGTTCAAATTAACCACATGCTGCTCAAACTGATTAGCATTCGGCACATTGAAAATTGCATATCCGCCGCGGGTATAAACCAAACTCTGCCAGCCTTTTTTGTTTTTATTTTGCGAGGCACGCTCCAAAACAAGGCCGCGGATAGCATCGCTAAAAGAAAGTGAAGCATCGCTGGCTTGGTCTAGCGGTAAAACTTTACCTAGCGGTAAATATCCGGTAGTTGTCATAATGACAACATCGCCTTGATACGGCATTAAACACTGATATCCCAGCGGCGGACTGATTTTATATGAACCGCGTAATTTCCAATCACTGGCATCATTAACATTACTTCCTGCATAAACCAAAGCTTCGCCTTCAGAGGTTATGAACACCGTAAAATCATCAATGCCTTGTCCGCCGTCTTGTGTCCAGTTTGCAACAGCAACCAAATGACCGCCGAAACGACACACTTGCGAAAAATCAAAACATTGCAATGTGCCGCTGATATTGCCGGCAGCTTCCGGATACCAAACACGCAGCGAATTTTTTTCTATAAACCACAAACGTTGTTTTGAAACACTAACATTAACAACAGATGCAGCAGTTAATCCGGTGCCGCTGAAACCCCAATTTGTAAAATGTTCAACGCCTTCGTCATCAATATAAAAAACTTTCGGAATATCTTGTCCGTTCACAAAATACAGATAATTTTTATATTGAACGGTTTGACAATATGCAGATGTAAAACTAACATCAGAAAATTCCGTTTTTTGCCCTTTTGCCCCTATTTTATACGCTTTATCTCCGGCCACGGCAATAAAACGCAGCAAATTATCGCGCTGATATGCTGCTAATGTTTCAACCGCATCATCTGTTGAAACATATTCCACATACCCAGGACGCAATGCCACTTTGGTGTCACTGGGAATATAGTTATCCATGGTAATGGCAAAACCGGAATCCATATCCGCCAAACTATCGCGCACGTTCAAACCTTTAAGAGGTGCCGGCAGCGTATATGTTACTGACTTATTGATGCGGCTAATCTGTCTTAATAACATTGACATACTCCCCCTTATCAAATTCATCATCTGTTGCCGCCAAACGAATATCTCGTGTGGCAAGCTCTGTGCCAAAACGTTTTTTCAACTCACGCTCATATTCATTAAATTCTTCGGTATAATCTAAGCCGCTGCGCTTCAGCCAACGCCACAAAATACCGAGTTTTACGACATATTCATCAAAAATAGGAACATCGGTGTTGGCGCTTAATGTGCTTTTTTCCTCTAATGTTTTGAAATCCCACACAATGTTATTAGAGCGATATTGAAAGACAATTTTCACTTCATGCTCCGGTGAATTTAAAAATACAAATCTTCCGTTTTGAATTTTGAATTTTATATTATTACTTGAGCTATAAAAATATTTTTCCGTCATCCATTGCTCCGGTGTAATAGCGCCGATAACACGCTCCTGCATATCTTTAATAAAAATAGTATTATTGAGCAAACAATAAAAATCCGGTGCAAAATCAGTAATCAAATAGCTGTTTTTACCAGGGGTTGTAACTAATCTACCTTCTTTGGTTAAGGCTTCCCAATTTCCATAACGCAACAAGCTGTCTAGGGTAGACTTTGCCACACTTAAAAAAATATTTTCCTGTTGACTTGAACCGTTAAACAAATTTTCCGGCCGTTTTACTGCAGCTAAATCTGCCACTTCACGGCATATTTCTAAAATTGTTTTCATTTTTTATCTCCTTTATAAAAAAGCCATGAACGTTTTTGCAAAGTTTGCTGCAAATTGCGTACTTTATCTTCTAAATCGGCAATTTGGCGTTTATATTCTTTTTCTTTTGCCGCCATCTCGGCCATTAATTTATTGTCTTGTGCTTTTTGCATAAATTTAACCGCCAAATCATGTTCATTTTCTAAATCTAAAAATTGTACTTTTTCTTTGCTTAAAGCGGCTAAATCTTCTACCGTAAACAAACCGCGGCTTTTGCAGGTTTCAATTTCTGCTGCCGTCAAAAAGGCAAATTGCTCCAAAGGGGTGCCTTCTTTAATTTTTTCTTTTGCCATTTTATAAAGTGTATATTCACGCGGAAAACGCTTAATTTTTTCTTCACTGGCCGGCTGATTGAAAACTTCGGTGCTATTGTCTTTCAAGCGAATTTCCACATAGGTCACATTTTTAAAAATCGGCATACCGTTGGCTGCCACTTTATCGGTTTTAACAGCTTTATCATAAAAGCGCGCCGCTACATTGCGCTCATCTTCGGCATTTGCCGCCATTTGCTGAAACAAAGCAAAATCCATATCCATTGTCAGTTCCTTTCTTATCCTTAAATTTGAATTGATAAATATAAAAAAAAGGCGCTGCCGCCCTTAGAAAAAAACGTCAGCGCCCGTAAAAAAAACTATGATGCAGATGAATCACTGCCATCGCTGTCGGCGCTGTTAATTAACACACCTTGCAAAGCAGCGTTGCTCATCGTCAGGTTACCGGCCCAACCAATAATTTTGTAGAATGCATCTTGATTAATTGCCATACGCTCACCGCCGATGACACGCATATCACGGTCTTTATGAGTGCGCAAATAAATGTAATTACTGTTTAAGAAATACATATGATTTGCCGGACAATAACCGCCCTGCCCGCCGTCATAAATGACATCGGCTCCTTTGAATTTAAGACTTACGAAACCGGCATCAGCCAATTTAGGGTCTGAAAAACGCTGCATATCCATTAAAGTTGAATCATAAAGGGCATATAAAGCATCGTCGCACACAATTAAATCCGGCTTATCACTGCCGCGAGTGCATTTATTATATAAAGCACTCATATGTTTTGTAATATTATCCTTGCTCAAAGCGGCGGTTGCTGATTGATTGCGCCAAAATTCATTGCCGGTTGTGGCACGGTTAATACCGCCGACTGTACCTGAAGTAGGGTCATCGGCCACTAATAAAGCCAAACCGCCGATTTCTTTACCGGAAGAACCGGTACCATCGCTGTAAATAGCTTTAGCAATTTTGTTGCTGATGGTTTTTTCGGCGTTATTAATGCGCTTTTCCAACAAATCCATCATTTGTTCAGAACCGCTGTTCATCAATGTTTCTTCACCGGAAATTGCTACCGGAACCGCGCAAAGCTTTAAGGCATATTCAGCAGCGGTGAACAGTTGCTTCGGCGAATAGCTGATTGTATCATAACCGGAATACCAAACCATATCACCTTCGCCATATTCCAATTCTTCCAAAATTTTGGAACCGCCGGTAATCGGACGTTGATTACCTTTTTCCTTCAAACGTTTCAAAAGCGCATTGTTTTTTGAAACATTGTCACGCAAGTTGCGTGAACGGCTCTCTAAAGTTACGGTTAAAACATCATTAAAATTTGAATTACTCATATTATATATCCTTTTCTAAAATTTAAAAAATTAATCCATAAAAGCAGCCATATTCTTGGCAATTTCTTCGCGCAAGGTAAGCTCTTTGGCCGGAGCTTCTGCCTTGCCTTTCGGGGCAAAAGAAGCCTGTTTGGCTTTTTGTGCCTCGGCGGCAGAAGAACTGATTTTTTGTTTTATCAGTTCTTCACGCACAGCCGGATGCGTCCATAAGGCCTGTTCATAGGCTTGGCTCACATCTTGGGCCATACCGTTTTGCAACAAATTGAAAACCTGTTGCTTAACTTCTTCAAAATAAGGATGAAGTGGCTGACCATTAGCATCAGTCTGATTACCGAACATCGTAACAACATCAACCAAACGTTGATATTGTTCATATTGCATGTGTTCTCTTAAGGCGTGATAATCGCGCTCTAAATCACACAAGCGACCAATAACTTCCTGTGTTATGCCGCTGCCAGCCGAATTTTCGGTTTTAGCAATCGGTTTAACACCATAGCAAATAGCAATGGCATTAAGGGTTTCTGCCGGTTTTTGCTGTAAACAGGCGTCAATTGCCGCCAAACCTTCCATCCAACGTTCAATTTTTTCAAAACCAAGTTGATGCAAACGCTCTTTATGCGCGGCAAACACACGGTCCACCCATGCATAACCTTCCAGTTTGTTCACATAATTTTGAATTGATTGATTAATTGCTTCTTCATGCGCACACAAAAATTTTTGCCATTTAAGCGGTAAATTTTTGAAATCGGCGGCAAATTCCTTATCAAAACTTGCCGGTGCTTCAAAATTTTCTGCCTCATCGGCTGAATTTTCCGAAAATTGCGCTGAAGATGTTTCTGTTGATTTAACGTCTATTTGTGCTTGCGGTTCGGTTAAACCATAGGCTGCAAATTGACGTTCAATTTCTTCACGTAATTCACTCATTTCCATATTATCCTTTTGTAGTTGTAAAGAAAATCGGCGAAAATTTCTTGCCGCCGATTTTGTTCTTGTTGAAATCGAATATTTTTTATATATTCGGGTGAAAAGTCGCTGCTTCGAGCCAGACCCGAAGTTTTAAGATACTTATCGACATCTGCGACCGAAGATGCGACAGATCCGTCCGGAAGAACGAATTCTTCCGCGAATTGCTTACTAAAATTGGTCATTTTTTATATCCTTATTACATTACCAACCATCGTTATGATATTTGATATGAAACAACCCTTCCAAACTATTTTGTTCCATGTCATAATCACTGTTTGCCTCACGCTCATATACCGGTTCGGCAAAGGTTAAAGCCAAAGCATCAGCCATATCAGGCGAACGCCCTAAGCGTGACTTAAGTTCGGCTTTTTCTTCCAGTTGCAAACGACCGCGGCTGTCATATTTCTTTTTGACAGCACACAGTTCAGCGGCAAGCTGTTCATTTTCAGGCAATTGCACACCGCCCTCGTTTTCCAGCCACTGCCGCAGCTCGTCCCACATTTCAGCCCGCCGATTATGATAACGCTCGTCTAAAATAGCTTTTGCACCGAACATCACCGACCGCACAATTTTTTTAAATCCACGGTCAAGCAATATATCAACCACGCCGCCGCCAACACCGCCGGCATCAATAAACATACGCGCCGGCCGATATTGGCGTATAAAAAAAGTGGCCTGATTTGCCACCGCCACATTGTCTAAATGCTTAAAACTTTTAAACTCTAAACACACCCTGCCCCGCCTGAAACAAAAAACACTGGCATCATCACCGAAACGCGCCACATCTAGCCCAATAATCAGTGGTGAAGTTGATGTGCGCCAACCATTTTCCATGGCCAAACGCACGCTTTTATAGCTAATCAGCTTTTCCGTGCCAAGGCTGACCGGTGCACCAAGCCATATATGCTCATAGTCATCGGGATTTTCCTTTTGGCATTTGGCGGCTAAATATTTCATTTCGTCTGAACAAAACGGATTATCGGTATAATTAACTTTAACCACCAACGTCCGCTCATCGGGATGTGCTGCCACCGCTTGCCATACCGGATCATTTTCCAGTTCACGATTCATTGAAATCCAAATTTCCGAGCCGGCTTTGCGAATGGTCGGGTTAAGAATATCCCAGCTTTTTTTGCTGATTTTTTGCGCTTCTTCCAACCATACAATATCCACCCCTTCCAACGACTTGATATTGCCGGCATATTGCTCCTGCAAACCTTTAAAAATAAAACTCGTGCCTGTAATTTTATTAATAATCTGCGTTGCCGTAATTTTATAATCATTCAGCTCATTTTCAGCTATTCTGTCACATAACAGTTTATAGACCGAATCTTTGATACTCTCTTGAACTTCACGCATACAGGCAATCCTGAGTTTTTTCATTCGTCCCAACAACAATAAACTATCGGCAAAGGCATAGCTCTTGCCGCCGGCACGCCCGCCGTAATAGAGTTTATAGCGTTTTTTCTCCGTCAACAGCGGTGCAAATATCTGCGGAATTTTTACGATTTTGTTTGTCATTGATAAAATCCACCAAAATTTTAGTTAAATCCTCATTATTTTCTGTTGTATCATTTTCAGCCAAAGCGGCGGCAATTTTACATTTCAGCTCCTCTGCTTTCAGCGCCAAATTAATATTGCCTTCATCAATAGCCATCTGCTGCAATTTCGCCAGCATAATCAGACTTTCATCATATGAATATGCCGGCGCTTTCTTTTTTTTTGCCATTATCTATCCTTTCATATTTATTATCCTTTATGTTGTTTCTAGTTCTAATTTAAGTTTATGCAAACGTGCCAACCATTCCCACAAGTTCGGATATTCTTCAGCGCTCAAATGCTGCAGCTCATCAGCCACTTTAATACCACCCACCGGAAATTCCGGCATCGGCGGCGGCTCACAATTGACCGTTGCGCAGCAACTCAAGCAGCTCATCACGATGAGCATTAGGCCTAGCCTGAATTTTTGCCCTTTTTTGCGCCACATACTTAATCACCTCCACTTGTTTTTCGATAATTTGTGTTTTCACCTGACTTTTGCCGTAAAGATATCCGCCATAAGCCGCTAAAACACTCATTATCAAACAAAGTATAACCATTTTCATAAACCGACCTTATGTAAAAGCGCTAAAATGTCGCTTTTAAAACACAAAGCCAGCACCGCACCAATAATACCCCACGCTAAAAAATAAAGCCTTTTAATTCGTGCTACGCTTAAAATCAGCCACCGCAAAAAACGATACGGCTGTTTAATTTCTTGTTTCTTTTTTCGCATTTTTTCCTCCTTAAATGTCATTATAAAATAAGTGATTTTTCACCACATAACACGGTGTATGCTTTAAGGCCCACACCGGTTTAATTTGCCGCGTATGATAATAAGTTGCACCGCTTGTAAAATCGATTAAAGCACCAGTTATTGCCGCTTTGGCAATTTCATAACATTGGCGAAAAACAGCATCAGATAAATCGACCCTTTTAATTTTTGCTAAATTAGGATCGTTTTTGTTCCAACAGCTGAATTGAAATTTTTTCAAACAGGTTTGCGCAATACTGGGAATTTTTTGCCCTTCACTAACACAATATCCCGTAAACCATTTTTTTGCTTTATATCTGTTCATAATCACGCAAGCAACGGCTTCCATGCCTTCTTTGCCTTCGCTTCTGGCTTCACCGTATATCGTCCGCGCCAAAATATCCACATCATCAACCATCGGCTTTTTTCCTTTTTGTTTTATTCTCAATCAAAAACTCCAAGCGCGTTTTAATTTCAGTTAAAACTAAATTTTGCTGTGATTGCAAAACAGCGATGGCTTCCATTTTTCCATCGCTGTTATTGATACGTTTTTCTAAATTATCAAGCTGCACATCGTGTTTGGCTTTCCATTCACCAATACGCACTAATGTGGCAATTAACCCCACCAGTGAGGTACAGCCGCTAATCAGTCCCCAATCCATAATTTTCTCCTTTCATTTTATTCATTTTCCTTTTCCCAACGGCTCGGCATAGGAAAAAGCTCTGCCAATTTTGCAAACAATGCTTTATTAACCCACTCTCTGGTAGAAAAACATCCGCTTATGCTGTCTTGCAAATCTTCGCATTTGTTATCTTTAATTTCCATACCTTGGCAGAAAATATTACCATATAAACAACGCGCAGAAACCGGCTCACCATAAAACATTTCCAGCTTTTTATATTTTTCACCGTTGATGCGCATCGGACAATGCACGCCGTAATGTTTTGTCGGCTTATGCAAATTGCGCAAAATTCTTTTAGTGTTAACAATAACTTTCTGATACTTATTTTGCGCAACTTCCGGCATTTCCCCTTTATGATAATACGGATAATCAGCTGCCGTAAAATCTTTAAGCATAAAAAAATCATCGTTCATCAATAAAAAATCTGCACCAATGCCGGCTTCAATGGCGGCTCTGGTTTTCGTATAAGCACTTTGCCACCAAAAATTGTCGTCTTCCACCCACAAATATTTAACTTTATCGTTTAAAAAATGCGGTTTGTTACCAACAATCCAAACGTCATCAATATCTTGGCAATGTTTTTCCAGCGAGCGCAAAGAATAGCGCAATTCCTGATTATTATGATGCGAACCGGAACCGATGTAATATAAAATATCCATTTCAGCCTCCCAATTCATTAATTTCTTTTCGCCATACCTGTCTTTGGGCAATTAGCTCGGCATATTCTTCCATTGTTGCAGCACCTTCTGCAATTTTAATAATTGCATAATCGGTTGCCGTCAAATTTGCCTTTAATTCGGCAATTGTTTGCGCTTTAATTTCATCTTCTGTCGGTTCAGGCTCAATCGGTGCATAGCCTTTAATATACCACAAACCATTATATGCCTGTTCAACTTCCATTAAAGTCATTCCGATTTCAATGTAATATTCATCAGAACAACCAACACCAACTTGAACCTGTTTTGTTGCTTCATCTATAATTTTTGCATATTTTTTCATCTTTATTCTCCTTAAGCTGTTCTACGCCAAATATTCACTACATAAGCCGGTGGTTGAACAGTATTGCTGTTACCGTAAATGCTATTAGAACCTGAAGCATCAAAATAAATTTTTCTAGGAACTTTATATGTATTACCACTCCAACTCGAATCTATAGTTTCGTCTAGAGTTGAAAAAGCTTCAGATAAAGTTCCGCTTTTACCCGGAATTCCGCCGAAAGTACCTGTAATATTAGGCAAACCTGCCGCAATGGTTGTATTTGCATTAGTGCCGTCGCCACCCCATAAAGCTCTGTTTTCTGCAACTAACTCCCAAGTTGAACCACTAATCAGCGCTGCAAGCGGACAAGTTGTTTGTGTGCCGATATATATTGAGCCAATAGGGTAAAGAGTAGACAATAACTCAGTTGTTGTCATATACTCTGACATATCAGGTGTTCCGGCAATAAACTCTGTTCCTTTATATATACTCATATTCTTCCTCCCTAAACTATACGTTGCCAAATATTTACCACAAATGCCGGTGGTTGGACCGTGTTAGAATTACCATAAATAGAATTTGAACGAGAAGCATCTAGTGTTTTTCTGCTACCTTTAGAGTTTCCATCAGTACTCGTTCCACCTCTTTTATCTCCACCATCATCGAAAAAAGCACCTACTGAACTATCAGACCAAACATCAAATTCAAAACTACCCGTAATATTTGGCAACCCCGCCTCAATAGTTGTTCCGGCGGTATGGTTAGCGTCTGCACCTTGCAATACCCTGCCGCTTGCCACCTTTTGCCACGTTCCCAATCCTAGCAAAGTTGCCGGATTATCGTTACTCACTGTCAGATAAATACTGCCAACCGGATAAATACGATTAATTACATTGGCAACCGTGTTATAAATATCACTTTCATCATCGGTAATATGATAAAGCGTATTGCTGTCTTTAGTTGAAATAGCATTATATTGAGCTTTGGTTCCTGCCCAAGTTTTAATAGCTGTTGCAGTGGCATTTTGATTAATTACACCAACTGTTTGTAATTCATCATTAATATTTTTACCGATACTGATATTGTCATAATCACTTGAAACAATAACCAAATCACCGCTTCCCAATATAGAATTGCCGTTAATTGTTTTGATATTACTTCCGCTCACCAGTGTATTTTGCTTTGTTTGCAAAAAACTATTAGCTACAAGTTTATTATCGGCACTCGCTGCTTCTGGTATTTTAGCATTAATTGCATCAATTTGTATTTGCGCTGAATTTAACACCGTTTGCGCTTGGTTAGCATAATATTTTGCCGAATATTCAACAGAATCAACCGTTCCAGAAGTTTTGTTGGCCCAATTGCGCGCTAAGTCAATATATTGCTGCACTTCTTCCGCAAAAATATCTATACCTTCGGCAACTTTATCAGCAATTTCAGCTGCACCAGACTGAATGTAGTTTATAGCCTGGCCAACTTCCATACGTGCTGCCGGACCAATGGTTAATGAAAATGAAGCTTGCGGTAACAACACAACATCAACACGACTACTTATCAAAGTAACGGTATAATCAGTTTTTTCAATATTGTATTGCATAATAACACCTCCGTTTAACCCAGCGGTATTGTTACTTGCGGTGTAATACGCAATGTTCCAATTTGATTAACATTTGCCGGCCATATTGTGTTAACACTGCCGTCAGATGTTGTCAGCTGAATATCGGTTTTATATTCACCAACCGCAATATTGGTCTGCACCGGTGAAAGCAATATCGCAATTTTTCCGGCCGCAGCATCAACTGCTGTTCCTGAAAGCGTAAACATAACATTATTATCTTCATCTCGTGCCTGCATTAAAAGTGTAGCACCAACCAAGTTTACAGGTTTGCCATTGTTTTTAATTTCAAAATTAAGCGCAAAACTGTCACCCTGTCGCACCGTAATTATATTATTTTGTATTGTTCCGCTCATTTTTTATTCTCCTTTTGCTTTAATAAACCAATTAACGGCCTGATTGACCGGTGTCACATGATTGCTTGCACCATATATGGCATTAGAACGTGATGCATCAAAATATTCAGTATAACCATTGCTTGAACTGCTTGAAAGCGAAGTTTGCCGCGGTGTTCCGTAATAAAAAGCCCCTGAACTTGATGTATGGGTATTATCTATACCAAATGAACCGGTAATATTCGGTAATCCCTCAGCTTGTGTAGTATATATATCTTCGGCTGCATCACCGCCTAAACCGCGCAAAAATTTACCTCGATAATCCGGAACATTAAAAGTTGTGGTTCCATCACCGGCTCCGAAATTTACCCCGATTAAAGCAAATAAATCAGCATATGTCGTGCGGCTGACAGCCTGCCCGTTGCATAATAGCCAATTTCCGTAATTAGCTGTTTTCACCGAAGGTGTAATGGTGCCAATCGGAATAAGTTCGTTAAATAAACTCTTAATATCTGAAGTTGCATCGGTTAATTGCTTATAATTAACCGCATCAGATGAAGCGGTGGCCGAAGCAACATTTTTAATTTGATAATTTCCCATATTCAAATTACCATTCATCGTGCAACGCCCGTCACGCAACATACATTCGTTTAATCCCGCCGTAAAGTTATCGTCTTCTTCATCATGACGATCACTGGCAATGTCTATATCATTAATTCTGTCTTCTTCCCAGTTATGGATTCTGGAAAAATTTCCCTGACTGTCAAATGGCATAATAGCCTCCTTTCTGATTGTTAGTTATTAATTTTTAAGTGTTTTATTAATCTCAACTGCCTTTTTAAGATTAAGCTCTTCACGTTTTAGTTCGTTTTGCTCTTTCTTAATGGCATAGTCTTGCTCCATTTTTTGCCGTTGAATTTCAACCGCCGGATTAACAACTTTCGGCTCAGGTTCATCCGGTTTATTAAATTCGTTTTCAATGGCATTGAACGCTTCATTCATCACCGCATCAAATTGTCTGGCGTTCGGCATTGTGGCCACAGCGCTCTCAATCATCTGTCGATAAAGCGGTAATAAGGCCGGTTGGTTAGAAACAACATTAAATGAAGCTCCAATCATGGCATTAATATTGGTCAAAGTGTTCAATATTTTTTGTTCGGCCGCATCTTTGTTGTAACAACCATCTGTTTCTAAATCGATAACCATACTGCGCAGTTTTTCGTGCTTCAGCAGTTTAATGGCAGCAGTAATGTCATCAATATTTTGCCGCTCAGTTGCATCTAAGAACGAAAGCAAAAACTCCGGCGCAAAATGTTCGCAAATAATTTCGGCCTTAATTTGCAATAGCTCTTTCAAAAAACGTTGCATATCATTTTGCCGGTCCTGATTGCGCAATGTACCGAAGCTGGTTTTTTGTTCAACAGCCGTTGCTGTTTCCACCCGTTGCGATGTGCCGCGCATAATATCACTCACACCGGTTACATCATAAATAGCATCAATCAAAACTTGCCGCCGTCCGGCTAAAGCTTGCAAAGCTTCAACATATTGCCCTATCGGTGCAAAATCTATCACACCTTTAATACCGCCGGCATCTTTAAGCTTGTCATATTCCGACAAAGAAATAAGCGTTACATCTTTATCCAAAATATTAGCCAGCTCCGGAAAACTGTTATCATAACAGCCGGAAACTTTAAGCGCTTGCATGGTTAAGCGCATTCTGTTGTTCACCCCGTCAAGTTCTTCAAGTAAACTCTTAATTTCCACATAATCTGGCACCGGAATAATGCCATCATTGGTAAGAGTGGCAAAAATCGGCTTCGGACATGGGAAAAAACCGCTCAAATGCAAAACATCGGGCTGAACATGCAAAAATCCGGCCGCATATTGCGGACTAACATAATAAATAGTGCGGCTCGGTTTATCCCAAATTTCATAAACCGTTAAAACACCATCTTCACCCAAAGTTGTTATTAATAGGTCAACCAACTCGGCTGAAAAATTGTCTTTCATTTCCTTAACGCTCATATATATGCGCCTAGCAATCCACTCCACATCTTCCCAAACCCTAACTTTGTCGGTATCAGCTAAAAACATGGTCGGACTAACATAAACCGTATCAACCTGCTCTTTATCCTTAATAATATCGTTGCCGATATGCTTAAAAGACGAACGATATTGCTCCCATAAAATTCCCATACCTGAAAGCAAAAAGTCGTTACGGGCATATTTAACCACACTGTCAAAATCAAATTGTTTCATATCCCAAACCAACGCCCGCTCCAAAATTTTGCAAGCCAACGATTCCACCGTATTGGCATTTTTGTTGGCACGCACAATAAACGGTTGCGGTTGTTTGAAATATAAAAACGGTTTTAAAGTCTCAATTGAAGACCAAAAAATATTTTGCTTATTTTTCTGCCGTTCATTACGGTAATATTGCCTAATTTCATCTATAAGTTTATTATAATCGGCAAATTTTCTTTCTGCCGATTCAATTTTTTGCATCCATAAATCACGAAGCTGTCGCTGTGTTAAATCTTCACTCATTTTCTCTCCTTTTTTAATAAAATGCCCAAAATAGATAAAGCGAATCGATTGATTCGCTTCACTTGGATTAAAAAACAAACGGATATTTTTATTGTTTGTTATGTTTTATAAATAAATATTCAAAATGTCATAAACCCTAAATTCACACCTCCTTTTCATAAATTGCCAACACACTCTTTTCACGAATGACAACCATATTTTTTTCCGGCAAAGCCAGTTCATCAAACGGATGAAACACAATATGGTCACCTTTTTTAATATGTAACACTAAAGGACCTGTGCTTAAAACAATTCCCTTGTTTACAACTTTTGCCGAATTCTCCGGTTGCCAAATTGCCGATTCATTTTGCGAATCGAGTTCAACGATAATTCTATCTGATATTGCTGATAACATATTTTCCTCATTTTCCATTAAAAAAAGGAGATTTACAATAATATAAATCTCCCTTTTTATAAGTTTTTAATTATTACAATTATACATTCTAATAATTTTCTTAACACATAAGTTACCTAATGTCAAGAACTTTTTTTTATTTTTTTTAAAATTTTTTGAAATAAAAATAAATAAGTCGTTCCAAACCTAGGTTTAGAAGCATTTTTTGATGATAAATTTCATGCTTATACATTGTGCTTTGTATCGGCCTATATTTATCACTGATTACCGGCAAGTCATCAATACAAACACGGCGAACTGCCGGCCAAAACTCGGCAGGAATGGTTTTAATTGCTCGCAAGTAACGCTCTTTATAATAAAGCGCTTGCTCCCGCGTATATTCACCGGTTGAAGCAATAGCAACCGCCCTCCAGCGCGCTGTTTGCATACTATCATAATTACCCAAATAATAATCTCTCGCCAATAAATCACCAACCGTACGCCTGTCTTCCGCTGTAAATTGACTATCGGGCATATCTAAATATCCTTCTTCATAATAACGTTGCAGAACGGTCTTTTTTTGTGGGTTAACCTCCGGATTCGGCGAAGGTTTAATTGGTTGTCTGTTTTTTATTGTTTTCATATTTTGTATCCCTTCTTATATGTTAAAAACAAGATTGTATTATAAGATAAATATTATAAAGTCAATAGGAAAAATATCGTTTTACAACGTAAGATTTATATTATATAATAAACCACAGAATCGAAGTATGAAGGAGATATAAAAATGGAAACAACTGAAGAAATCAGAAAAAAAATAAAACGATTAATTAGTGAGCGTGGTTTGAATTATGCTCAAGTCTCTTTGGCTTTAGGAAAGAATATTGCGTATTTGCAGCAATTTATTAAGAATGGTTCTCCTCGCCGATTGGGTGAAATAGAGCGCCATAAGCTGGCAACAATTCTTCATGTTGATGAGCAAGAGCTAACAGATTTGGTTTTACCGGTTGCCAATGGTGCCGTTACTATCAATCCGGAACTATTGTCCATAATTATAGAAAATGTTGAACAATGGCTTTTGAATAAAAAAACATCATTAAACCCACACGAAAAGGCTGAATTAATTCGCTTATTATATATGAAATTAAACACAGAACCTATGGAAACAATAGCCGCAAAAATTAAAGACTATATTGAAATTTATGATGAAATAAAAAAAGTAAACTAATAAAACCATTGTGAATTACACCTCTAAAGCAAGCATCATCAAAAGCCTTCTTTTGCACACAGACTTTTATTCTGCACATAAAAGTCATTTCGACATACGGTCGGTCTGGAATCCTCTGTTCTTCGGACACAACCGGTGGCTTGCGTCTTTCAAAGGTATCAGTATATTATTATTGAAAAATCGGATAAATTTGCAGCCATTAATGCGCAAAATGATGCTAAATTAGCAGAGCTTTCTTAATGGCTCGACGGAGCAAAAAATATAATCAAAAAAGAAAAAAGAAAAAATAAAACAAAAAAACAAGAGCTTATAGAACAATATCAAGATTTGGGCCACCAAAAAGAAACCATTATTCGTCATGATTATGAAGATGAAATGCAAAAATTAGATGCTAAAATTTTGGAAGTTGTTAACGCTGTAGCAGATGAGCAAAATTGTTCTATGGTTTTGCTGCAAAATAATGTATTTCGCGGCGGAATAAATATCACACCGCAGGTTATTCAAAATTTGAACTTGCAAAATTAAAATAAGCTAACAATCAGCAAGTGCTAAAAAAAATATCAGCACTTGTTGATTGTTTGTGAAATTAGTAGTTTATCTTATGAGATAAGCGTATAAAACGTAACAAGCGGAAATACCTACTAAAATGTAGATAATTGAAGCAATAATCGGTGCAAAAGCAAACAAAAAATCTACCAAATTAAATTTAAAAGCACCAACCAAACCCCAGTTAATACCGCCGATAATAGTCAGCAACAAGGCTAATTTTTCCCAAATCATATCAATCTCCTTTATTTTAATTTATAAATTTACAGAAAATATATAATCATTGTAAAAAAATAAAAAAGTCTATAATAACATTTATCTTTCAAAATAACCAGACTCTAGCGTGAATCGTTTATAGGAAATAAATCAAGCAAAGAGGTTAGATCCTCACTCTCTCGCTTAATATACAGTTTATGCTTTTGTAATAGTTTTGCAACCAAACTTTCACTTTTTTCCGGCGGAATATCATTTTTTAAACATCTTTTTGCAAGCATTTTCACACTGTTTCCATATATTAGTTGCATTGCTGGCAATGACATTTTTTTATCGTGCCAATTAAAAGAACAAAACTTTTCAGCCGCGCAAAGTGCTGTATCTGCTCCGGCATGGGAATAATCTAGGCCAACCAAAACATCTCTATTTTGCACCAAAGATTCAAACATTTCAACATTATTATTTTCCAGCGCTTGCATAACATAAAAGCGATGTTTTTCTTTTGTTTCCAACATATCATGCGAGCAGTTTTGATAAATTGTTTTTATATCTTTTCCGTGTTCAAACAACGGCATTTCATTTAGCATATTATGCCAAATAATTCCTGCTGTTACCGCGTCATTACGCTTTACCGCCAAATCTAAGATATTTTTCCCGTTTTCATCATGAAAAAATAATGCTTCTTGCGAAATTTTCACACCGTCTTGCGCACTAAACTGACCATTTAGCACTTTTTCTTTAGCTTCATTAAATTCTTTATGAACATTCTGTTGATATGCACCATAATTTTCCATAAATTCAGCCCCATCTTTACTCATTTCTTCATAAATTTTCTGTAAATTCGAGTTTTTACGCATAACATTTTGTTCAATTTGTTGCCAATTTCCAATTATATATTTACTGTTTGCCAATTCCTTAAAAAATGCCATAAATATGGTTTCTTCAATCGCGGCAGACATAAATTTATCATTCAGGGGAATTTGCCAATATGCGCCATTATGTTCAGATTTTTTGTGGGCAGAAATACTAGGAATAACAAGTGCTAGTTCATTTGAAGAAATATCCATGGCATATATGTCGTTATAGTTCATTTCTTCTGTTGCTAAAAAATAACCGAACGAATCAACATTATATTTTACCGGCTTATTATGTTCATCTGCATGCGTTATACGATATAAGGTTGTAGAATGAACTGGCAATGTTCCTACATCGGCACAAGGATTATTATGATCAATAACCACAAGTTGACGGTGTATTTTTAATGATTCTTCTCTGGAATAGCCGATATTCAGCATAATTTCATCAAATTTACTCAAGCTATTGAAAAATTCTTTACTGATTTCATGACTGATACGGCTGCCGTGACAATGGTTTACAAACATAACTTTTTCACGCATATTACGGCAGGCTTCCTCAGTTGGTAAGCGATGTAAATTTCCAAATTTGTCTTTATCCGCAATCAAAGGAACCAAAATTTCATCTATGATAAATAGCGAACGTGCAGCCACCGATGGCGGAGTTTTATCTTCGTTTTCATAATATGCTCCGTATATTTCATATTTATCAGCGTCGTCTCCTAAATATTTTTCGGCAACCTTACACATTCCGTTGGCTAATTCTGAACTTAATGTACCGTTACCACCAAAGCAAAATATTTTCTTAGGACCATGTCGCATATCTAAGTTATTTTTCATCATACGCCAATGATTGGGCGCATCCAAATCACGTTGTCCTATGGTTATGGTATTACTGTATACATCTCTTATCATCTGTCTTGCGCTCCATCTATCCGACAAATTTATCATAAAAATTACCATATTGCAATAAAGTTTTGTTTTCAACTGTTTTTTGTGGTTGATTTTATAAATAATCCGCGTTAGAACAGTGTAAGTTGTTTTTGAATATAAAAATGAGGACATTATGAACGAATATCGAACACACACATGCGGCGAACTGCGCGCTTCACATATCGGTCAAACAGTTAAGTTAGCCGGTTGGATTCATCGTAAACGTAATTTAGGTAATTTGTGCTTTGTAGATTTACGCGATCATTATGGTATTACGCAATGCGTTTTTGACAGTTCATCTGATTTATTTGCGCAAATGGAAAATATCCGAGTAGAAAGCGTTATAGGCGTTGATGGAGAGGTTGTAGCACGCGAAAGCATTAATAAAAATATGCCAACCGGAGATATTGAAATTAAAGTTAATAATATCACAATATATTCCGAAGCCGATGTATTACCGGTGCAAGTGTTTGGTGAAGGTAATGAACCGGAAGAATTGCGCTTGAAATATCGCTTTTTAGATTTGCGCCGCGAGCGAATTCATAGCAATATTATGTTGCGTTCTAAGGTGATTGCCGAAATGCGCCGCTTGATGGTAGAACAAGGATTTACGGAATATCAAACGCCGATTTTAACAGCTTCATCACCGGAAGGCGCACGTGACTTTTTAGTACCTTCACGCTTAAATCCGGGGAAGTTCTATGCTTTACCGCAAGCACCGCAACAGTTTAAGCAATTGCTAATGGTTTCAGGCTTTGACCGCTATTTTCAAATTGCACCATGCTTTAGAGATGAAGACCCGCGCGCCGACCGTAGCCCTGGAGAATTTTATCAGCTTGATATGGAAATGTCCTTTGTTACCCAAGAAGATGTGTTCAAAGTAATTGAAAAGACGATGGGGACAATATTTAATGAGTTTGCCAATGGTAAAACTGTGGACCAAGCGCCGTTTGTGCGCATTCCGTTCCGTGAATCAATGCTTAAATACGGCAGCGATAAACCAGATTTGCGCAATCCGCTGACAATTGCCGATGCAACATCGTTCTTTAATCATTCCGGCTTCGGAGTTTATGATGAAAAAGCGCAAAACGGTGAGCAAATTCGTGCCATAGTTTTGCCGCAAGCAGGCAATAAACCGCGTTCGTTTTTTGATAAATTTGATGCTTTTGCTAAAGAAGAAGGTTTCGGCGGCATGGCATATGTGGCTTTCAGCGATGCAGGAGCCAAAGGTATTGCTAAGTTTTTTGATGAACAAAAGTTAGCTGAGCTGAAAAATATGTTTGGCGCAAAAGATGGTGATGCAGTGGTGTTCATGGGCGGCAAAAAAATTAATAAATTTGCCGGCATTGTGCGTAATAAACTTGGTGAAGCACTTGATTTATTTGATAAAAATTCGTTCAAACTTTGCTGGGTGGTCGATTTTCCGTTTTATGAAGAAAATGAAGAAACAGGTGCGGTTGAATTTTCACATAACCCGTTCTCTATGCCGCAGGGCGGTTTAGATGCTTTGAACAATAAAAATCCGCTCGATATTTTAGCTTATCAATATGATTTGGTGTGTAACGGTGTTGAATTAGCATCGGGTGCAGTGCGAAATCACTTGCCGGAAATTATGTATCGGGCATTTGAAATTGCCGGATACGATCATAGCGTGGTCGATAGCAAATTTGGCGGTATGATTAGCGCATTTAAGTTTGGCGCTCCGCCGCACGCCGGATGTGCTCCGGGGATTGACCGCACGGTGATGTTGCTTCTTGATGAGCCAATTATTCGTGACGTGATTTTGTTCCCGCTTAACGGCAAGGCGCAAGATTTGATGATGCAGGCACCAAATACGGTGACAGAGCAACAACTCAAAGATTTGCACATTAAAATCGATTTGCCGCAAGAATAATTATTTATAACTGCATAACAGTTGAAAATCCACCGGCCTGTGCCGGTGTTTTTTCATATTACAAACAAAATAGTAAATTTAACCGGATTTATTGAATCAACTGTTTATTTTTTGCTGCATACGAGCCATTTGTATATATTTCATTTGCTGATTAGCTGCATTGTCAGATGTGTTATGCTTTTTTCGATTGTTTATAGTACCTCGCAAATAAGTGGCAATTTCTTTGCTTTCTTCCGGCGAAAGTTTTCCATCAGCATATGCTGCAGCAATCATTTGCAGATAGTGCTTTATATTTTGGGAACATTGTTCGGCATTTTGTAAATCGGTTTTCATTAGAATCTTTAAATTTTCATTACATTGCGGATTCAAGTTTTTTTCTAAATTCTGGTTTAACTGAAAATCAGAATTGATATATTTGTTAACATTTCCCAATTTCGGCACATTTTGAAACATATCCATTACTCGTTGATGATAGCGTTTTTGCGAATCATTATTATCTTCTATAGCCCATATTGGATAATCATGACATTGTGGGCTTGCTTGAATATAGGCCTGTTCTACATAATAACTATCATCATTATTATTGGCTTTTAACCAATTTTGTTGCACAGTTGTAACAATTAAGGCTTTTGTTTCTTCATCGCTCATATTTTTATTTTGAAGAGCTTTTTTAACTTCGGTCATATCGCAATTTAAATAATCAAAAGCTTCCAGCGACCCTGTTTTTTTGTACCACTCCAAAGCGAAACCTGCCTGTATCATATTTGCTTTAATTTCTGACATCATATCAAGTTTAGCCATATATTTTGGCGGTAAATCATAAGTTTTATTACCATATTTTAACTGATCTTCACGATGTGAAAGTTCGTGCAGAAGTTTTGATTGATTTTCTAAGGCATTGTTGTGATTGATTAGTCTATCTATGGTATTTTTCGCTTCTTTGGCAGATAAACCGCGTTCTTGTAATATTCGCATACAACTTTCACGATTTTCTTCTTTTAATGTATATTCAATAACATGTATACCATTATCCATATCATAATAAGCAGCTAAAAAAGGATAGTTTTTAAGTGTTTCGTATAAATCTCGTTTTTCTATCGTATAGCTAAGACTTTTTTCAAATATATCATCGAGTTCTTGCTTCAAGTCAGACTTATATTCATTGTAATCAATACTATTTTTACCGGCTAAATCAATATCTGGTTGGCCATCTTGTCTTAAAATAAAAGAATCAGTGACTGGATTATAAATAATCTCAAAACCGAACTCCTGCATTAACTCGGATTTGTTTTCTGTTTGTGCATTATTTGAGTATTCAGTCATAATCAACACCTCCACTACATGCTTTTTTTAGCATATTGTGAAATAAAATTCAATGAAATTCCACCGGCTTACGCCGGTGGAGTTTCATACTTGTAATATTTTTGTTAAAGCGAGTGATTTATTAAGCTATAGTATTTTAAAATGTCGTCGGCCTTATTATACACATTCTCATCTAAATCAGGCAAAGTTGACATTAATGCATCTTTTGCTTTTTGTAAAAAATCATATTTCAATTCCTGTGGACATATTTGAAACTTTTCATAAAATTGCGTATATTGGATATTAAAAAATAAGTACTTTTTATCTTCATATATGTTATGTTCAATAAATTCATGCTTAACAAGTTCCATAATTTTAAAAATATCGAAAACTTTTTCACTATGAGTATGCATAATAGACATGTTATGTTCTCTATAACAATAAAGCCAATCATCATTAAGATATATATTTTTTGCCTTAAGTCCACTTTGAATGTGAAATAATATATCTTCAAAAATAAGGCCCTCCGCAAACTTAAAATTATTATGTTTATACCATTCGGTGCGATATATTTTTAAATACGAAGCAAACATACCATAGTAAGGAGATACAGTATCATCAAAGTTAAATATTGGCGGCATTCTTTGAAAATCATTCCAATATAGCATATCCCAAAACTGTAATACACAACTAAAATTTTCTAATTGTATTGCGCCAAAATGAAACCCATTAAACATATAAATATCAATAATTTGTTCGCAATTATTGATATCTTCAACAAATTTTTTATAAAGAGAAAGAGATACCCAATCATCAGAATCAATAAATGTAATCCAATCTCCAGTAGCTTCTTTTACTCCTCGATTACGAGTAGCGCTTAAGCCTTTATTTTCTTGCGATAGAACCCTTATTCTTGAATCTTTTGCGGCATATTTATACAAAATATCCAAAGAACCATCTTTTGACCCATCATTAATACAAATAATTTCCAAGTTGTCATATAATTGCAATATTAAAGAATCTAAGCACTGAGCAAGATATCTTTCTACATTATAAACAGGAACAATAATGGATATTTTAGGTTTATTGTTTTTCATTTAAACTCCCTACAAGATTATAATGTACTTGAAATTCCTCAAAATTAGAATGCAATAAAACGAGAGTATGAAGATAAAACTTATTGTTATATAAGACATTCAAATCATATTTTCTAAAATCTTCTTTTGCAAAAGCAGTTTTAGCATATTCAAAAAAAACTTTTTGACATTCAGGTAGTGCTTTTAAAAGATAAAACCAAATGCGAGAAATTTTAAAATCTATATAGGCATTTTTGTATTTATTGTACATACCGGTTTTTTCAATTATCTGCTTTATTTCATCAAGTGATGAAAAAATTCCAATCCACTTTTCATTAAAATTTGCAGAAATAGCTCCATCTCTTTGATAATTATAAACATACAGGGGTTCTAAGAGGTATGAAATTTTTTTCGCTTTAAAAAAACAGTTCATACAAAATACTATATCTTGAATCACTGAATCAGGATTAAATGTTGCATCTTTAATAAATTCTGTTTTAAAAATTTTACCCCAAAATTCAGAATTCAGAAAAAAAGGAAAAAAACCAGGCGTATTATCAGCATTAAATATATTACCATGAACAAAATCAAGAATGACATTTTCCTGTAATTGCGAATGTTTTTGATTTTGTCGGGTTTTACGATTGAAAGATAAAGAAGCGCCACACATAAAATCGCTTTCATTTGCTTTAATGTTGTTAAGGTATTTTTCTAGCATGTAAGGTGAAACAAAATCATCAGCATCAACAAAAACGCAGTATGGGCTCTGCGCATTTCTAATACCTATCCCACGTAAAACATCTGGACCACCTTTATGTGTATTGGGAATAATTTTTACACGCTTATCAAATTGCGCATATTGTTCAATAACATGCAACGTATTATCAGTTGAACAGTCATCAATGCAGAGAACTTCAAAATCTGAAAAACTTTGAAATAAAATAGTATTCAGACATATATCAATATATCGCTCGACGTTGTAAGTTGGAATGATTACACTAATTTCAGGCATATTTTTCCCTATCAATTCTCTCAATTTTTTTTGCTATATAAAAAATTTAACTTCCAGCCGCCTCTTATTCTTAAAAACATACCATGTCATCTTGGATGGAATATAAATGTATAATATATTTAAAGCTATCATGAAGATATATCTAAGTCAACACTTTTCAGACAAACATTGCTAATATGTAAAATAAAAATAGGTATTAAATGAGGAAAAATAATGGAACCGAATACTTTGACTAAAAAATCAAACTTTACATCATTAGACTTCGTCACCGTTGATATATCTTATTCAATAACCTAAACATTCAATAAACTTTTTCAAATAGCCAAAATTATCAAATGTAGTAATTTTTACATTGTAATTAGGTGTATATATTCCACTATTGCTAACAAACGGTCGCTTCAATATTCAGATGTATTTTTTGAGTTATTACCTAGCATTAGGGTTAAATATTTTCCCCTGTGATAATCTATTTTTAACTTCTTGTGTAAAGATTTTTCTGAAATCACCCTTCATTATGCTTTTCTGCAATTTTTAAACCTGAAGATATCATAAAATCCGATACAACATTTAAATCTTCCTGTTGCAGATTTTTAAGCATTTTCAACTCAGAATCATGAATGCGTTTTTCCAATTTGGAACTATTTACGCCAACACCCAAAGCAAAAATAAGTTGGTCTTTATTTTCATTTAAAGCCACCATATTTTCTAAAGTTATCGGAAAAGTTTCTTCCCCTTCCGTAAACCTTTTAGCACTTTGAATAAGAGCCTTTCCTATTACATCAACATTTTTTCTTTTGCTTTTATTAAAAGCATTTAGAATTTGCAACATCGATAATTTATCTGCATATTCGGGATGCTTAGTTAACAATACTTCTGCTTCGGCTGCCTGCCAATATGAACGAGACGTATCACCTAAATCTGTTTCATCTGCAGAAAATTTCTGACTCTTCGCTAAAATATCCGGAGAAAATTTTTCAACAAAAGGCTTTCCGGCTTGTTCTTTCCAAGCCTGCAAAGTTTGCGCCATTGTTGCACCTTTATCAACCACAAACATCATACCTTCAAATTCTGCTTTGACCGGTCCGGTTTTAGCTGCCTCAGACATGGTATTACATAACAAACTAACATAATTAAACCGATTATCATCTCCCTTCATGTCAACTGTTATAAGTTGCGCTAGACGTAATAAATCATTACGATTAGTTTTCTCTAGCATATCTGATTTTATGTTCAGATTCATTTCCCATCCCCTCATTAAGAACCGTTACCTATACTCTTATTTTGCTCTTAATTAGACAAAAGCCAAATATTTTTCACAAAAACTTAAAAACAGGCAACCTGCTTTCAAAGTATTAGATTTAATGACAGAATCTTCAAATTAAAAATATGGCGCTGCAAAAAGATTAAATTCCTTGATTCGCAGATACACTGCACCGTAAAAAAATAGCAACTAACAAAAAAACGCTCCTTTCGGAACGATTTTCAAAACTGGTGCCCTGAAGAAGACTCGAACTTCCACTGCCTGAGGCAACATGCACCTGAAGCATGCGCGTCTACCAATTCCGCCATCAGGGCTAACTTATGTATCACAGCAAGTTTATATCTATTTTTTTAAAACTGTCAACATTTTTTAACAGCATATATTTTTTTTGTAGATTACTCTTAATTTGTTAACGTTTTATAACTTATAAACTTGCTCTGACACAATTTTATAAGCTTATTTTATTCTTCCGCCGAACTCTGCAAATCTTTTTGCACTTTCGGGTCGCTCATCAATTTATTCACACGGTCAACTTCATCAAATGTATCATCAACCCTAAAATTTATTTCAGGTGTAAAGCGAAGCTTCAGTTTTGCTGCCACAAGTTTTTTAAATAACCATTTTTCTGCCTGCATCTGCTCTAAAACAACGCCTAAATTTTTGCCGTTTAATGTCATTAAATAAACCGTGGCATATTTCAAATCAGGCGACATAACAACTTGAGTTATTGTAATGAATGCTTCGGCAATTTCCGGTGAACGCACCTCGCCTTGCTCTATTGCTTCGGCAATAACTTTACGCACTTCTTGTCCAACGCGCAATTGTCTTTGCGATAATTCTTGTGCCATTTCCATACTCCTTTATCAAACTACAAAGTCTTGGCAATTTCTTCCACTTCATAACATTCAATGTTGTCATTAACCTGAATGTCATTGTAGTTTTCAAAACTCATACCACACTCGTAACCTTCTTTAACTTCCTTAACATCGTCTTTATAGCGTTTGAGCTGTCCTAAATTACCGTCATGAATAACCACATTATCACGCAACAGACGAATTTTAGCACCACGCTTTACCAATCCTTCAGTCACCATACAACCGGCAACTTTGCCCACTCCGGTAATATTGAACACATTGCGAATTTGCGCATAACCCAAAATCTTTTCACGCAATTCCGGTGTCAACATACCTTCCAGCGCTTTTTTAACATCGTCAACAACATCATAAATAATCGAATAATAGCGAATATCAATACCATCACGATGCGCCATATCACGCGCTTGAGCATTGGCTCGAACATTAAAGCCTATCACAAACGCATCAGAAGCTTTTGCCAGCGTAATATCCGATTCCGAAATTCCGCCAACAGCCGAGTGCAAAACCTGAACACTGACTTCGTCGTTTGAAAGCTTTTTCAAACTTCCTTCCAGTGCCTCTATTGAACCTTGAACATCTGCTTTAATAATCACCGCTAAGTGTTTGGATTCTCCTGATTTAATTTTATCCATCATTTGTTCCATTGCAGATTTAGCGCTCTTAACCAACTTTGCATCACGTTCTTTACGAATGCGATAGCCGGTCACTTCACGTGCCTGAGTTTCATCTTTTGCCACCACAAAGCTATCACCGGCCATTGGCGTTCCTTGTAAACCAATAACTTCTACCGGTGTTGCCGGTCCGGCAGTTTGCAGTTTTTTACCATGCTCATTAAACATGGCACGCACCCTGCCCCATTCTTTACCGGCAATCAAAATATCTCCCACATTGAGTGTACCGCGCTGCACTAAAACAGTTGCCACCGAACCACGGCCTTTTTCCATTTTTGCCTCAACCACAGCACCTTCTGCAACACGATTTGGATTTGCTTTCAAATCGAGCATTTCTGCCTGTAACAAAATAGCCTCAACCAATTTATCTATATTAATTCGCTTTTTGGCTGAAATTTCTGCGCACAGCGATTCACCGCCCATTTCTTCAACGCCAATGCCATATTGCAGCAATTCCGTCTTAATATGCATAGGGTCAGCCCCCGGCAAATCAATCTTATTAATAGCTACAACAATAGGCACTTCTGCCGCCTGAGCATGGCGAATAGCTTCCACTGTCTGCGGCATAACTCCGTCATTAGCGGCAACAACCAACACCACAATATCCGTCACTTTCGCACCTCTGGCCCGCATTTCTGAAAATGCTTCGTGCCCCGGTGTATCTATAAACGTAATTTTTTGCCCATTGGCTACAGTAATTTGATACGCACCGATATGCTGAGTAATACCGCCGGCTTCTTTAGCTACCACATTGGTTTCACGCAAAGCATCAAGCAATGAAGTTTTACCATGGTCAACGTGTCCCATCACCGTCACAATCGGTGCCCGCGGCAATAAATCTTCCGCGGCATCTTCAGCGCCGCCTAAACCTTCTTCAACATCGCTATCTGCCACACGCTTATATTTATGCCCCATATCTTCAACAATAATCTGCGCCGTATCGGCATCTATGGCTTGGTTAATTGTTGCCATAACCCCCATGGACATCAGGCGTTTAATTACATCTGCGCTTTTTTCCGCCATACGGTTAGCTAACTCTTGCACCGTAATTGTTTCCGGAATAATAACCTCATGCACAATTTTCTCTGCTGGTGGAACTTGCGTTTGCACCGGTTTCGGCTGTTTTTTCTTAAAACGGCGCTGTGGCATATAACCATAATCATCGTCATCATCGCTACTGCCCATATAGTTATTAACATTGATTTTATTATTACGGCGCTGCGGCTCAAAACTGCGTTTTTGAATTTTTTTACGCTCTTGCTCAAATGTTTCTTCTTTGGTCATACTGCGTTTTTCAACCGTTGATGAGGATTTTTTGCTTTTTTTATAATATTCTTCATCATCATCGTCATCATCATAGTCTTTATTTTTCTTAGATTTATACTCAGTAGACGTATCAGAATTATTAATCGTCTTATTAATTTCTTCCGATTTTTTTACAGATTCCAAATTTTGTTTTTCGGCAATTTCTGCTTTTTCTTTTGCCGCTTCTTCTTTTTGGCGCTCAATTTCGGCTGCTTTTTCTTCCTCTTGTTGTTTAATTCTTAAAGCTTCCTTAGCATCTTCTTCTTGCTTACGCTTAGCATCATGCAATTTTGCTTCAGCCAAAAGTTTCAGTTTTTGTGCCGTAGCCTCATCAATTTCCTCCGCTTTTACGGTAGTTTTGGTCAGAGTTATATTTCTTTTTTTACGCACTTCAACTTGCACCACCTTCTTGCCTTCGGCTAACGGGCTCTTACTTGTTTTTTTCAATGTAAGAGTCGTTTTTCCGGATAATGTCAATTTTCCTTTAGTGCTTTCTTCTGTCATTATTATTTTTCTCCGTTATTACATATTTAAATATGTTTGATATCTCATCAATGCCAAACGAACCATTGTACCAATGGAACTTTTTTTCACTACTAAATAAACCGTATTTTCCCTGTTTAATGTTTGGCTCAATGTTTCAACATCAAATAAAGTAAATGTTTCTGTTTCTCCGGCTATTTCCGCAATTTTTTGCTTGCCGTCAGCTCCGGCGTCAGATGCCAAAATTACAAAGGCTGCCTTGCCTTTTTTTATACATTCTTTAACTTTTTCAAACCCCAATACCAAATCACCGGCTTTGCGTGCCAAATTAATTGAATCTGTCGCTTTTTTGCGCAAAATCTGCTCCACAACCTGTGGCATATCTTCCGACATAATCACATCTTTGTGCAAAATTTTATTCAGCGGCTTTTTTTTCGTCATCAAATCATTCAGCAATTGCTTAGAGTTGGAAAGATAAAACCCGCGCCCATCTATTTTCTTATTAAAATCAGGCAAACAAGTTCCGTTTTTAAGCACAACAAAACGTAAAAGCTCTGTTTTACTCAAAACTTTACCTGTCCAAACGCACTTTCTTTCCAACTCTTCAGTCATATTTATCCCTGCCAATCTATCTAGTCAGCATCTTTTCCATCAGCAAACCAATGTTCACGTGCTGCCATAATCACATCATTAGCTTCAGTTTCTGAAAGAACATTTTCACCCAACATTTCAATCAGCTCATCAGCTGCTAAATCTGCTAAATCATCAATATTCTTAACACCTTTTTCTGCCAATGTAATAATCATATCTTGGTCTAAGCCGGCAACATTTTTCAGGCTTTCATCAATTTTCAGTTTTTTACTTTTAGCGGCAAATTCTTCATTGCGTTTTGCAACAAATTCTTTAGCACGATTTTGCAATTCCTGCGCAATATCCTCATCAAAGCCTTCAATTTCAGACAATTCGCCTAATTCAACCATCGCCACTTCATCAACTGTTGAAAATCCTTCGGCAACCAATAAATGAGCAATCATATCATCCACATCTAAAGCTTCCATAAAGCGTTGTGTGCGAACCTTATTTTCATTAGAGCGACGCTCTTGTTCTTGCGCTTCGGTCAAAACATCAATTTGTGCCCCTACCAACTGTGATGCTAATTTCACATTTTGCCCACGACGTCCGATAGCCAAAGAAAATTGGTCTTCAGCCACCACAACTTCAATGCGGTTATTTTCTTCATCTAAGACCACTTTTGTTACTTCTGCTGGCGATAATGCACTCACAATAAACTGTGCTTTATCTTCAGAATACGGCACAATATCAATTTTTTCACCTTGAAGCTCAGTAACAACTGCCTGAACACGAATACCACGCAATCCAACGCAAGCCCCTACCGGATCAACTGTTTTATCATTGGCACGCACGGCAATTTTTGCTTTAGAACCAGGGTCACGAGCCACTCCCATAATCTGCACCACGCCGTCATAAATTTCCGGAACTTCTTGCATAAATAGCTTTGCCATAAATTCCGGACAAGTGCGTGATAAGAAAATCTGCGGTCCTTTAACTTCACGGCGAACATCTAAAACATAAGCACGCACACGGTCCCCGCTTTTAAAACTCTCATGCGGAATAATCTCATCATAACGCAACATTGCTTCTGTCTTGCCTATATCTAAAACAACGCTGCTAATATTGCCGCGTGTGTTTAATTCAACACGTTTAACCGTGCCGTTAATAATAGAACCCACTTTATCTTTATATTCTTCATATTGTTTATTACGTTCTGCTTCACGAACCTTTTGCATAATTACCTGCTTAGCCGTTTGTGCCGCAATGCGCCCAAAATCTATCGGCGGCAGTGAATCGATAATAAAATCACCAACCTTATAATTTTTATCATAATCGTGCGCGTCACTTAAGCAAATTTGCGCAGCATCATTTTCAATAATCGCATCATCAGCAACAACTTCACGATAGCGCGACAAAGCAATTGCGCCGGTTTTACGGTCAATTTTAGCTCTAATATCGTGCTCAGCGCCATATTTTGTGCGGCCGGCTTTTTGAATAGCAACTTCCATTGCTGTAAATACATCTTCACGATTAATACTTTTTTCTTGCGCCACTGCATCGGCAACAGCAACAATTTCAGGTCTAGGCATATTTTCAAAATTTTCCATTTTTTCCTCGTTCTAAAATAAAAATTAAAAATCGGCAACTTCATGAGCTGCTTGATATTCTTCCCACAATTCGTCGGTAATCACTAATTTTGCCTTGCTAATCAGCGCGAATGGAATTGTGTATTCTTCATCTTCTGTTACCAACACAACATTATCATTGGTAACTTTAGAAATTTTACCCTTAAAGCGTTTACGGTTTTCCACCTTTTCTTCGGTTTCCAACTTAATTTCATATCCAATATAACGCTCAAAATGCGCCGGTTTTGTCAGCGGTCTATCCAACCCCGGAGAACTAACCTCCAATGAATAACGATTTTCTATCGGGTCTTTTTCATCAAGCATATCAGACAATGCTCGGCTCACCTTAGCGCAGTCATCAACCGTAATATCTGTGCCGTCAAGTTTATCAATCATCACCTGCAAAGTCAGATTTGCCTGCCCGATAGTCAATATACGCACCAACTCATAGCCCTGCTTGGTAACAATCGGCTCAATTAAATCTTCTAAATAGTGTTTTTGCATATTTTTTCCTTTAATAAAAAAGCGGAGCTTGCGGCTCCGACTTTGATAATATTGCTATGTTGTCAACATCTATATCATATTTTTTTTGTTTGTAAAGCATTTTTTGCAACTTTGCTCACAAAACATTTTCTTATTGCTGCAAATTTTACTCTTTCATCCAAAAAAAATCATAAATCTTGGCAAAAACAACATTGGCATATATAATTATAGCCGAATTTATGCCTAAAACCGAATATTGCATCAATATCTTATTTTTTTCAGCATAAATTACCATAATTTCCGGAATTAGCAAAATAACGATGATAAGCACTAAGTTCCAGTAATTACCGCGCATTCTGTATCCGGCTTCCGAAAAAGAAATATTGCGACGGCATAATGAAGCAATCCACGCCATATACGGACGGCATATTAAAAAAGGAGCGGCTAAGGAAAACAACCCATAAACCCATAAAACACTTTTCCATGATGCAGCCTCAACTGATTTATCAGATAATTCTTCAATGCTTCTCACATAATTTTCATAAAAATCCAAATAAACATTATTATACCCCAAGAAAAGAGGCAACATAGGTAATATAGCTACAATTGTCATCACTAAAAACAATATAACAACCGCTTGTGTTGAAGGTTTCAAACTTGATGTAATTGCCTTAAAGAAAAAATACGGACGCAAACTATAGTAATAGCGATAAAAAACACACCAAAATATATAATAGCCGCCAAACCATAAAATACTCAAAGGATTTGATATACCGCTGTCTATATTTTCAAAAAGCCACAAATAAGCAAAATTAAAAAATAAAATAAATATAAAAAACATATACTTAGATAATATATATTGAAGTGAATCATTAAATATTGTTAATGGTTTTATTTTAAGTCTTAAAATTTGTTTTTGCGGTAATTCTGGCATTCTAACTCCGTGTAATCAATTTATATTTGCCGTTTTCAATTAAAATTAAGCTCCGACCGCATTGTTCAACTTTTTGCCGCAAGCGATATATATGCGTTTCAACCGTATGCGTTGTCACTTCTTGATGATATTGCCATACATTAGTTTGCAAATCTGTCTTATCAATATACTTATCAGCATTTTTATATAAATATTTTAAAATATTAACTTCTTTTTCCGTAAGTTTATATATTTGTTGTGTAACCAAGTCTTCTATTTCTTTTTGCTGTGGCCGCAACTCATATTGATTAAAACGCAAATAACCGTCAGTAGAACAATCAAGCTTATTATTTGCCGCCGTAATCATATCAAGCAAATTTATTAATCGAAAAGGTTTTTTAACAGGTATATTCAAATTTGTTGCAACAAAATCAGATATATCCGTCAAAAATATAATCGGTATCTGCTCAAATTTTTGCCGCAAATGCTCAAACATCGCAAATTTTTCATCAAGAACAATCACATCAGGTGCACCTTCCACAAAACGGCACTGCGGAATATAACGCATAATTTGCTCTTGTAAATCCAGCTTAAAATTTTCGTTTTCGCTATATACTAAAATATCCACCGTTCACAGTTCCTAAAAATTTAATTCTAAACCACCGATTGTTGCATAACCGCGATTACCGCTCATTAAATCTTGCTGCCCTTTATATTCGGCATAGGCGCAAGTTAAATACAGCGCCGCATATTTATTCAAAGCAAACCGATTCGCCCAACTGATTATTTTATCTTTATTATCTGTTTTTTTAGCATAAGCGGCAAAATATGCAACACCTGTTTTAAATGGCCCTATTTCATAACTTAAACCAACATTAAATGCCCTACCTTCACGATATCCGTCATAAAACGGCAATTGGTCATCGGAGTTGCGAATGTTCAAATTATAATCACTTGCGGTGGTCCAACTTTGCCGATACGAACCGCCTAAAGTCCAGCCTTTGCGATACAAACTTAAACCGGCAGATGCTTCTTGATTATTTTTGCAATTATATGCATAACCGATTGAACTTTCAATTTCCACCGGCTGAGTTACCACATTATAGTATAAACCTGCCGCATAAGATGAACGATTGTCATAGCGGCTGTGTTTATTAATTAACCCTGCCTCCGAATAACTGTCCGGCGCATATGAAAATGCAGCCTTTACCCCTTGCCATTCCGGTGTTGTATAGCTCATTTTTATGGCATCTGCATCTGTGTTCAAATATGTTGAATTAAGCGTTCTATACGAAGTCACACGATGTCGGCGCTGCCAATTCGGATTAGCTATAAAATCTGTCAACGGCGAATTATTTGTTCTAAAATAACCAACAGTCGGCGCTCCAACAGCTAATTGGTAGTCCGCATTATAAATTTGACCGACGCTTAATTCGCCATAAGCGGTGCTGAGCGAACCATATATATTTTCGCCCCATTTACCGTGATTATAGTCCTCTACTTCTTTACCGCCGGAAACTTGCCCGTCTATCCCTATTTTAAGTTCATTATCATTACCAAACCGATATCCGCCTGAAGTATAAATTTCCGCGCTCACCGGTGTATGATGATGGTGATAATCTTGCCTATAACGGTCAGCATATTGGCTATAGCCGTAAAAACCGTCAGCCACACCGGAAACATCATAAAACCACTCGCCGGCATATACCGGTAAAGAATAAAAAATCAGTCCGCCTAATAAAACATATTTTTTCATATTCTATTCCAATCTTTTTTGTTTACTTTAGAAACACAACTTCAAACTGTCAATAAAAATTGTTTTTTTACGCTTTATAAAAATAAGCCTGTTTATAAAATTATAAATAGTGCTTTTAAATTTTGTTTTATTATATATAATGGTGTAAATTTTAAATGTTTTGAAAAGAAAAAGATGAAAGGAAAAAAAATGCAAAAACCGGTAATGCTACTCATTTTGGACGGTTGGGGATATAGAAAAAACATAACAAGCGATAATGCAATAGAACAAGGACACACACCAAATTGGCATAAAATGGTGGAAACCTGCCCAACTTCATTAATCGAAACCAGTGGTTTAGCCGTAGGATTGCCGGACGGACAAATGGGTAATTCGGAAGTTGGACATATGAATTTAGGTGCCGGCCGTGTGGTTATGCAAGACTTACCGAAAATTGACCAAGCAATTGCCGAGCATACTTTAGAAAAAAATCCGGTTGTTGTTGAATTGATAAATACATTAAAAAACAACGGCAAAACCTGCCATTTGATGGGATTAATGTCACCGGGCGGTGTTCACTCGCATCAGGCACATATGGTTGCTTTGTGCGAAATTTTAAACCGCAACGGCATTAAAGTTAATGTTCATGCCTTTTTGGACGGACGCGACACTCCGCCAAGCTCAGCTCAAGGATTTTTGCAAGAATTTAATGCCTCGATTAAAGATATGAAAAATGTCAAAGTTGTAACACTTTCCGGCCGTTTTTATGCCATGGATAGAGATAAACGCTGGGACCGTGTTGAATTAGCTTATAATAATATTGTATCGGCAAATGGCAAGCGCTATGCTTCAACCGATGAAGCAATGAGCGCTTCTTATGCTGCCGGCGTTACTGATGAATTTGTGCTGCCGTGCGTTATTGGTGATTATGCCGGCACCGCTGACGGCGATGCTATTTTGATGGCAAATTTCCGTGCCGACCGCGCCCGTGAAATTCTTTATGCTTTGGCTGATGATAAGTTTGAAGGCTTTACACGGCAAAAAATTATCAAATTTTCCATTGATGTCGGTATGGCCGAATATTCGGTTGACCATAACCGCTTTATGAAAACAATTTTTGCGCCAGAAGCCTTGAAAAACATATACGGCGAAGTAGTTGCAAACAAAGGTTTAACACAATTGCGCATTGCCGAAACCGAAAAATATGCACATGTCACATTTTTCTTTAACGGCGGCGAAGAAAGAATGTTCAAAGGAGAAGACCGCATTTTAATTAACAGTCCGAAAGTGGCAACTTATGATTTGCAACCGGAAATGAGCATTTATGAGGTAACCGATAAACTGGTTGAAGCTATAAAAAGCGGAAAATATGACACCATTATTTGCAACTATGCCAATGGCGATATGGTCGGACACACCGGCATTATGGAAGCTGCATTAAAAGCAGTTGCCGCAGTTGATGAATGTTTGGGACGAGTTGCCAAAGCCATTAAAGAAGTTGACGGCGTTTTGTTGGTAACAGCAGACCACGGCAATGTAGAAAAAATGGTTGATGAAAAAACCGGCCAGCCATATACGGCTCACACAGTGGGCAAAGTTCGCGCCGTTATCTATAATGCACCGGCAGAAGTAAAGGCTTTGCATGATGGTAAATTGGCCGATATTGCGCCAACATTGCTTGATTTATTGCACATAGAACAACCGTTAGAAATGACCGGTCACTCACTGTTGGAAAAATAAAGGAACACCCGTGACGAAATTGAGACTTCTTGCTTTATTGGCTTTTTATTTCAGTCTTACTTCAACCGTTTTAGCGCGTGTTGATGTGGCTCCGCTTCCGCCGAAAAAAAATATATCAACAGCCTTGCAAAAAACTCTTGAAGGCGAAGCAAACAATTTGTCGGCTGATGATTTGGCACAAGTTGAGGCTGCAGCAAAACGTGTGCAACAAGAAAGTGTGCGTATTGAAAAACAGGCAAATGAAGTTAAGAATGAAATTGAAACAGTGAACAAAAAAATGCGCGAAGCCTCTAAAAAAATCCAAGCCGGAGAAGATGAATTGGCGCGTCAACAAAAAGAAATTGATGCTTTGCAGCAACATTTAAACGAATCGGAAAAAAAGTTTGATGCCGAACACGATATGTTGGTTGAAACATTGGCAGCGTTACAAACATTGGCTTTGCGTCCATCTGAGGCTATTTTAATACAACCTTTATCTCCGGTAGAAGTTATGCGCAGCAGTATTTTATTACGCGGTAGTGTTCATGCCTTAAAGGACCGTGCGGAAATTATTCGTCAGAGTATTGAAGATATTAATAATCAAAAAGCTGAAATTGCCAAGCGCAAACAAGCCATCGAAAAAGAAAATGAGTTATTGGCACAGCAACAAGATGAGATGGAACGTCTATCCAAGCAAAAAAGCGCTATGTACCATCAGCTTTCAGCACAAAGTGTTGAAACTAAGCGAAAAGCTCAGCAACTGGCCGGACAAGCTAATGACTTGCGTGATTTATTGGATAAATTGGAAAAACAAAAAGCATTGGAAAAACAACGTGAATTACAACGCCGTCAATTGGCAGAAAAAGAGCGTTTGGCAAAACAGCAGGCTGCTAATGATTTACGTCAAACTAATGACCACAGTGCTGCCCGCGCCGCTTATGAAAAACAAGATATTTCTGATGGTTTACCTAAAGGTTCAGTTGCATTCAGCCGTGCTAAAGGCCGGCTTTTACGTCCGGCTCGCGGCCAAATTATTACCGCATTTCATCAAGAACTTTCCAAAGGTGTTGTATCTAACGGCATAGATATCAAAACCGCGGCAAAGGCGCAAATTATTGCTCCATATGATGGCACGGTTATTTTTGCCGGACCATTCAAAAACTTTGCCAATTTAATTATTATTGACCATGGCGAAGGTTATACCTCGCTTTTAAGCGGCTTAAACGAAACATATACGGAAGTAGGACAAGTTATTTTGGCCGGAGAGCCGTTAGGCGTTATGCCAAACAGCAGCAATGCTAAATTACACATGGAAATCAGAAAAAACAATCATCCGATTAATCCGAATGAATGGATGTCAAAAAACTAAAGAAAAGGGAATGAAAATATGTTGAAAAAATTATTAATCAGTATCGCAATTATCACCAGTATTGCACTTTCCGGTGCTAATGCCAAAGAAAAAAAAGAAACTAAAGATGAAACAATAAATACATATGAATTATTGAACATATTCGGTGAAGTTATGGAACGTACCAAAGCGCAATATGTTGAAGAAGAAACCGATAAAAAACTCATTGAATCGGCTTTGAACGGCATGCTGACTTCACTTGACCCGCACTCCAGCTACTTAAACGAAGAAGACTATAAGTATATGAACGAACAAACCAGTGGCAAATTCGGCGGTTTGGGCATTGAAATTACCATGGAAAACGGTGTTGTTAAAGTTGTTTCGCCAATTGATGATACACCGGCAGCTAAAGCAGGTATTCAAGCCGGTGACTTTATTACCGATATTGATAATGAAACGGTTATCGGTTTAACCTTAAACGAAGTTGTAACAAAATTGCGCGGCAAACCGGGAACAAAGGTAAAAATTACTGTTCGCCGCAGCGGAGAAAAACCATTTGATGTTGATTTAACACGCGATATAATCAAAATTAAATCAGTAAAGAGCGAAATTAAGAATGATGATATATTATATGTCCGTATTTCCGCTTTCAATGAAGATGTTGATAAAGATGTGAAAGATGCAATGCAAAATGCACAACAGAAACTGAAGAACAAGTTAGCCGGTATGGTTTTAGATGTGCGTAATAATCCTGGAGGATTACTTGACCAAGCCGTTAAAGTTTCAGATTTATTTTTGGAGCGCGGCGAAATTGTTTCCACCCGTTCACGCAATGAAGAAGATACCATCAAATATTCTGCCACACCTGGTGATATTGCCAAAGGTTTACCTATTGTGGTTATGATAAACGAAGGTTCGGCTTCAGCTTCAGAAATTACTGCCGGTGCTTTGCAAGACCACCATCGTGCGGTTATTTTAGGGCAAAAATCATTTGGCAAAGGTTCAGTGCAAACGGTTATTCCTTTGCGCAATAAAGGAGCAATGCGCTTGACCACCGCACGCTATTACACACCATCCGGACGTTCAATTCAAGCTAAAGGGATTGAACCGGATATCGAAGTGAAACAAGCAAAACTGGAAGAAATAAAATCATATGGGCTGAATTTAAGCGAAGCTGATTTGAAAGGCGCTCTGAAAAATGAACAAGCCAACGAAAATCCAAATCAGAAAAAGCAAAAAGATGAAAAAGATGAAGATAAAGATAATAAGGCAAATGACTACCAGCTTATTCGCGCTCTAGATTTGGTTAAAGCTCTGTATTTATATGCACAAAACGATAATGCTGATATCGAAAACGTTGAAGCAGATTCAGCCAAAACTGAGGCAAAATAAATATGACTGAACTATTTCGGCTTAATTCCGGTATTGTCGTTTTCAATAAAGAAGGGAAAGTTTTGCTTTGTAAACGTAGCGATAAAGCCGATGCATGGCAGTTTCCACAAGGTGGTATTGAAGCCGGAGAAACAGCGTCTGAAGCCGCTAAGCGGGAATTGCAAGAAGAAACATCTTTAAAAAATGTTGTGTTGGTGCAAACAATGGAAACCCCTGCCCGCTATCGCTTTCCACCGCAAATATTGGCTGCCACAAAAGCTCGCGGTTGGCACTATGCCGGCCAAGAAATGTATTGGTCGCTTTTTTATTTTGCCGGTGATGATTCGGAAATTGATTTGAATACCAAAGATAAAGAATTTTCGGATTATAAATGGGGAAGTTTGCAACAAGCATATGATTTAATTGTAAATTTCAAAAAGCCGGCATATGCTCAAATGATAAAAACATTCAGTCTGCTTATTGAAAAATATTTGAATACTGTAAAATAAAAAGGAATAAACAAATGAACATCGGTATAATTATGGCAATGCAAAAAGAAAAAGAATTTTTTGCCGGTCAATTACAAAATTTTGAAACACAAACAATTGCTTTACGAGAATATATTACAGGCAAATGGCACAAACACAACATAATCGCGGTTGTCTGCGGAATGGGCAAAGTTAATGCCGCTATCGGAGCCACCCATCTTATTGCCGATTTTAAGCCTGATTTAATTATTAACATTGGCATTTCCGGCGGATTAGATGCATCGCTTAATATTGGAGATTTTGTATTAGGAACAAATATTACATATCATGATGTGTGGTGCGGCGAACCTTATCAGCACGGTCAAGTACAAGATATGCCGTTGATGTATCATTCTGATGATAAACTGGCAGCAAAATTAAATATGTTAAAACATGGATTATTATGTTGCGGCGACCAATTTATTACCTCTATAGATGAGTTGCAAAATATTAAGCAGCATTTTCCGCAAGCATTGGCTGTAGATATGGAAAGTGCCGCCATTGCTCACGTTTGTTTTTTACACCAAATTCCTTTTTTATGTGTGCGGCAAATCAGTGACACTCCTGGAAGCGAGCACCATGCTGAGCAATATGCCTCATTTTGGGATAATGCCCCAAAAAACAGCGTTAAACTACTGGAACAAATATTATCAATAATCTAGCTTTATAAAGAATTTTGCTTTTGAACACGCTCTGAAATTAAAGTAGCATTTTGTTGCCGAGATTGCTCCTCTTTTTGCCTATCATCACGCAATTTTTGACGTTCACTATCGGTTAAAATATGCATACGTAAACGCTCATCATCAGTTTTATTTCGCTGTGTACGCTCAGTTTCTTGACGATTAGTTCTGTCTTTTGCCACTTCTCTAAACTTAACTTTTTGAACATCATCTGCATAAATTCGATTTTTCAACTTATCTTCCGCTTGAGTTTTTTGCATACGCAAATTATTTTCTTCCACTTGCTTTTTAGGAACCTTAGGATAAATTGTGCGCAAATTATGATGCCACTGGAAATATACTAAAAACACTGAAGGAAAAGCGGCTATCAATGTTTGGTCCATGGTTCGCGGTTGTGTCAATTCAAAAGCACGTTTTAACAAAATTTTCCGTGTTTCTTCAATAAATTGCTCCATTTTTTCTTTAGAATGATTCGGTCTGCCCAAACGATATTCGCACATTTCAATCAGTTGGTTAATAATCGGATCACTATTATCCATAGCCAAACGGCGCAAAATTTTCAGCATACTTTGCATATTTGCGCTTTTATTCCAAAAAGACTGAATAGCACGCGCTTCAATGCTATCAAAACCAAAATAGCGCAGCTTATCAGTATTGCCAACATTTTTAATAGCATCAAACACAAAAGCATAAAGCATTAGCCAATTAATTGAACCATCTGCATTAAAAAGCTTTTTATATTCACCTTCTTTTAATTTTTCCAAAGCATAATGCACTACCGGATAGTCAATATTCTGAATAGCTTCACCTTGTAATAATAAATAAATTTGTGATGTAGAGCTGTCTAAAATAAATTGTTCGGCAGTTAAAACTTCATGGGTTTGCACCGCTTTCAAATAAAGATACACATAGGCAAATACGCTGGAATGAATAGCGCGCAACGAACCTATATTTTGCAGAGTAAGTTTATATTTATCACGATATGTAATAAGTCGGCGCAATCGTTCTTCACCGCTGAAATTATTTTTAATTAACTGATAACGATATCCAAATTTGCGCATAGCCTCCGGATACATATATTTAAAATGCATAGCCATTGCCCATTCACGCACCATAGAATAAATTGAAAACAGCGGATTACGGGCATAACCGATCATAACAGTTGCAATAACGGCATCTTCACCCACAAAAAACGGTTCCATATGCGAACAATAAGCATTTTTACGAAATTCGGTATCTAAAGCAAAAACATAGCGTTCAATTTCTTCATCATCAACATCATAAGGTCTGAATAAGTCTTCAACAGTTGCGCTCAAATACCGAAAATCCGCCCTTGGCACCACATTGTTGCCATCGGTAACATAACCTTTTTGATATTCATCGGAATATATATTGCAAAAAACATTCTTATCATCATTAAAAAACAGTGTAAAATCTGCCAAATCATCATCCACAAATTCTTTCACCTTATCAACATAGCCAGGCTCATAAACAGCTGTTTCCAAAAAATGTATTGCATCTTGTGTCAGCTCTTCTTCGGAATATGTCAAATCAGCAAACTTAATCATCAGTTTCTACCCCGTTTATATTGATATATTAGTCCTTAAAAATTAAAACTGTCAAGCTTTTTAATAAATAATAATTTAATAAAAACAAATACACCGCAAAAGAATGGCGGTGCATAACGTTCAATAAAATAGAAACAATGGTTTATAATCTTACAAAAGTACAATATCTCCGGCAGCAATCCGACCTCGGTCATCATATGTTTCATAACTAACATGCTGTCCTTCAGACAAACGACGAATACCTTTTTCTTCCAACTTGGTGATATGCACAAAAACATCTTTACCACCGTTAGCAGGTTGAATAAATCCGTATCCTTTACGAGTATTAAACCATTTTACAGTTCCAGTTGACATTATACATTCTCCTTAATTAGCTCAATTTAATATACGGCAGACATCTCCGTCTGCCATAAATAGTATTACACTCTTAAAAATATAATGTCAAGAAAAATATCAATTATTAGTATATATAATCCATTATTTAATATTGGCTGATTTCAGTTCATTTATTGCATTTTGCAGATAATTTCTATCTTCCTGTGAACGTTTATTTACCGCATTATAATTTTGTAAAATTGTTAAAATATCAGCTGATAATTTATTTTCATTAAGTGCTATTTGTTCCAAATAAAACACAGCTGCCTTAAAAATTTCTGATTTTTGATGTTCTAGCTGCTTGGCAATTTCTGTATATGTTGACGAAGATATACTTTCATCATCGCACGTTTGCTCCAAATATTTCTTCTGAATTATGCGCGCTTTCGACGGTTTAAGATTTTTTACCTTTTTACTTTCCTCATTCTTAAACACCATATTTATCATATTTTTAATCAATGATTTACTCATCTTTAATCTCCTTGTCTTTTAATTTAACACATAAAAATTAAAAGTGAAGATATAATTTATATAAAAAAAGAAAACAGGCTGCGGTAAAAGTCCGTACCGAAAATTATGAAAAAGATTTTAACTCACGCGGCAGCGCTAATTCTGTTCAGCGTCGCTGCTTTGGCTTCCATGTATTGCGTGGTTCAGCCTAATGAAACATTAGCTACCGCAACGGTAGCGCTTGTCTGTTTAGCACTCATCTATGCTCTAGAGTATAATGTGTTGCCAGCAAATACCCCAAAAGCCGATAAGGCACGCACTGCCGGCATTTTGGTAATAATGAGCGTTGTCGCCATTGCCATGTTCATCGCCGCAAATGTTGCGCTTCATTGGTTAGCAATGAATCTATAAACAAAAAAAGAGCCTGAAAAATCTGCCATTTGGTAAAATTTTCAAGGCTCTTTTTTTATAAAATCTACATTAACGGCGCTCAAATAGCTTTTCAATATCCTCTATTTTAACTTTAATATACGTCGGCCGGCCGTGATTACATTGTCCGGAATGCGGCGTTTTTTCCATATCGCGCAGCAAGCGATTCATCTCCTCAATATTTAGCGTACGCCCTGCCCGCACCGAACCATGACATGCCATTGTAGCACAAAGATGATGAATTTTATCTTGTAAAGCAAATGTATTGTCCCATTCCGCCGCTTGCGCCGCTAAATCTCTGACCAGTTTTTTAACATCTGTTTCGCCCAAAATTGCCGGCACTTCGCGCACCAAAACCGCCGTTGTTCCAAATGCTTCAAACACCAACCCCAAGGCTTTGATTTGTTCCGCATTTTCCAATAGTGCCGCTGCTTCCGTTTGGCTTAAATCGACCACTTCCGGCAACAAAAGCATCTGTGTCGGCTGCTGTTTATGTTCGGCCATACTTTGCAGCATTTTTTCCATAGTAATACGTTCATGCGCCGCATGCTGGTCCACAATCACCAAACTATCAGCCGTTTGCGCAATAATATATGTATTATGAAATTGTGCTTTTGCTAAACCAAGCTCTCCAACTTCTGCTTCCGCCAAAGTTTTTTCCAACGGCGCATCTGCCACTTTAACCGAGTACATATGCTCCAAATGCGGAATATCTGCCGTTTTAGCTCCGCCTTTGCCGCGCATAACAGAAAAATTTCTTGGCATCGGTACATCAATTTGCGGTGAATGAAAAGCCATTTCCGGCACCGGCATATATTTCGGCATCGGCTGAAACATATCTTCCACATTTTTAACTTCGCCAATATCCATAGTGTTCCGCAAAGAATTCGCCGGCGGTTCAATATTTTGCGCTAATAAATGTTCTAATGCATCGGTTTGCGCACTTTTTTGCCCACCAAAACTCAAAGCATTGCGAATGGCGCTAACCAATAACCCACGCACCGCCCCATTATCATAAAAACGCACTTCTGCTTTGGTCGGATGCACATTAACATCAACATACATCGGGTTAACTTGAATAAATATCACACAAACCGGATAGCGTCCCGCCATCATCATATCCTGATATGCGCCTTTAATTGCGCCCAAAAGCAATTTATCGCGCACCGGACGATTATTCACAAATAAAAATTCTGATAATGAATTGGCTTTATGATATGTCGGCAAACTGACAACACCGCTGATTTGGCAAAATTCATTCTCCGCCGTAATCGGCACAGAATTTTCCGCAAATTCATTCCCTAAAACATCAAAAATACGCTTTTGTCTGGCATCAAACAACTCTCCCTGACAAGCGTTCAAAGCCACCTTCTTTTTGCCGTCACTATACAAATAAAAGGAAATCTGCGGATTTGCCAATGCAATGCGCTGTAGCATATCCACGCATTGTCCAGCTTCTGCACTTTCGGTTTTCAAAAACTTCAATCGCGCCGGTGTGCAATAAAACAAATCGCGCACTTCCATACGCGTGCCTGTTGCCAAAGCCACAGGTTGCACCTGCCCTTTCTGCCCGCCGTTAATGCAAATTTGCCAGCCGTTTTCCGCATCTTTCTGCTTAGAAGAAATGCTTAATTTTGCCACCGAAGCAATAGAGGGCAAAGCCTCTCCGCGAAACCCCAAAAAACTGATATTAAATAAGTCATCATCAGGCAATTTTGAGGTTGCATGCCGCTCCACCGCCAAAGGTAATTCTTCCGCCGACATTCCGCACCCGTCATCATTAACAATAAGCAAATTTTTACCGCCGCCGCCAAGGGTAACCTCAATTTTTTTGGCACCGGCATCAATGGCATTTTCCACCAATTCTTTCACCACCGAAGCCGGCCGTTCAATAACTTCGCCGGCCGCTATCTGATTTATTAAATTTGAAGGTAAAACGCGAATTGTCATGAATAACACCTTCTATTTACGCATTTTTTTAATATAATTAATCAAATTTGTGGTTGAACTGTCATGCTCCACTCCAAACGCTGTTCCTTCAATTTCCGGCAAAATATTCAGCGCCAGCTGTTTGCCTAATTCCACTCCAAATTGGTCAAACGAATTGATATTCCAAATAACCCCTTGAACAAAAACTTTATGCTCATACATTGCCACCAGCATACCCAGCGCATACGGGTCTATTTTTTTGAACACAATCGTGTTTGACGGCCGATTGCCGCTGAAAGTTTTATACTTTTTCAAGCGATTGATTTCCGCTTTACTCTTACCAGCCTTTTCAAGCTCCAAAGCAGCTTCTGCCTCGGTTTTTCCGTGCATCAAAGCCTCACCTTGCGCCAAAATATTAGAGAGCAAAATTTGATGATGATTACCAATTTCATTATGCGAAATTGCCGGCACAATAAAATCTGTCGGCACCATTTCCGTGCCTTGATGCAGAAGCTGGAAAAACGAATGTTGCACATTGGTTCCCGCCCCTCCGAATAAGGCCGGTCCGGTGGCATAATCCACAAATTTATTATCCAAAGTCACAGATTTACCGTTGCTTTCCATATCAAGCTGCTGCAAATAGCTTGGCAAATATTGCAAATATTGGTCATACGGAATCACCGCGTAACGATGCACACCATAAAAATCATTATACCAAATACCAATAAGCGCCAAAATGACCGGAATATTATGTTCAAAATCAGTTTCAGCAAAATGCTTATCCATAGCATATGCCCCTTCCAACATACGCTCAAAATTTTTGTAGCCTACAGCAATGGCAATAATCAAACCGATAGCCGACCACATGGAATAACGCCCACCGACAAAGTCCCAAAATTCAAACATATTTTCCGCATCAATGCCAAATTTTTCCACTTCAGCTTTATTGGTTGAAAGCGCCACAAAATGTTTTGCCACCGCATGTTCGCCTAAGGCATCTACCAACCAATGACGGCAAGTTTTGGCATTAGTCAGCGTTTCAATGGTGGTAAATGTTTTTGATGCCACAATAAACAGCGTTGTTTCAGGGTCTAACCGATTAAGAACTTCGGCACACGCCGTACCGTCAATATTAGAAATAAAATAGCATTTAATATCCTTCGCCCAATAAGGCTTCAGCGCTTCCACCGCCATAAACGGCCCTAAATCAGAACCGCCGATACCTATATTCACAATGTTTGTCAGTTTTTTGCCGGTATAGCCCACAAATTTTCCCAACCGCACCGCTTCGGAAAAATCTCGTATTTTCTCTAAAACAGCCTTAATTTGCGGCATCACATCGCGCCCATCAACATAAATCGGCGCATCATCTTGCTTGCGCAGCGCAATATGTAGAACCGCTCTGTTTTCTGTTTGATTAATTTTTTCTCCCTTAAACATTGCTTTAATTTTTTCTGCCAAACCACGCTCGCGTGCCAGCGCAAACAACGCCTGCATAATTTTATCATCAACACGGTTTTTAGAATAGTCAACCAGCATATTATCCAACTGCAGCGAATATTTTTCCGCCCGCAAGCGGTCCGCCGCAAATAAATCGCGCATTTCCACCTTGCAATAATGTTTATGCAATGTTTTCAAACACTTCCACGCTTTTGATTTTTGCTTTCCGAACATTAATTTTTCTCCTCATTTTCTAAAATACCGATATACATTAAATCCGGCACTTGATTAAAATATTTTTTAGCAGCGGCATTAGCCTCATGCAATGTAACCTCTTTAATGTAATCATTACGTTTTTGCAAAAAATCTATTCCCAAATCATAAACCTGCATTGCCAACAACATATCGGCAATACCTTCTGTTGAAGCAAACCGCAAATTATATGCTTCAATCAAAGCTTTTTTGGCTTGGGATAATTCTTCTTCGCTAACGCCTTCTAAACCTAAACGTTGCCACTCTTGCCGCAACAGTTCTATGGCACGGGCAAAATTATCCGGTGTGGCTGAAAATCCGCCGGCAATCAAAGCGGCAGACCGATTAATCATCAAATATGTATAAACACCGTAAGTTAACCCCTCTTTTTCACGAATCTTTTGATTTAAACGAGAGGTTAAACCCGATTCGCCAAATATATAGTTAACCAAATACAATGGATAAAAGTCTACGCTGTTGCGAAAAGTTCCCTGCACCGCAAATTTTGCCACCACCTGTGCTGAATTACGCATTATAGCTTGCTGTTCTCCGGTTGTTTCAATGCTCAGCGCCGCCAATTTTTCAGTTGATGCTTGCGGCGGCAAATCGGCAAACAATTGTGCTAAAAGCTGCTGAGCTTCATCTGTCGTCAAATCACCGGCCATACCAACCAGCAAATTGTTCTGTGCCAACATTTTTTGCCGATATTCATCTAAATCAGCCGCTTCTATAGCTAAAACATCTTGCTTTGTTCCCAAAATATCGCGCTCATAAGGATGTCCGGCAAAAATAAACTTCTTAAATCCTGTCGCTAAAACCTGCTCCGGCCGTTCTTGCTGTGCCTGCAAAGCTAAAAGCTGCTGTTTTTTCACCAGTGCCAAATAGGTTTCATCAAAACGCGGGGTATAAAGTGCAGCTTTAAACATTTCAACAGCTTTAGCGGTAAATTCTTTCGGAAACTGCAATGTGCCGCTGAAATTATCTGCCGAAACCGAAAAATCAATTTTAATACCGTGTTCCGCACATACGTTCTTAAATTCTTTGGCATCATATTCACCGCCGCCGGCCGTCAGCATTTCTGTCAGCATCAAGGCTAAACCAAACTTATTTTCCGGCTCATACGCTGTTCCGGCATTTTGAAAAGCAAAACTAATACTAACAATCGGATTAGTATGTTCCTCTAATAAATAGGCTCTAACATCACCGCTTTTAATTTCTTTAACTTCAGCCTGAAATGTTCTGTCTTTCAACACCGAATTTGCTAAAATTTCATCTATCGGCAAATATTCAAACCGTGCATATATCTTCGGTGCATAATAAAAAATTCCGCCCACCAGCGCAAACGCCAAAACAATCCGCCAAACATAATATCCTATAGTTCTGTGTTGTCTTCTTCGTGTCATTGCGCTGTCTCCGTTGTTTCTTGCGGCTTCAATAAACCGTCAACACGCGGTGCCGCCAAAAGTTGGTCATATGCCTCTTTCACACCGTCCAAACTCACACCTTGAATGCCTTCAACAAAATTTTCAACTTCAGCTAATGTCAGCCCCACCGCCAACGAATATCCAACCCAATATGCCGCATCTTCCGGATTATCGTTCACATAAACCAAATCTGCTATCATTTTGCGTTTAACTTTTTCCAATTCCTCCGCCGTCAAGTTGTGCATTGCCTGCGCCACGGCATCGTCAAAAATTTGCTTAAACCACGCCCAATTAAAATTTTCTTCTTCGTTCGGCCGTGCTGAAAAACTAAACACACAATTGCCGCGCGATAAATAATAAAAATCAGCCGCCACACTCACCGCTGCCTGCTGTTCAACCACAAGGTCCTGATACAAAGCAGAAGTTTCGCCGCCGCCTAAATATTCTGCCAAAACCATATAATCAAAATAGCTTCCAACTAAATCTTTACGCGGCGGAAGCAAAAATTTTTGCACTGTTTTGGTGGTTTTAATGTTCGGCAAAGCCATTTCAAGCGTGCTTTTAAAAACTTCGGTCTGCGCCTTTGGTTCTGCACGTTCAATTTCCGCTGCTGGCAGTTTACCATAATATTTTTCTGCCAACATGTGCGCTAAGTCTGGTTCAATATCCCCCGAAAGCACCAAAAAAGCATTGTTCGGCGCATAATATTGCGCATAAAAATCACGTGCATCATTAAACGTCAGTGCCATAATTTCATCATTTTGACCGGTAATCGGCTGCCCATACGGCGAATTGCCCCGCAAAAGCAAATTCAGTCGTTCATTAAACGGCGCTGCCGGATTATTTTCCACCACCTGCTGACGTTCCTGATACACAATTTTCTGCTCGGCGGCGAAGTCTTCCGCATCAAAAGCCAAATTGCGCATACGGTCAGCCTCCATCGCCATCAACGCTTCAAGTTTATTAACATCAGCCAACTGATGATAAACCGTCACATCAAAACTGGTAAAAGCATTATGTTCAGCGCCCATCTCGTCCATCTGCCGATTAAATTCATCTTTTTTCATCAGCTTAGTGCCGCGGAACATTAGATGCTCCAGCAAATGAGCCACCCCGCCTTTGCCGCGAATTTCATCAACCGCACCGGCTTTATACCACACCATATGCTTAATAAGCGGCGCTTTATGATTTTCAATCACCACCACCGGCATACCGTTGCTCAAATTAAATTCCGTTGCCTTAAACAACCGGGCATATGCAGGAAATACTGCTGTCAGACACAGTGTAAAAAACAGCACAAAACGTTTCATGTTTAACTATTCTTCCGTTGCGGTATCTTCTTCCGAATACGGCACAGCATTTGTCGGACGAACACTATATTCCGGCGGCAAAATCAACGGATTATTTACCTTAACATTTGTTTCATTCGGTCCACGATGTTCTAAGCCCAAATCCTTCTTTGTCCACCCGCAGGAACTTAACAACAAAACCAACAAAACTGCAACAATACCGATATTTTTCATTTATCCTCCAATCTTTTTTTTCTGATTAAATATTTCTAAAAAAATCAAAATACAAGCCCCAATGCAAATAAACGCATCAGCTAAATTAAACGCCGGCCAATGATATTGACCATAATGAAAGTCCAAAAAGTCAAGCACAGCACCAAAACGCACACGGTCAATCACATTACCGATTGCTCCGCCCACAATCAGCCCTAAAGCCGCTATTTTTATACGATTCGTTTCGCGCCACATCCAGTGCAGCAAAAACAAACACACTGCTAATGCAACAACGCTTAAAACAACAACTCCCGCATTGCCGTGGTGACTGAACATTGAAAAACTAATACCGCTGTTCCACACTTTTACCGTATTATAAAAATCACCAAATGCCGCAACGCTCCCCGTCATAATATGACCATCAATCCACCATTTACTCAACTGGTCGGCGGCAACAGCAAACAAAATAACGGTCATACCTAATAACAAAACTTTTCTCCTTTTATTTTTATCCCTATTGGAATATAAGCCAAAAGTTTGCCCTGTGCTACAAAGAAATAAAAATTTCTACAAGATTTTTAAAAACCATAATACCTAAACTAAAAGAGGAACTCCAATGTTATATGCCTAAAACACATAAACTGAAATTCCTCTTTGCAGAAAAACATTATAATTTATAATGAGCCATTATTTTTTCATAATTACAACGCCCGGTAAATCTTTTCCTTCCATCCATTCCAGAAAAGCACCGCCTGCAGTTGAAATATAGCTGAATTTATCGGCTACACCTGCATTAACCAAAGCTGAAACAGTATCACCACCACCGGCAACCGTTGTTAATTTTCCAGCAACGGTCAGTTCTGCCGCATGCTGAGCCACTTTATTGGTTGCATTATCAAACGGTTTAAGTTCAAATGCACCGAGCGGACCATTCCATACCACGGTTTTGCATTCATCTAATTTACCGTTAATATAAGCAATTGTTTTTTCACCCACGTCAAGCAATGTGCCGCCTGCCGGAATATTATCAGGGTCAACGGTTTGATGTTCGGCATGAGCAGCAAATTCTTTAGCCCAAACTAAATCTTGCGGCAACAAGACTTCGCAGTCATTAGCCTTTGCTGTTTCTAAAATTTGTTTTGCCGTGTCAAGCATATCCATCTGCACCAACGAATTTTCGGTATTAATACCGGCTGCACCTTGAACTTTCAAAAAAGTATGAGCCATACCGCCGGCAATAACCAGTTTATCAACCTTTTTCACTAAATTGTTCAATAAATCAAGTTTGGTAGAAACTTTGGAACCACCGACAACTGCTAATAATGGACGCTTAGGGTCATTCAAACCTGTTGTTAAAGCGTTTACTTCTTCAGCCATCAACAACCCCATAGCTGACGGGCGCAACTTCGGCGCAGCAACCATAGAAGCATGCGCACGATGCGCAGTTGAAAAGGCATCAGAAATATAAACATCAGCCGGTTTAACCAGTTCGGCAGCCCATGCTTCATCGCCCTTCTTTTCTTCATCATAATAACGAAGATTTTCTAAGAGCAAAATTTCATCAGCCTTCATATTTTTAACGGCATCTTCTACTTTTTTGCCAATACAATCATCAACAAACACAACCTTGCTGCCTAATGCTTTTTCCAATTCAGGCGCCACATGTTTAAGCGAATTTTTAACATCACCTTTTCCTTCCGGACGTCCGAAGTGAGAAATTACCACAACTTTAGCACCTTTTTGCATCAAAGTTTTAATTGTCGGCACAGTGCGGTCAATGCGCGCCGTATTTGTCACATGAAAATTTTCATCCATCGGCACATTCAAATCAGCACGAAGCATTGCAACTTTACCGTTCAAATCGCCTAAATCTGCTATTGTTTTATATTCCATTTGTTTTATTCCTTATATTTCAAATAAAGTTCCCCGTTATACCGATAAAAAAATCAGTTTGGCGGGGAACATATGTTCTTTCAACTAGCCGTTAACCTTAGCCATATGAGCAACGAGGTCAAGAACTTTGTTTGAATAACCCCATTCGTTGTCATACCAGCTGATAACTTTAACAAACGTATCTGTTAATTGAATACCGGCTTTGGCATCAAAAATAGATGTGTGAGAATCGCCCAAGAAATCAGAAGAAACAACAGCATCTTCGGTATATCCCAAAATGCCTTTCAATTCACCTTCTGAAGCCTTCTTCATAGCGGCGCAAATTTCTTCATAAGTTGCAGGTTTTGCTAAGTTTGCTGTTAAATCAACAACTGAAACGTCTAAGGTTGGAACACGCATAGACATACCTGTTAATTTGCCGTTCAAAGCCGGAATTACCTTCCCTACTGCTTTTGCAGCACCGGTTGAAGACGGAATGATATTGCCGCTTGCAGCACGGCCGCCGCGCCAATCTTTAACTGACGGACCGTCAACGGTTTTTTGTGTTGCTGTTGTTGAGTGAACGGTTGTCATCAAACCTTCTTTAATACCGAATGTATCGTTCAAAACTTTGGCAATCGGTGCCAAGCAGTTGGTTGTGCAAGATGCATTAGAAACAAACTGTGTGCCTTTAACATAAGAATCGGTATTAACACCGCAAACAAACATCGGCGTATCATCTTTAGACGGAGCCGACATAACCACATATTTTGCACCGGCATCAATATGGCCTTGTGCTTTTTCTTTAGTGAGGAATAAACCGGTCGATTCAACAACATATTCTGCACCAATTTCACCCCATTTCAAGTCTGCCGGATTCTTTTCAGCCGTTACGCGGATAGCTTTGCCGTTAACAACAAGCTTACCGTCTTTAACTTCAACAGTGCCGTCAAAGCGACCATGCATTGTATCATATTTAAGCATATAAGCCATATAATCAACATCAATTAAGTCATTAATGCCGACAATTTCAATATCATTTCTTTGTTGAGCGGCACGGAAAACCAAGCGGCCGATGCGGCCAAATCCGTTAATACCTACGCGAACAACCATTTATTATTCTCCTTAAAATTTTATGTGCGGACAGCCCCGCACGGGCATAAAGTTTCAAAAAAACTGGGCATAATTTAGCATTAAAGATAAAAAATTCAAGTAAAATTTTATCTTTAGTGCATTTTAATTTGTAAAACAGATAATTCTACGGTATCTCAAGCTAACAAAAATGAATAGCCGCGCAAAAGTTCGGCCGTAAGCATTGGCTTTTTACCTTGACGCTGAATTTTCAGCACTTCTAAAGTTCCGTTTAAACAACCTAAAAACAGCCGGTTATCAATTTGCTTTAACATACCTACGGGGAGGTTTGTATTTTTAGTAATCTGCGTCTCTAAAACCTTAAAACGCTCGCCTTCATATTCAAAATACATGGCCGGAAACGGGCTGAAAGCACGGATTTTATTATATAAAGCATTCACATCAGTATGTAAATCAATCAAACATTCAGCTTTATCAATTTTAGCCGCATAGCATGTTTGCCCTTCATCTTGCGGCTGCGGCGGATATTTCTGTGGATTTTGCAAAACAGCGGAAATTAATTCAGCCCCAATCTGCGCCAGTTTGTCGTGCAATTCTTCGCCGTTCATGGTTGGAGTAATGGCAACCGTGCCTTTGCACAGCATATCACCGGTATCAAGCCCTTCTGCCACTTGCATAATGGTTACGCCGCTTTCTATATCTCCTGCTTCAATGGCGCGCTGAATGGGAGCCGCCCCACGCCAACGCGGCAAGAGAGAAGCGTGAATATTCAAACAGCCGAGCGGATATGCTTCTAACACCGGTTTAGGCAAAATTAAGCCATATGCAGCCACCACAGCAACATCGGCTTTAAGTGCCGCAAATTTTTGCTGTTCTTCAGCAGTGCGCAAAGTTTTTGGGGTGCGAACTTCAATATTATGTTGTTCCGCAACCAAATGAACAGGCGTTTTATTAATTTTATTGCCACGGCCGGCAGGCTTTGGCTCACGTGTATATACACAAACTACTTCATGTTCACTAATTAAACGTTGCAACGCCGGAACAGCAAAGTCCGGCGTGCCCATAAAAACTATTTTCATTCTTCGCTATCCAACCCCATACGATGTTGGTTTACTTCTACTTTATATTTAGAAGCAAAATCTTTTAACAATGCATCTGCCATTTCTTGGCTAATTTCTTGATGCAAACTTTGCAACAGAAAATTTTTATCTGTTGCAGTTAAAGATTTACTGTCATCATATATATTAGTTGTTGTAATAACCAAATAATCGTCACCTTGTTCAATAACAGTTGCTTCATCTTGCGGCAAAGTAAACAGCTTCAGCATTTCAGACGGAGCTATATCGGCAATTGTTTCGCGGCGGCTAATCGGCATAGATTTTGCAACACGCAAACCATAGCGTGCGGCAACCGCAGAAAATGCATCGCCTTGTTCCAAATCTTGCGATACATTATCAACTTTTTCCTGCGTTAAAGCCGTTTTTTCGCTGTCTTGCCACAACTGCATCAAACGCGGTGTTGCTTCTTCGCGCGGTAGCTGATGTTCCGGAATAATGCCATCAACCCTTACCAGCAAAATACCATTATCATCTTCAATAGCTTGTGTAATTTCTCCTTCGTTATAGGTAAATGCTGAATCTGCAACATCTTTATTTTTCTGCAAAATTTGTGCCAACTGCGCGTTATTTAATTCTGCCGTACCATCTTCTGCCAAATTTTTCACGGCTATTAATTCCACACCATAGCTTTGAGCAATATCCTCCAAACTTTGACCGGCGCCGAGCTTGTCTTCAATAGCATTAATTTGTTCATAGCTGGCATCATAAAGCTTATCTTGACGCAAACTATCGGCAATTTCGGCTTCTGCTTTTGCTTTATCGGCTTTTTGCGGAGCTTTAATATCGGTTACACGCAAAATTTGCCAACTATCGGCAATTTCAACCACTTCAGAAGTTTGACCTTTATTTAAGGCAAATACAACTTCAGCCAGTTCATCAGCCAAATCAGCACGCGCCACATAGCCTAAGGAAACATCGGTCATGGTTTGTCCCGCTGCCGCTGCCACATTCATAAAACCTGTACCGTTAGCTAATTTTTGTGCCGCGGCTGTTGCATCTTCCTCGTTTTCAAACACCAGTTGCAACACAGCGCGCTGCTCAGGCTGCTCATATTCATCAATATGCTCTTTATAATATGCGGCAATTTCTTCCGGCGCAATTTCAATATTCTTCTCAATGTCGTCCATCGATAAAAACATAACGGTTATATCGCGCTTTTCCGGAACGGCAAATTCTTCGGCAAAATCATCATAAAGAGTATCTAACTCGTCTTCATCTGGCTGACGATTGATAACTGCATCGTCCTTAGCTATTTTCATATAGCTGAATGTGCGGCGCTGACCGAGAACTTTTTGCATACTTTCTGATAAAACTTCCGGAACATTGGTATATGAAACCTGCGAATCTACCAGCAATCTGCGCGCCAAACTGAGCTTAATTTCATTAATAAGCTCTTGTTCGGTTTGGTTTGCACGGCTCAAGAACCATTTATATGCCTCGCGGTCAAAACGTCCCTGAGCGTCTAAAAACTGCGGTTGCGAAAAGATAACATTACGCACAAGCGAATCGGTAAAATCAACATTATATTTACGCATTGTGTTCTGCACAATGGCATCTTCCAACATTGTCTGCGCTAAAGTATTAACAATTTGCGCTTTTACTTTGCCGTCTTCGTCTAAGTCCATTCCTACCGCACGCATCTTAGATATTTCTTTTTGCACGGCATAATTAAATTCATTCTGCGATATTTCGATATCATCAACCTTAATCACCGTCTTATTACGATTTGCCGAGCTAATGTATCCGGAAACGCCAAACAACGACATAAAGCTCAAAGCGGTTACGGTTAATATGATTTTAGTGAACCAACTGTCACGCATACTTGCAAATTTGCTAATCATCTTTTTTCCTTATTCAAAAAATTGTTTTTGTTCATTATAAAAAGATAAATAATTATTGCAATTATTAATTTAATTTATGCAACAAATTAAAATAGTGTGGCTAAACTGCTTTTTTAGTGGAAAAAGAAAAATTAGTGTGCTACAAAGGGCATCAGTTTGATTTAAATGAAAAATAAGAGGAAAAAAATGGCTCGTAAAAAATTAATTGCCGGCAACTGGAAAATGAATTGTTTGCTGGAAAACGGAACAGCTTTGGCAAAAGCTGTTGCCGAAAAAGTTAAAGCACAAAAATATAATTGTGATTTTCTGATTTGCCCTCCGTTTACTCTTTTAGGTGCGGTTAAAAAATGTTTACGCGGCAGCAAAATTGCCTTGGGAGCGCAAGATGTTCATTTTGCTGAATTTGGTGCGCACACCGGTGATATCAGCCCTTTAATGTTAACCGATATCGGGTGTAAATATGTTATTATCGGACATTCGGAACGACGCACTGACCACGGCGAATCGAACTCTTTGGTTAAGAAAAAAGCTATTGCAGCGCACCAAGCGGGCTTAATTACGGTTATTTGCATTGGAGAAACCGGGGCCGAGCGTGATGCCAGTAAAACCATTGAAGTTTGTCAGAATGAAATTTCTCGCTCGGTGCCGGAGAATGCCACAGCACAAAATACTGTGATTGCTTATGAGCCGATTTGGGCAATTGGCACCGGTAAAACGCCAACGGCTCAAGATGTTCAAGAAGTTCATGCGGCTATTCGTTCTGCCTTGGCTAAAAAGCTTGGGAAAGCTGTGGCCGACAGAATGCGCATTTTATACGGCGGTTCGGTAAAGCCGAATAATGCGGCAGAGTTGTTAACATTGCCAGATGTTGACGGTGCGCTTATCGGCGGAGCAAGTTTGAAGGCCGATGATTTTGTGGCTATTGCAGCAAATGCCTTAAAATAAGATAAAGGAGAAAAGAGATGGGTTCTTTAGGTTCTGTTTTGTTGGTTTTACAACTGATTGTCGCCATTTTTTTGGTGGCAGTGATTTTAATGCAGCGTTCAAACGGCGGAGCGCTTAGCGGTTTGGGCGGTGACAGCGGTATAGGCGGTTTGCTCAGCGCGCGCGGTAAAGGTAATGTATTAACGCGCACAACTGCTGTGTTAGCAACGTTGTTTTTTGCTTTGAGTATGGCTCTTTCAATTTATTACAGCAGGGTTGAAGTGCAACGTGTATCTCTTGTTGACAGCGCAGCACCTGTGACAACAACTCCGATGGAAGAAAGTGCTCCGGAAGTTCCGACCGAGGCTGAAGTTCCGAATGTTCCGGTTGCAGAGTAACAATTTTGAAAATTTTGAACTGACATAAAGGCGCTTAAAACAGTTAAGTGCCTTTGTCACTTTTTAATAAGCATTTTCATAAGGAAAAAAATATGTCTGAACTAAACTTAAATCCAAATTCTAAATTCATTTTTATTACCGGCGGTGTGGTTTCATCTTTAGGCAAAGGTTTAGCTTCGGCTTCGTTGGCGGCAATTTTGCAAGCACGCGGCTATAAAGTTCGTTTGCGCAAACTTGACCCATATTTGAACGTTGACCCCGGAACAATGAACCCTTGTCAGCACGGCGAAGTTTTTGTGACTGATGATGGCACAGAAGCCGATTTGGATTTAGGCCACTATGAGCGTTTTTCAGGCGTGCCGGCCAAACGCACCGACAGTATTACTACCGGTAAAATTTATCAGCGCGTAATAGAAAAAGAGCGTCACGGCTATTATTTAGGCTCTACTATTCAGGTTATTCCGCATGTTACCAATGAAATTAAAGAATTTATTTTATCCGACATTCACGATGAAGATTTTGTTTTGTGCGAAATTGGCGGCACGGTGGGCGATATTGAAGGTCAGCCGTATTTGGAAACCATTCGTCAGGTGGCATATGAGCTGGGCCGCGAACGCACAATGTTTATTCATGTGACTCTGTTGCCGTTTATTCCTACTGCCGGTGAGCTAAAAACTAAACCAACGCAGCATTCGGTGAAAAAACTGCAAGAATATGGCATTCAGCCGGATATGATATTGTGCCGTTCACAAATGGCTATTCCGGAAAATGAAAAACGAAAATTAGCTCTGTTTTGCAACATCAAAGAAGAAAATGTGATTACGGCGCTTGATGCCGCAAGCATTTATCAAGTGCCTTTAGCTTATTCAGCCGAAGGAATGGACCGGCAGGTTTGTAAACATTTTAATTTGCCGTATGACCAACCGACAGATTTGAGTAAATGGGAGCAGATTGTTGATATTTTGCGCCACCCTGAAGGCGAAGTTCGTATTGCTGTGGTCGGAAAATATATGATGCTTTTAGAGGCGTATAAATCTTTGCACGAGGCACTAATTCACGGCGGCATTGCCAATAAATATAAGGTTAAAATCAAATGGGTTGATTCTGAAGACTTAGAAAAAGGGCCGGCAGATGAAATTCTGAACGATGTCAGCGCTATTTTGGTTCCGGGTGGTTTTGGCTTACGCGGCACGCAAGGTATGATTAATGCCATTGAATATGCGCGTGAGCATAAAGTGCCGTTTTTAGGCATTTGTTTTGGTATGCAGATGGCTGTTATTGAAACAATGCGCAATTTATGCGGCATTAAAAATGCCAACACAACTGAGCTTGATGAACATTGCGAGCCGGTAATTGGTTTGATGACCGAGTGGGATAAAGACGGCGCTAAGCAAATTCGCCATAAAGACGGTGATTTAGGCGGCACAATGCGGCTTGGAGCTTATGAATGTATCTTAAAGCCAAATTCTAAAACGGCGCAAATTTATGGTTCCGAAAAAATTTCGGAGCGACATCGCCACCGCTATGAAGTGAATATCAAATATAAAGATATGCTGCAAAAAGCCGGTATGTCAATTGTTGGAACTTCACCTGACGGTGGTTTACCGGAAATTGTGGAACGACCGGACCATCCATGGTTTATCGGTGTTCAGTTTCATCCGGAGCTGAAATCGCGTCCGTTTGCGCCGGCACCATTGTTTGTTTCGTTTGTAAAAGCGGCAATAGATAACTCACGTTTGGTGTAATATTTTTACGGCATAATCAAAGGTGTTCCGCCATATTGTACCCCTAGGTCAAAAAACATTTGGCTTAATTCTGCGGCAAATGGTTTAACCGCATCAATATCGCCGGATGTTGAAGTGTACATTTGCACAAACGCCGCATGATGATAATGCACTGTTTGCAGGTCTTCTGCCGAATATCCAAAACGCCGCAGCGCTTTTTCATATCCCCCTTTGTGGGTAAAATTAATTACACCGATATAGTCAATCGGCATATGATAAACCCTATATGCCTTAACGGTTTTATCACAAATGTATGCCCAGTCTTCCAAACCAAAACCTTGCGTTCCAATGGCACTTTGAAATGCCTTATATTGCTTAAGCCATTTAACTTTGCGAGCAATTGTTTGGCACGGATTAACCGCCGATTTTAAAAACGCCACGGTAGAATTTTCACCATTTTTTTCATCTTGATAACGCACTAAAGAGTCGAGCATAATAAAACGAAGTTCATTATTATTTTCCTTAATAAAATTCTTTAATCCAGCACCGGTATTCACAAATGCCTGCACATCAGCACCCGAAAGCGGTGTATTTTCATTGGCAAAATAGTGCCTAACCCCTAAATTTTGCGGCTTAGGTTTATAATTAAGTGCAAATTTTTCTTGAGGAACATTTTGCAAAATTTTTGCCACAAATTCAGGGTTAATTTTAGTTTTATGCGGATTTTGCAATTTTTCGTATTGCGGCTGCGGATATTCAATTGAACTTTTCTCTCCCCAAATTTCCGGCATTAAATAAATATACATAGCCGGAGAAGCAAATTCAATATCGGGAACATCTTCAAACACAGAGGCAATGCGATTCGGAAATTTATTTTTGGTTTCTTTAATCCCCGGTAAATCAAGCACTTTTCCCGATAACCCGCGCATTGTGTGCAACAGCGGACCAATATAAGGATAATATTTCGGCGGCAAATTTTTCAACCAACGCAAAATGCTTTCTTCATCTTCATTAGCAATTCTTTTTTCTACTGTCCCAAAATTTACAATTGCGTCTGCAAATTCATCGTCAAATTGTTTTGGCATATCCCAACGATATTCATATTTCCAATTATATTGCGAACGTTTAAAACGATATTCATCACTTAATTTTTCCACATCAGGCGGAATTTCATCTAGATTAACCGCAAACAACTTCGGGTCCGTTAACTGTTGCGCCTCAACCGGATATATCCAAAGCCAGCATAGCAATAAAAATATCTTCCGTTTCATATTTTTTCCTGCTTTTATTGTAATATTCATTTAATTATATTGTAAAAAGATAAAAAAAAATTAATTTAGAATGAAAATATCACTGGACTTAAAACAAATTGTTTTATAGAGTGAATAAAAATTAATGCCAAAGGAGAAAGAAATATGGCTTGGACTGAAAAAATGGTAGAAGACTTGCGGCAAATGTGGCTTGAAGGCTTAACTGCCAGTGAAATTGCAAAAAATTTAGGAGTTTCAAAAAACTCTATTGTCGGTAAGGTTCATCGTTTATGCTTAACAGCCAGACCGTCACCGATTAAAAAGAAAGATGCTGATATGCCGGAAGCAGAGCTATTTCAAGAGCAAACTATATCCTCTGAAAATACTAATACCGAGGTTCAATCGCAAACTTATGCAGCAGAAGTCGACGAATCGGCAATAGTTGAAAAATCAACTGAACCGGCACTCGGCATTAAATTAGTTAATCTTGATAGTCATACTTGCCGTTGGCCTTTAGGTGACCCTCGTGATGATAACTTTGGTTTTTGCGGTAAAAAAGTTCGAGCCGGCCAAACTTATTGTGATGAGCATTCGACAATGGCCTATGTTAAAGCCATAAAACGTTAGATATTTTCTTTAAAAGCCGTCTGCAATCAGGCGGCTTATTTTTTTATAAATAATCGTTAAAAAATTTTTTTTTGCACAATTCAACCTAAATTCAAAAAAAATAAAAAAATGCCTTATTCTGATAAGAACAAAGCATTTTCGTTGTTTTAATTAAGAAAATTGATTAAGCGTCGGCTTCATCTGTTTGCGGCTCAGCAATAATTTCTTCTGCCGTAACTTCCGCTGCTTCAACTTCATTTCCGCTGTCATCATCAATTTCCTCGTCGGTGCCGGCATCGGCATCAAGTTTGGTTACTGAAACAACTTTTTCATCATCAGCAGTGCGGAACAAAATGACACCCTGCGTTTTACGGCCGGCAATACGAATGTCGTCCACTGGCATACGAATGAGTTTGCCGCCGTCGGTAACCATCATAATTTCTTTATCTTCCTCAATTGGGAATGAGCTGACCACTTCCTTATTGCGCGGCGACATTTCCATGTTGGCAATGCCTTGTCCGCCACGGCCGGTAACACGATATTCATATGAAGAAGAACGTTTACCATAGCCGGTTACTGTTACAGTGAGCAAAAATTCTTCCAATTCCTGCATAGCGGCAAATTTTTCCGGTGTCAGCAAGTTTAATAATCCGGTTTGGTCAGCCGAAATACAACTGGTTTCACCCGATTCGGCATCAACCTTCTTCATGGCATTTGATACTTTCAAATATTCGTCGCGCTCATCGGCATTAGCGGTAATATGCTTCAAAATTGACATAGAAATCACTTCATCGCCTTTAGCTAACTTAATGCCGCGCACACCGGTTGAATTACGACCGACAAACACACGCAAATCGGCCACAGGGAAGCGAATACACTTGCCTTGGCGCGTAGCGAGCATAATATCATTATTATCATCGCACAATGCCACATTAACAAGTTTGTCGCCTTCATCAAGTTTCATGGCAATTTTACCGTTTGCCTGAACACGAACAAAGTCCATCAGGCTGTTGCGGCGAATGTTTCCGCTGCGGGTGGCAAAGGCAATTGATAAACCTTGGCACTCTTCCTCATTTTCCGGCAATTTCATAATGGCGGTAATGTTTTCGCCGTTTTCAAGCGGTAAGAGGTTAATAAACGGCTTACCTTTAGAAGTCGGCGAACCGAGCGGCAGCTTATATACTTTCATCTTATACACAATGCCGCGGCTGGAGAAGAACAAAACCGGCGTATGCGTGCTGGCCACAAACAAGCGTGTGACGAAATCTTCTTCTTTGGTGGTCATACCCGATTTACCTTTGCCGCCGCGCTTTTGCGCCTTATACGCATTCAGCGGAACGCGTTTGATATAGCCTTCTTCGGTAACCGTTACCACCATTTCTTCACGCTGAATGAGCGATTCGATATCTTGATTGAACTCAATATCTTCAATTTGCGTCAAACGCGGTGTTGCATATTCATCTTTTACTGCCACCAATTCATCACGCATAATACCATATAGCTTTTCACGGCTAGATAAAATAGAAAGATATTCTTTAATATCGTCACCCAAAGCCACCAATTCATCATGAATTTTATCACGTTCCAAACCAGTCAAGCGTTGCAATTTCAAATCCAAAATAGCTTTAGCTTGGTCTTCCGAAAGTTGATACATTCCGTTTTCAACCTTATGGTCCGGTTCGTCAATTAAATCTACCCATGAGACAATTGTGCCTGCCGGCCATGGTTTTTCGGTTAAGCGGTCACGCGCATCTTGCGGAGTCGGCGCAGTCTTAATCAACTCAATAACAGGGTCCAAATTTTCCACCGCTATTGCCAAACCAACCAAAACATGTGCCCTGTCGCGTGCTTTGTTTAAGCGATATACAGTGCGGCGGCGGATAACTTCTTCACGAAATTCAATGAATGTAGAAATAATGTCGCGCAAATTCATCATCATCGGCCGTCCGCCGTTAATAGCCAGCATATTCATACCGAAACTGGTTTGCAATTCAGTATATTTGTAAAGCTGATTTAAGATAACTTCGGCCTGAAAATCACGCTTAATTTCAATTACAATGCGCACACCCTGACGGTCTGATTCATCACGGATATCAGAAATTCCCTCAATACGCTTATCTTTAACAAGCTCGGCAATATGTGCCACTAAGTTAGCTTTATTAACTTGATACGGCACTTCATGAACAATGATAGCTTCTTTATCTTTTCTAATTTCTTCAATTGAGCATTTTGAACGCATCATCACTGAGCCGCGGCCGGTTAAATATGCCTGACGTGCGCCGCCGTAACCCAAAATCAACCCGCCGGTCGGAAAATCCGGTCCCGGAACAATTTTAATTAAATCTTCAATAGAAATTTCCGGATTATCAATATAAGCGCAACAAGCGTCAATCACTTCACCTAAGTTATGCGGCGGAATATTGGTTGCCATACCAACGGCAATACCATTACCGCCGTTAACCAGCAAGTTAGGAAAACGTGCCGGCAAAACCGTCGGTTCCTGCAACGATTCATCATAGTTTGGCATAAAGTCAACCGTGTCTTCGTCTAAATTATCAGTCAAGCAAGTGGCTACTTTTGCCAAGCGTGCTTCCGTATAACGCATGGCAGCTGCGCCGTCACCGTCCATTGAGCCGAAGTTGCCTTGTCCGTCAACCAACGTTAAACGCATAGAAAACGGCTGTGCCATACGCACCATAGCTTCATAAATAGAGCTGTCGCCGTGCGGGTGATATTTACCCATAACATCACCGACAATACGCGCTGATTTACGATATGGTTTGGTGCTGTCATAGCCGTTTTCATACATACCGTAAATAATGCGGCGATGCACAGGCTTCATACCGTCACGGGCATCAGGCAGCGCGCGCGAAACAATAACGCTCATGGCATAATCCAAATAGCTGCGGCGCATTTCTTCCGAAATCATTGTCGGGGCAATATTATCTGTTTTCACAACCTCTGTTGCATTTATATCTTCAGTCACTTCATACCTCTTTTGCTACATAAAATAAAACTTCCTTAATATAGCAACAATGCTGCCAAATAGGAAGTTTTTTTTAATTTTTATCCACTTGCAAAAGAGTGAAAAAACTGCATTTAATTGCTTGCCTGCGCCAACATATTTTCCGCCTGCTCTGCAGTTTGATTAATTTCATTGTCGGTGGTATTCATTATATTTTCATACGCAGTATCAAGCATTTGTTTTGCCGTATTTGAAATGCGGATAATTGAGCTTTGAACATTGCGCCGCACCGAAGATGAATTATCTAAAATATCCTGCAAAAAATAAAATAACCCAACGGCAATAAAAATATATAATACATATTTCACTAATCTAAACATTTGTCCTCCTTATTTGCGCTTTTTAAATAAGCCGTCTGCTTATTTTTTAAATAAGGCATTTGGTTTCAGTCAAATATGTCATAACTAAATATTTAGAGTATGTAGCAACTATATGCTAAAAATCAGATTATACTAAATCTTTATATTTTACCTTCCGGATATTTGCATTTTTTGCAACGCGGCAATGCGGTCCGCTGTGCTGGGGTGGGTGGCAAACAAACTGCTAAACGTCTGTCTAAAATTTCCAAACGGATTTACAATAAACATATGTGCCGTTTGAGCATTAGCTCCGCGCATAGGATAATTTTTGGCATAATTATCAAGTTTAAATAAGGCACTCATCAACCATTCAGGGTGCTCGGTTAAACGGGCCGCACCTTCATCAGCCTTGTATTCCCTCGTGCGTGAAATTGCCATTTGAATAATACCCGCAGCAATGGGCATAACAATAACAGCAATCAGTGTAAACAAAGGGTTACCACGGTTTTGGCTGCGATTATCGTTTGCCGCACCAACCGTCCGCGCCATATTACCCAACATAGCGATAGCTCCGGCAAAAACTGCTGCCACTGAACCGATTAAAATATCATAATGCCGCACATGGCTCATTTCATGCGCTAAAACTCCCTCCACTTCTTGCGGCGTTAAAAGCTGCAACAAACCTTGAGTGGCGGCAACGGCTGCATGTTTTGGGTTACGTCCGGTGGCAAATGCATTCGGCACACTTTCCGGAATAATATACACTTTCGGCATCGGCAAATTTGCCTTTTGCGCCAGACGCGCCACAATTTCATATAGCTGAGGCTCGGTTGCCGCCGTCACTTCTTTGGCTTTATAATGCGCCAATACCAATTTATCGCTGAAAAAATAGCTGAAAAAATTCATACCGCAAGCCGCAAAAAAAGCCATTTTCATTCCTTCCATGCCGCCCAACATATTGCCAATCCATACAAATATCAGCATTAAAACTGACATTAAAACAACCGTTCTCGTCATAAGTTTATTCTCCTTTTAGTTTTGACCAAATATTAGTATCGGCAAATTTTTGCATAACTTCGTCCCAACGGTCTTGCCGCATAACACCGTCCAAATGATATCCGGCACGCAACGCCACATTTGCCGAACGCAAATTTTGTGTATCATTTCGGATAATCAAGCGATTTATCCCCGCAGCAAAACAATGAATTTCTAAAGCTTGCACCGCTTCCGTCATATAACCGTTGCCAACCGCATCATTGCTAAGCCAATAGCCTATTTCACCAATTTTATTTTTTTCATCAATTTTCACCAAATCCACAATACCCAAAAATCGGTTTGTTTTACTATTACGCATCAAATAGGCAAAACCGGTTTTTTCCTGCCATTTTTGTTGCACGTGATAAATGTAGGCAAATTCTTCTTCAACGCTGTAATCTAATTTTGCCCACGGCAACCAACGATGCAAACTTTCTATTGAGAGTGCAACTTTTGCATACACTTCCTCAGCCAATGCAAAAGTTGGCACAGGCTGTTCCAAAATCATTCTATTAGTTACAATTTTTTCAGGTAATATCATTTAATTATCTCCTGCATACAGCGACATATTAGCATATTAAATAGCAATTACAAGAAAATCTGCATAAATTTTGATATTCTCCGGTTGATATTTTTTCACACAGCATGTAACTTTTTTAATGATTTTTGCAAAAAAGTTTGCTATATTCACAAAAACATTAAGGAAAGAAAATATGAAATGTTATAAATGCGGCGCAATGCAAATTGTTAAAAACGGCAAGGTTTTCGGCTGGCAACGCTATAAATGCAAAAGTTGCGGCTATCAATTTACTAAAACGGCGCCAAGCGGCAAACCGATGCACCTTAAATTACTGGCCCATAATTTATATGCTGCCGGTTTTTCAACGCGGAAAATTGCGCAAATTATCGGCATTACCGCTCAGTCTGTTTCACGCTGGATTAATAAATGGCATACCGCCTATGAAACAGAACAAGGAAACACGCAAATTATGTATGAAGTAAATGCCTATAATATTTTGGATTGCATGAATATCAAACAAAAATCTAAATGTATATTACTGACTAATTTTTTGCCTTCCGGAGCTAAAGTTCATATTGTTATAGAGCTTTCTGAACAAAATACATCATTATAAAAGTTACATTGCATTTTTTTTGCTTGATTTTTGCTTGCGGCTTTTTTATTTTGCCTCAGATTGTGCAATTTGTTTAAAAGAGGATAGAAATGAAAGTTAGAAAAATCAAAAGTCGCAAAATTTATCAAAAAGCCGGATATGCTTTGCTTTTAATCGGTTTTGGTGCTTGGCTGAACAGCCATCTTTCACCGCATGGCGATAATTCGTGGATAATGCAAACTCCGTCGGTGCAGGTGCAAGGTTTAGCACAAAAAGACATCTCGGCTAAAAAGAAATATATTGCACAAGTTGAAGCCATTAACAGTGTTGATGTTATGCCGCAAGTTTCCGGCTATTTGGAAGAACAGCGCTTTCAAGACGGTGCCGAAGTTAAAACCGGCGATGTGCTGTTTATTATTGAACAACGGCGCTATAAAGATAATTTAAAAGCAGCTGAAGCCACCCGCAAACAACTGGCGGCAGACTATAAGCGTCTGCAATCTTTGCACAGCAAAAAATTTATTTCCGATAAAGAGTTAGAGGCTGCAGAAAGCGCGCTGAAAAATGCTGAAGCAGCTGAAGATTTAGCCAAACTGAATTTAGAATATACTGAAGTAAAATCCCCTATTGACGGCGTTATCGGCAAAAGTTTGGTCAGTGTCGGCAATTTAATCAGCAATCAAAAAATGGCGCGCATTGTCCAGCAAAACCCTATTCGTATTACTTTTTCGGTAACTGATAAAGAACGTTCGGAATTTATGGAAAAACTGAGCGAAGCCGAAGATGTGTTTGTTGATGTGGTTATGCCTAACGGCGAACCGGCAACTCAGGAAGCAAAAAATTTATTTTTCAGCAACGAAGTTAATGCTGATACGGCCACTATTCCGGTTTATTTAGAGTTTGCTAATGATGAAGATTTATTGGTGCCGGGCAATTATGTGGATATATACATGCGTTTTTCTTCACGCAAAATGGCGCTTTTAGTGCCGCAAATGGCTTTGGCCGAAGATGCTAACGGAACTTATGTGATGACTGTTGCCAAGCAAGAAGACAATGCATGGCTTGTTAAGCAAAAATATATTCAGCTCGGTGATGTTATTGATGACATGCAAATTGTGCTTTCAGGCTTGGAAAAAGACGACAAAGTTATTGTGCAAGGCTTGCAAAAAGTCCGTGACGGCGGTATTGTAAACCCTATTTTTGTAGACGTAAAACAGGAGAAATAAACAATGTTTTCAGCATTTTTTATCAGACGTCCGCGTTTTTCGTTTGTCATTTCCATTGTTATTGTTTTGGTAGGAATTTTGGCGCTGTTTAACCTGCCGATAGCCCTATATCCGGAAGTTACACCACCGCAAATTACGGTAAAAGTAACCTATCCCGGTGCCAGTGCCGATGTAATTGCCCGAACCATCGGTATTCCGCTTGAAGATGAAATTAACGGTGTGGAAGATATGCTATATATGGACTCATCTTCTGAAGATTCCGCATATACCTTAACCGTAACTTTTGCCACCGGAGTTGACCCTGATATGGCTCAGGTTAAAGTGCAGAACCGTGTGCAGCAGGCAACGTCAAAATTACCGGACGAAGCAATGCGTCAAGGTATTTCGGTTAAACGGCAGTCATCAAACATTTTGGGGTTTATTGTTTTTTCTTCTCCAAACGGTTCTATGGATGAAAAACAAATTGCCGACTATGTTTATAATAATGTGCAACGCACACTGGCCAAAGTTCACGGCGTCGGCTCGGTTGAAGTTTATGCGGCGCGCTTAAGTATGCGGGTTTGGCTCAATGCCGATAAAATGGCTGCTATGCAAATTAATGCCGGAGAAATATATAGCGCAATTGCCGGTCAAAACTATCAGCCGACACTGGGCAAAGTCGGCTCAGCACCAACCGAAGGCAATGCGCCTATGGTTTATACCCTGCAAACTAACGGCCGTATGTCAACGGTTGAAGAATTTGAAAATATTATTGTCCGCACTGCCGAAAACGGCGGTTTAGTGCGCTTAAAAGATGTTGCTGAAATTGAACTGGGGCAAGAAAATTACGCAATTTCCGGGCAATTTAACGGTAACGGCGCTGTTTCAATGGCTCTGAATTTATCATCAGGTGCCAACGCTTTAGAAACAATGGAAAATGTTAAAACAACATTAGATGAACTAAAACGCTTTTTTCCGGAAGATATGACCTATACCATTGCTTATGATTCCACAAAATATGTTGATGCTTCGGTGGAAGAAGTTGTGTTTACGCTGTTTTTAACTTTGGCCTTGGTGGTTGGCGTTTGCTATTTCTTTTTGCAAGATTTTTATTCAACTTTAATCCCAACACTAACTATTCCAGTTTCAATTTTAGGCACGTTTGCGGTCATTTTGGCACTGGGATACAGTATTAATATGTTTACCCTGTTTGCTATGCTTTTAGCCATTGGCGCAGTGGTTGATGATGCCATTGTGGTAGTAGAACGCGTTGTCTTTTTAATGCAAAACAGCAAAATGACTGCGCGTGAGGCAACATATCAGGCCATGAGTGAAATTACCGGTGCTTTGGTGGCAACATCTTGTGTGCTGCTGGCAATTTTTGTGCCGGTTGGTTTTTTAGGCGGCATTGTCGGTAAAATATATCAACAATTTTCCGTAACTATTGCCACAGCAATTATGTTTTCACTTCTGAACGCTTTAACCCTCTCCCCTGCTCTATGCTCCCTGCTGATTAAAAAGTTGCAGCCACGCAAAAGCGGATTTTGGTTCAAGGTTAATAATTTTATTGCCAAATGCATTCATTTTTATAGCTTAGTGGTATCATTTATTGCAAAAAAGCTGAAAGTTGTAACGGCTATTTTGGTGTTGCTTTTTGCACTGGTCGGAATTTTGTTTGCCACGGCACAAACCTCATTTATTCCTGATGAAGACCAAGGTGTTATTGTGATGAGCTTGCAGCTGCCGGAAGGAGCTTCTAAAAAACGCACGGAAAATTTGGTGGCAAAAGCAAACAAAATTATTCGCGCCGAAAAAGGTGTGGAAAATGTTTCAGACGTTATCGGCTTTTCCTTAATGGGCGGCCGCGGAGAAAATGTGGCAATGTCGTTTATTGTGCTTAAGCCTTGGGAAGATCGTAATAATGATGAACAATTTTCCACCAACATAATGCATCGCCTGCAAGGCGCTATGCTGCAATTTCCGGAAGCCTCGTTCCAATTTTTTGAAATGCCGGCAATTCCGGGGCTGGGAACGGCAAACGGTTTGGATATTCGCCTGCAATCCAGGCAAAATATGGATTATCAAAAACTTGATGCTGCTTTGCAAGGTTTTTTGGGAAAAATTAATCAAATGCCGGAAATTGCCTATGCATACACCACTTTCAATGCTAAAACTCCGAATATCTTTTTAGACATTGACCGTGAAAAAGCTGAAAGTATGAAAGTTTCGATGGGGAATATTTTTTCAACATTAGAAACATATTTAGGTTCGGCATATATTAATGATATTAACCTCGGTACACAGGTTAATAAAGTTATGATGCAATCAAATTGGAAATATCGTGATAATATAGATAATATCAACGAGCTTTATGTGCAAAATAATTTAGGACGTATGGTTCCAATGCGCGGTTTGGTGAACTTGCATAAAGTTTTGGCGCCGCGTGTGGTGGAGCGCTATAATCAATATCCGGCTGCCTCTATTACAGCGGTGCAAAAACCGGGGATTTCAACCGGACAAGCTATGTCTGAAGTTGAAGATTTAATCAGCAGTTTACCGAAAGGTTATAATATTGAATGGTCCACCATGAGCTATCAAGAAAAAACCACGCACGGACAAATTGGAATTTTATTGTTGCTTTCACTAACATTTGCTTATCTGTTTTTAGTGGCGCAATATGAAAGTTTTATCATTCCGATTCCGGTTATTTTATCGCTCACGGTTGCTGTTAGCGGTGCAATGCTAGGGCTGTTTTTCAGCGGTATGCCGCTCAGTATATATGCTCAGCTCGGCATTATTTTGCTTGTTGGTATGGCAAGTAAAAATGCTATTTTAATTGTAGAATTTGCTCGTGATGAACATGCCAAAGGCGCCACAATTGTTAATGCGGCAGTACGCGGTTTAAGAGAAAGATTCCGTGCCGTTATTATGACAGCTTCGGCATTTGTGCTTGGTGTGTTTCCAATGATTATTGCCTCTGGCGCGGCAGCTGCCAGCCGTCAGGCTATCGGAGTTCCGGTATTTTGGGGCATGCTCATCGGCACACTCGGCGGTTTGTTTATCATTCCGATGTTCTATGTATTGGTGCAAACAAAAAGCGAAAAATGGCTAAAAAAACATCATCAGCAAATTGATAAAGCACAATAATAAAATGCCTATAAAAATCGGCAATAAAATATTGCTAAAAATTGCTTGACAAGTTCTAAATTATTGCATATAAAGCAAGTGAATTTAGAGAATTTTTACCATTGAAAATGTTGTAAAAATACCGACTCTAAGGAGTTCCGTCAGTCAGCGAGGGTTCGCACACTGGCGTAAATTTGTTTGATAATGTGAGGAATAAAAACTTTAATGTTTGAAAGTTTAACAAATCGGCTCAGCCAAGCTTTTGCGAAGATTACATCACGCGGTGTTCTCTCGGAAAGCGATATTGACAACGCAATGCGCGAAATTCGTGTAGCATTGCTGGAAGCTGATGTTTCGCTTTCAGTGGTTAAAGATTTTATTGCCAATGTTAAAGCTGAGGCATTGGGCGAAAAAGTTGTTAAGTCGGTTCAGCCGGGGCAAATGGTTATCAAAATTGTTCATGATGAACTGGTTAAATTATTAGGTGCCGAAAATACGGAACTTAATTTTAATGCACCGGCGCCGGTGGTGTTTTTGCTTGTCGGTTTACAAGGCTCAGGTAAAACAACGACGGCGGCTAAAATTGCTAAAAAATTACAAAAAAACAAACGAATTTTACTGGCTTCGCTTGATGTTTATCGTCCGGCGGCGCAAGAACAATTAGCCCAGCTGGGCCAACAAATTCATGTTGATGTGTTGCCGGTTATTGCCGGTCAAAAACCGCTGGAAATTACCAAACGAGCCTTAGAGGCAGCTAAAAACGGCGTTTATGATTTATTGATTTTGGATTCGGCCGGCCGCTTGCAAATTGATGAAAACTTAATGCAAGAAGCGGCTGAGGTTAAAAAATTGGCAAATCCAACTGAAACATTGCTGGTGGCAGATGCTCTTATAGGTCAAGAAGCATGCAATGTGGCTAAAGAATTCAATGAAAAAATCGGTATCAGCGGCTTGGTTTTAACCCGTATGGACGGAACCTCACGTGCCGGTGCGGCACTCTCGATGAAAATGGTATCAGGCGCGGCAATTAAGTTTTTAGGTGTTGGCGAAAAACTTGATGACATTGAAGAATTTCATGCTGACCGTGTTGCCGGCCGCATTTTAGGACAAGGCGATGTTGTCAGCTTGGTTGAAAAAGCCATGGAAAATGTTGACCAAGCCGAAGCAGCCGCCATGGCAAACAAAATGATGAAAGGTTCATTTGATTTGAACGATATGCTAAATCAAATGCAACAGATGAAAAAATTAGGCAGTATCGGCAGCATTATCGGAATGTTGCCGGGGCTGTCAAAATTTCAGGCGCAAATTGAAGAATCCGGTGTGGGCGATAAAATGATAAAACAACAGGAAGCAATTATCTTTTCAATGACCAAAGAAGAGCGTGCTCACCCTGACATTATCAAAGCCTCGCGTAAAAGAAGAATTGCAATCGGCGCCGGTGTAGAAGTTCATGATGTTAATGTTTTGCTTAAGTCATATGAGCAAATGGCATCAATGATGAAAAAAATGGGCAAATTCGGCGGTTTAGCGTCGATGGCCAAATTATTGAAAAACAATCCGTTTGGACGAATGCCCGGCGGAATGAAAAACAAGTTTCCGTTTTAGGAAATAAACTAAATAACTTTGAATGAAAGGAAAATAAAAAATGGCAGTACGTATCAGACTATCTCGCGGTGGTTCTAAAAAACGTCCTTATTATCATATTGTTGCAGCCGATGCCAGAGCACCGCGCGACGGTAGATATATTGAAAAATTGGGAGCATACAATCCGTTGTTGCCTCAAGATAATGAAAACAGAATTGTGGTTGACAAAGAAAAAGTTGCCGCTTGGTTATCCAAAGGCGCTCAGCCAACCGACAGATTGCAAAAAATCTTTGCAAACTTAGGTTTATGCGCAGCTCCGGCAATGGTTGAACAACCTAAAAAGTCAGCTCCGAAAGCTAAGGCTTTGGAAAGATTGAAAGAAAAAGAAGCAAAAGCTGCCGCTGCTGCTGAACCGGCTGCAGAAGAAGCTACTGCTGAATAATTTTCAGTAACGTAAGAATTAAGTTGTTATTTTGAGTCTGAAAAAAAAGGACTTTGATGATGAACGATAGAATTTGTATTGGTAAAATTGTTGCCGCACACGGTATTAGGGGAGAGGTTAAGGTGCAAAGCCAAACCAAAATTCCGACAGATGTGGATAAATTCGGTGAAGTTGAAACCAAAGATGCAACACGTCGTTTCAGCATTAAAGTTTTAGGCACAATTTCTAGTAATGTGCGGGTAAAAATAAAAGGTGTGGAAACGCGCAACGAAGCCGAAGCTTTAATCGGCACCGAGCTGTATGTTTCGCGCAACGCGCTGCCGAAATTGGCGGAAGATGAATTTTATAAAGGTGACATTGTCGGCTTAAAAGTTTGTCTTAAAACACCCGAACAAATCATCGGTAAGGTGGTTGGTTTTGCCAACTACGGCGCCGGAGAAATTATTGAAATTAAGCTAAACGGGCAAAAAGAAACCGAACTTTTGCCGTTTACCGAGAGTTATGTGCCGACAATTAACATTGCGGACGGTTATATTATCGTTTCATCGGCAAGCATGGTGTTTGCCGCAGAAGATGATGAGGATAATTAAAAGATGAGTTTGCACGCTACAATTTTAACGATATTTCCGGAAATTTTTCCTGGGTTTTTAGGAACTTCCTTAACCGGAAAAGCGTTAAAAGAAGGCCTTTGGTCGCTTAAAGCCGTTAACATTCGCGATTATGCGTTTGATAAACACGGCTCGGTGGACGATACACCTTGCGGCGGCGGTGCCGGAATGATTATGCGGCCCGATGTTTTGGGTGCGGCGATTGAACATAATCACCACGGCGGCAAAATTATCTATATGAGTCCCAAAGGCATGCCTTTAACACAAGCTAAAGTGCATGAACTGAGCAAAGCCGATGAACTAACAATCATTTGCGGTCGGTTTGAAGGTATTGATGAACGCGTGTTGGAAGAATATGACATTGAAGAAATCAGTATCGGCGACTATGTGCTGACCGGCGGTGAACAAGCCGCTATGATTATGCTTGATGCAATTGTGCGCTTGCTTCCGGGGGTTTTAGGAAATGCCGCATCAACCGAAAACGAGAGTTTTGAGCAAAATTTGCTTGAATATCCGCAATATACACGCCCTATTGAATGGAAAGGCCGCAAAGTGCCGGAAATTTTATTGAGCGGACATCATGAAAACGTTGCCAAATGGCAAAGGCAGCAGGCTCTTCAAATAACGCAAAAACGCCGACCGGATTTATTGAGAAAAAATACTTGATTTACAATAAATTCTGTTGTATAGGAATAACAAAATTAAATGTAAAGGTTAAAAAAATGAACATTATTGAAAATATTGAAAAAGAGCAAATTGAAAAATTGATGGAAGGCAAAAATATGCCGATTTTTAAGCCGGGTGATACATTGCGTGTTCATACCAAAGTTAAAGAAGGTGACCGTGAACGTATTCAGGTTTATGAAGGTGTTTGCATTGCCCGTAAAAATGACGGTTTAAATTCATCTTTCACCGTGCGTAAAATTTCGTTTGGTGAAGGTGTTGAACGTGTATTCCCGTTATATTCACCGAATGTTGCTAAAATTGAAGTATCGCGTATCGGTAAGGTTCGCCGTGCTAAGTTATATTTCTTACGCGCTTTGCGTGGCCGCTCAGCTCGTATTGCCGACGATTTGTCTGTATCGGTTAAAGATGCAAACAGCGGTGTTTTAACTAAAAAATAATTTAGCATAAAATTCAATAACAAAAAGCGCCTTCAAACGAAGGCGCTTAATTTTATGTTGTCAAAGCAATTTCTGCAACGACAATTCTGCTGATGAATCTATCACCGCCTTAATACGCGGACTAGCCAGCACCTCTGCTTTTTCATTGCTGAAAATAAGGTGCACAATGCCGGCATAATCGCGCATATTTTTTGTGGCGCGTGAAAGAAAGCTAAAAATAGCATCTTCAGCCATTTTATGCCCGCTGGCATAAAAAACTTCAATTTCTTCTTGCGTCATCATCAATTTTTGCGCCTCTGCACAAATTTTCGATGTTTTTCGGCAAAATTGCAGCCATTCTGTCTTGTCGGCCTTTTTCGCAACTTTGCACTGGCTGTAGATTTCCAGCCAAGAACTTACCATGCGCGCAAGTTCGTCTTTTTTCCCGATAATTTCTTCAATCATATCGGCAGGCAGACCGTTTTTGATGATTTGCTGTTTAAGAATTTTCATTCTAAGCCCCTCATCAAAATTACCGCTCATTGTCTTAATGAGCATACGGAGCACATCTGCGCTCAAGGTGTTTTGCTGCGCATATGCGCTCAACATAACATACAAATCTTTATTTTGAAGCATAAAAGCTATATGCTCCTCATTATAAAGTTTGCTTGCCTTGACAACAGCAAGATGGTCTGCATAATCACTGCTGTGCCAGACATCTTCACAGATGTCAACACCGCGATGACGCAAATGTTTTAAGACTGCCACACCGTCTTTCGCAAGACGGTAATATTTTAGCAAATTTTTCTTGCTGAAACGCTCCGGCGCTTCGTCGACGAACCGCCAACGGGCGTGCCACGGCATCAGGCGCACCTCCCATAGGAGCAGCCTCCGCCAAAAAGCGTTAAGACCATTGGTAAGCCAGCCACTATCTGTGCTATCATACGCAAACAGCATGGCGGCCATCTTTTTTGGCCAAATCATCGCCAATAATGGGAAGATGACTGGGTTAAATACCGCCACCGTCATCACCGGCATGGCGATACCCCACAACAAAATAACGATGATAACCAAAAAGCAGGCTGCAAAAGCCTCTTTAATAAAATCAAAAACTCTGCCGAGAACGTTCAAAATGTTCTCCTTGTTGAAAATTGTTGCCATAGTTGTAAAATTTTAATGGCGTCTTCACCCTTCAATGAAGATAAATTTATGACAATGTTTGGAAGGCATTACCGCTGTAATTCAAACACGACACATTTCAATTTGCCAAATTTTCAGCTATATGTAACAATCATCTTTCAAGCTCAGGCCCAATTGACAACCGATAATTCATAACTTAATAATTCAACACAATTTCAATATGCAGCCATAGAATATGTCAAATTAGAAAATTTGTCAACAAAAAATATTTTGCTATTTATAAGATTTTTATTGCGAAAACAGAATATTTTTATTATATTTAACAGATTGATTTTCCAACAGAAACACCGAAATGTTTCACGTGAAACATGCATAAAATTTGCAAATATAATAAAAAAAGCGGGAAAACTCCCGCTCTTTTTCTATAGTAAGCCCTCAGACTTTGCCAACTTTTCAATCTCATCAATGTAGTCAGTGATGAGCGAAAGACCATTGGCCCAAAAATCCGGTGACTCAGCATCAATGCCAAACGGTTCCAGCAAACTCTTGAAGTCTTCAACGCCGGTGTTCGACAGCATGTCAATATACAGGTCATCAAAATCTTCCTGAATCTGGAACTCGCCGTTCTCGTCCCATTTATCATAGGCCTTAATCAGGTTATTAACAACCAGCCCTGCAAAAGCGTATGAATAAACGTAGTACGGCATACCGAAGATGTGCGAAATGCCCATCCACATACACTCGGCATCTTTACCGATATCGAAGCCCAAGCATCTTGAGTTCTCCTCGCGCCAAATTTGGTTCAAGCGCTCGGTTGAAAGCTCGCCCTTCTTGCGTTCTCTATGGGTTCGCTCCTCAAACTTGTAGAACGCCACCTGCCGATGGATAGAGCTAATCATATCCTGAACCCTATCAATAAGCAACGCCAGTTTTTCGCGATTATTGGCCGCTTCAGCCATCTGTTTTTTGAAAATCAGGTTCTCGGCAAACTCGGAAGCCACCTCAGAAAGTGCGGTTGGCGTCGAGTCGTTCAAAACTCCGACCTGCGCAGCCAAAATGTTATGCACGGCATGACAAAGCTCATGAGCAAAGGTGCGCACATCATCTTGCGAACCGGTAAAGTTCAGCAAAATGTAGGGCACTTCTCCACGAACACAATAGGCACCGCTCACCTTGCCTTGGCGCGGCGGAACATCGATTGTTCCGCAATTAATGATGTCGGCGGCATAAGTCAAATAGTCGAGTGAAAACTCGGCATATCCTTCCAACACCTGCTGCACGCATTCCGGCCAAGTTATCTTCTTTAAAGTAACCTCAATTGGGTTGTAACAGCGGTCGGCATAGCCTATGCGCTCAACACCTCTCAGCTTTGCCAACAGGGCGTAGAAACGCTGAGTGATAGGGATATACGAATCCACCACCTCATTCACCATCGCCAGCAAATCTTCTTTGCTGATATGGTTGGCCTGCAAGCTGTCTGTCACCGGTTCGTCCATGCCATAAAGCTCATCATCAACGCTCTTATCCTTCAAAATCATGTTGTAACACATGGTGAAGACGTGAGCATTCTCACGATAAACCTTATTCATCTCAGCCAAAGCGCGCTGACGGGTTGCGGCATCGCTTGCGTGCATCTTTTTGCCGATTTCCGCCTCATTATAGGTTTTGCCATTGAGGCGAAATTTCAGCTTGGCGCATGTTTCATCATACAACCGGTCCCACGATGACGAAACGAGAGACTTCTTGTTGATGATAAAGGTTACGCCCTCGGTTAGCGCCCAATATCCTGAGAATAAGCTCTGCAGCCACGGAATCCAGCGCTGCAACTTGGGGTGGTTGAGGAACTGGTACATCTTCCACTCCGGCAAAGCGTTCAGCTCAAAATGAATAAAGCCGAGTCCCTCAAAAACGCGGGAAACTTCCTCCTTTATTTTAGACTGGAAGCGCGATGCTTCTTCGTTTGTCTTGTGCGTATCCGAATATAGAAACGCAAAGTAAGAAAGCTTCCGCGAAAGCTCAATCAGTGTTTCGTATTTCCTTAGCAAAATGCTGAGTTCATACGGTTCAAGCTCCCAAATTGTGTCGCGATAAAGCGAAATTTCTTTCGCCAGTTTCTTTAGATCTTTCTTATCGCTCTCAATCTGCTCATCATCAAGGCCTGTGTAATAGGCAGCCGATAAATCCCATGCAGGCAGAATGTTTGCCTTCTGGGCTTCAATTTTTACTCTTGCCATAGCTAATAATTTTAAGGGTCAATAATAATGTTATCTAGCCAAATTCTACAAAATCAAATCACCTTTGTCAATGAAAAATATTATTTTTTATGATGAAAAAATATTTTTTAATTTTTTTGCACATTTTATAAAAAAAAATGTTGACCTTTATAAAAAAATAGGTATATATGGTTTCTGTTGAGTGAAATTGGTTCACGGAGCGGATATGGCCGGTTGGCAGAATGGCTTATGCAGAGGATTGCAAATCCTTCTATATCGGTTCAATTCCGGTACCGGCCTCCAAAATATTCCGACTTAGCTCAGCGGTAGAGCAATCGGCTGTTAACCGATTGGTCGTTGGTTCGAATCCGACAGTCGGAGCCAAAACACAAAAAAAGTCGCCCTTGTGGCGGCCTTTTTTGTGTTTTAAATTCCGGTTGAGGGTTCGAAACAACGAAAAGTTGGTTCGACGCCAAGCGAAAGCCAGACGCAAGTATGGCGGTCGGCAAAGCCGATGAGCGCGAAGGAGGAGCTTTAGCGAAACAATCCGACAGTCGGAGCCAAAACACAAAAAAAGTCGCCCTTGTGGCGGCCTTTTTTGTGTTTTAAATTCAGACACGGGTTCGAACCAACGGTTGTTCAATTCTTTCTGCTACCTACTGAAATAAAAAAAACATACCACAAGGTATGTTTTTTTATTTTGGAGCGAGTGAGGGGAATCTTCTTGCGCCATTAATGGCGCTTCGGACACTCGGTTGCGTGTTTTTCGCTGCGCGTCGCTTGCGCTAGCTGGCTCAAAAGCAACCTTCGCCTAAAGCAGAAACAAACAGCATTTGGGCGGTTTGTTTCTGCTTTAGCCCCCGTTAAACGGTGGTTCGATTCATTCTGGTAACTGCTTAAATAAAAAAACATACCACAAGGTATGTTTTTTTATTTTGGAGCGAGTGAGGGGAATCGAACCCCCGTTATAAGCTTGGGAAGCTTCTATTCTACCATTGAATTACACTCGCATTTATATATTTCATCTATTTTGTAGCCTAAAAAAAATTGCAGTGCAAGTATTTTTTTTACTTCTCTTTTATTTTTTTGTGTATTGTCCACAGCCTATTTTCCGCACAATTCCACAATGGTTCAAAATGCGGATTTTTACCGCCGTAATAATAGCCGCCGGCGCACATATCTAGTTTCTTTCCATTCAGCTCAACCTGCCCTTTATCGTCAAATTTAACAGCTTTAGAATACATACAAACATTGTCATTGCATTGCAAGTTGCTTTTTTCAATATTTTTATCTCGCAAAGAAAAGTTTTCTTGCCATATCTTTTTCAACCACGAATCTGTTTTAGAGGTTACCATAACCATATTGCCGCTATTATCGCGCACCGCAACTGCCCTGCCCTCCGGCGCAATAACCATATCCGGTAGCTGTCCGAAAAACATTGAAACAATCCCTATCATAATCGGAATAATTCCCCATAAACGCCACTGTTGCCGCCAAACACAAAGCCAAAATCCACCAACAATAATGGCTATGAATCCACCGAATGATAATGAAGAAACAGCTAATAAACTATCCGGCAAGGCTGCAACTTTTGCGGTTATGTAGTTAAGAATGCCAATTCCGCTTCCTAGCAACTGCAACGGATAAGCGGCTAAACCAAAAGGCAACGCTGCCAAACACAGCAATATATTCGGCATCAACCATAGTCCAATCAGCGGTCCAGCTAATAAATTGCCTAAACTTGTATATATAGCAACTTGATGAAAATGATAAATTGAAAACACCGTGGTTGCCAAACTGGCCACAAAATCACCAATGAGTATGCCCAATAAATACCATAAAATTTTATTGATAATTCCGCCACTATGGGCTAATTGTGCTATTCTTCCGGCATATTTTTCATAAAAAGCTACCAATGCATACACTGCGGCAAACGACATTTGAAAACTAATTGAAATCAGTGCTTGCGGTTGCAATATCAAAATAATCAGTGCCGCCATACTCACCATGCGCGTAGAAATTGCTGCACGATTAAACAACACACCGATAAGCACCACCGTGGTCATTAAAAAAGCTCTTTGTGCCGGAATTGCCATACCGGAAATCAATAAATATGCCACACTGCCTAAAATTGCCGCGAGTGCCGCCGGTTTTTTATTATCTATGCGCAAAGATATACTTGGAAACAAGGCTAAAATGAAACGAACCAAAAAGAATATTAATGCGGCAATTGCTCCCATATGCAAACCTGAAACAGAAAGAAAATGAGCCAAACCCGAACCGCGATAGTTGTTCGTTATCTGCGAAGAAATCTGCGATTTATCACCAATCAGCAACGCCTTAGCAACACCGGCTTCATCTTTTGGTAAAGCGTTATCCACTGTTTGGCTAACTTTCTGCCGCACACCGTTTAGCCAACTTACAATACCATAAGACTTTTCAGCACATTTAATCGGGAAAATTTCGCTGTTAGAATAGCCTATGGCGCTTATTTTTTCGTAAAAATATTTTCGATTGAGCTGAAAACCGTTTTTAACCGGAATCCGTGACGGCGGAAAAATTGTTGCCACCATTTCAACACATTGCCCAATCGTAAAATTTTCGTGCGGATTAGTTACTGTTATGCGAAAATATCCTTTTAAGGGATTATCATAATTGCTGACACGGCTTAAAAGCAACCTTTGCCGTTGATTATCATTATATGAAATATCATAGATATATCCGCTTAAATACGTCATCTGCTGCGGCAAAAATTCCATTTTATGCGCCGTATATAGACTATGGGCATAAATATTCAAAAAACCGCATATGCATAGTAGTCCGGCAAATAATATAGAACGATATTGCCAATGACGACATAAAATCATCAACAGCAACCAAATTTCGGCAATCCCTACCGTAAGCCATACATTAGGCTCGCTGAGCAAGCCAAAATAAACCGCAATTCCCAAAGCAAACCAAAATGGCGCCCATATCAAACCAGCACCAGTTTCGCCTTCATAATTTTTGCGCAATATGTTTTTGATATTCTCAATTATTTTCATTATGTCGGATTAAACTTAAAATTTCCGTTGCCGCATTATCGCTTGGCGTTTGTTCGCCCATTCCTAAAAGCTTGCGAACATCTGCAAAACCATTCATTTGACGGTTATAAAGCTGTTCATGAGCCAAAAATTTTTCAACATATTGTAATATATTATCAGGCGCACAATCTTGCTGCAATAATTCCGGCACAATTTCACGTCCCAACAAAATATTGCTCAAATTCACAAACTGTATGTGTAAAAATCTCCTTGCCGCCCATTCGGTTAATTTAGGAACTTTATAGGCAATGATATGCGGAACATCAACAATGGCAAGCTCAAGCGCCACAGTGCCTGAAGCAGCAATTGCCACATCGGCATCTTGAAATGCCAAGTGCCGTTCATCTTCCCCTTCAATAATCCGAATGGATAGACCGGATTCCACAACCATACGCTTAACTTGCTCTGCAACCGTGCTGACCGTTGGAATGACATATGTCATATCTTTATATTTTTCCTGCATCTTTTGCACAACCGTCAAAAAATCCGGCAGCAAACGTGCTACTTCATTATGTCTTGACCCAGGCAAAATGAGCATTAGTCTATCTTTTATATTATACTTTTGCTTAAATTTACCTTTATCTTTAGTTCCGTTAACAATTGCGCTTTCAATCACCGGATGGCCGACAAAGCGCGCATCTAAATGATATGGCGTGAAATAGCGCGGCTCATTTGGAAACAGCGTTAACAATAAATCTATATATTTATACATTGTCCGCGCCCGTTTTTTCTTCCAAGCCCAAACTTGCGGCGCCACATAATGCACCTGAGGTATTCCCAACTTTAATGCTTTAATTTTTTTATGAATTCTTGCAGAAAAACTCCAACTGTCTATCGTAACAATAACATCAGGCTTAATTTCTTGAATGTGGTTCACGGTCTCTTTAATTCGGCACAGAATTTTCGGAATGCTCGGAATAACCTCCGCCAAACCCATTACAGCCAGTTCACTGATATTAAACTGAGATTTAAGACCTTGCGCTTGCATACTATCACCGCCAATGCCGTAAAATTGCGCCGCTAAATCTTGTTTGCGCAAAGCCTGCATTAAACGCGATCCTAAAGCATCTCCCGATGGCTCACCGGCTATCAAATAATATTTCATGCCCCAACCTCCTTCGGCTCAATGCCAACAACAAACATGCCAAATTCATCGGCTGCTTTTATAACCGCTGCTTCATCAACAATTAAAGCATTACCAGCATGAACAGCCACCCCGCGCATTCCGGCATTATGCAAATTTTCAATTGTTTTTGTTCCTATTGTCGGTAAATCTATCCGCATATCTTGCTGGGGCTTACGCAATTTTACCAAAACACCGCCAACACCTTTGCGCTGATAGGTGCCGCAGCGTTTTATCAACTCATCGGTTCCTTCAATACCCTCTGCGCCAAGCACCAATCCTTGCTGCACAATAACCGATTGCCCAACATCTAGCTTACCTAGTGCTAAAGCAACTTCAACACCGCGCTCAATATCAGCTAAAGCCTGTTTATCGGGTTTATGTTTGGTTAAATTTCCCGTTTTTACCAAAAGCTCAGGCATAACATCATGAATACCGACCACACGCATACCCTCACCTTCTATTTCTTTAACCACAGCACGCAAAATGCCGTCATCTCCAAGAGATTTTAAGCCGATTTTTGCAAAAAAAGCCGCTGTGCGTAAATCCGGAACCAAATCTGCCAACGACGGTCGGTGTATTGTGCCTATCATCACAATTTCTTCCACTTTTTGCGCAGCTAAAATCTTAAAACCGGTACCTGCCTGCCCAATACGTATCCATTGATGCGGTATTTGCGGAGAAAAAATGGCCTTATCCGCATTATTTTCTACAGCTAAAACAAAAAAATTGCGTCCGGTTTTCTGACAATGTTCAATTAAGTGGTGCGGCAATACTCCGCCACCGGCAATAATTCCCAATTTTTTATCGGCCGCCATGTTACACCTATTTTGCATTTCCATCAACTTTATCTTTAACCGTATCCATAATCTCTTGAGTTTCAGACTTCATTTCAGGAGTTGTTTCATCGGTTGTAACCATACGGTCTTCCAAAACATCAAGCAATTTATCTAAGTCTGATGACAAATCATCTTCATCAGAACTTTCGGAAGCTGTTTTCGGTTGTGCAAGTTCATTAAACAGTTCTTCTCCGCTTTTTTGCAAAGCCTTCAAATTATCAACGGCATCAGCGGCCTTTTTGAGCTTATCACTCAGGCTTTCATCATTTTTTTCCTCTTTAACTTCAGAAGCATCTGAAGATACTGCTTTTTCATCAGTCTTTGCACTATCTTTTTCAGAATCATCCTTTGAATTAATTGCAACCATTTCTTCAGTTTTAGCCTTCATTTTTTCAAACCAATCGCTCGGTACTAATTTTTTCAAAGGTTCAGCGCTATTACTTGCTATTTGGAAATATTGCGAATCTTTAAACATACCTTTTTTCGATTCCTCAGGAATAATAGTGTTAATGAGCAAAGCTAACAAAATAACAATTAAAGCACCGCGAGCTGCACCAAAAACAAAACCTAAAATTCGGTCTAAAGCGCTTAAGCGGCTGGAACGAACCATAGAGCCTAATCGGTCGGCGGTTAAAATCCAAAAAATGCAAAATACAATTAAAATTGCTAAACCAGACACAATGTTTGCCAACAGTTTTGAAGCAATATATTTTGCCATCATCGGTTCAACAACCGGCACTAAATAAAACACAGCCGCAGCAGCAAGCACCCAACCGGCAATTGACAGTAATTCTTTGGTCATACCGCGTGCAATACCCACCAACGCAGAAATTCCGACAATAATTAAAAACACCACGTCCAAATTATTCAATTGTTCCATTGTTTATACTCCTAATTAAACCAATTTATCAAACGCTTAACATGACCTATTTCATAGCATGATAAATCATAATTTTTCAACCCTTTTTCTTTTTTATCCTTACCGAATGCCGGCGGAATAATGGCACTGACAAAACCGAGTTTTTGCGCCTCTTTCAAGCGTGCATTAACTTGTGTTACCGTTCTGATTTCTCCAGACAGCCCGATTTCGCCGAAAACAACCATATCGGCCGGCAACGGCTTATTGGTTAATGAAGAAATAACAGCCATAGCTACAGCCAAATCTGCCGCCGGTTCGCTGATTTTTAGACCGCCGGCTATATTAAGATACACATCATGAGCACTGAAATTCATACCGCAGCGAGCTTCCAATACCGCTAAAATCATAGAAAGCCGATTAGAATCCCAACCAACCACGGCGCGCCGCGGTGTAGAATAACCGCTGGAGCTTACCAGTGCCTGAATTTCCACCAAAACCGGACGAGAACCCTCAATACCTGCAAAAACACAACTGCCTGAAATATTGCCTTGTCTTTCCGCTAAAAATAGTGCCGACGGATTTTCAACTTCTACCAAGCCCTTATCCATCATCTCAAAAACGCCGATTTCATCGGTGGCACCATAACGGTTTTTAACCGCTCTTAAAATGCGGAAATAGTGTCCGCGTTCACCTTCAAAATAAAGCACCGTATCTACCATATGCTCTAAAACACGCGGACCGGCAATTTCGCCCTGCTTAGTTACATGACCGACCAAAAACAGCACAAACCCCATACGTTTAGCTAATTTTATCAGCTCATAAGCGCAAGCACGTACTTGCCCTACACTGCCGGGAGTAGATTCTACCTCATCTAAATACATAGTCTGAATAGAATCGATAATCACTAACTTTGCTTGTGTTTTTTCAATTGTTGCCACAATATTGCGCACATCAGTTGCACTGGCCAAACTGACCGGACTTTCACTCAATCCCAAACGCCCCGCCCTAATACGAACTTGGTCAATGGCTTCTTCTCCTGAAATGTAATAGCAAGAATCTTTATCTGTGCTGCTTGCTAAACCGGCACAAATTTGCAGTAATAATGTCGATTTACCAATTCCGGGGTCTCCGGCCACCAAAATAACCGAACCCGGAACCAAGCCGCCACCGGTTACCCTATCAATTTCTGCAATTCCGGTTTTAAGGCGACTATATGTTTGCATTGAACCTTTGAGCGGCACAAAATCTATTTGCCTTCCTTCACGTTTGTGTCCTAATTTTGAAAAACCATCGTCTTTAGCAACCTCTTCAACCATTGTATTCCATTCGCCGCAAGCATCGCATTTACCCTGCCAACGAACATACGTTGCACCGCAATTTTGACATACATATATTGCATTTTTTTTTGCCATATTTTACACTTCCACTTTTATCGGACCTTGCGATGAACCGCTGATAAACTGCCGTAAATAAGGATTATCAGACTTATCCATTTCTTTAACCGTTCCGCTCCAAATAATTTTTCCCTGATAAAGCATAGCGATTCTGTCGGCAATTTTGCGGGCGCTGGCCATATCATGGGTAATGGTTAAGGTTGTTGCACCTAATCCTCTGGCTGATTCAATAATCAAATCATTAATTACATCAGCCATAATAGGATCTAAGCCGGTTGTCGGCTCATCAAAAAAAATAATTTCCGGCTGGCTGATAACGGCTCGTGCCAACCCTACACGTTTTTGCATACCGCCTGAAAGTTCTGCCGGTGATAAATCGGCCACATCGGGCGCTAAACCAACCTGTCTTAAAACCCTTATGGCTTCGACCCTTGCTTTGCGCCGTGAAACATTGCCGTGTTCCAAAAGCCGAAATGCCACATTTTCCCATACGCTCAAGCTATCAAACAAAGCACCGCCTTGAAACAACATTCCCATTTTTTGATGAATATCTTCTTTAGTGCCGACAACTTCTTTTCCATCAATTTTAATTGAGCCACAATCAGGTACCAATAACCCTTGAATGCACTTAATCAACACCGATTTTCCCGTGCCGGAACCGCCGATAACCACCAGAGATTCTCCTTTACGCACATCTAAATCTAAACCATCTAAAACTTTTTTCTTTCCGAAGGCTTTATACAAATTTCTGATTTCTATTTTATTATCTGCCATTTTGCATTACCCTATCTTGAAAAAATAATTTCTGTAATCAAATAGTTAAAGATTAAAATTAATATAGAAGATGAAACAACGGCATTAGTTGTTGCTTCACCCACGCCTTGCGCCCCGCCTTTCGAGCGATAGCCGTGATAGCACCCCATAACAGCAATAATAAAACCAAAAACCGCCGCCTTAACCACACCGGTCATAACGTCAAGCGTTTGCAAATTTGTCATTGTATTATTAATGTAGTTTGCCGGATTGAAATCAAGTTTATATATACTGACCAAATAGCCGCCGAAAATGCCGATAACATCACCAAACAACACCAAAATCGGCATCACTGAAATTGCAGCCCATACCCGCGGTGCAATTAAATAACGAAACGGATTAGCAGACAAGGTTACAAGAGCATCTATTTGCTCGGTTACCCGCATTGTGCCGATTTCTGCTGCCATAGCCGCGCCAATGCGTCCCGCCACCATTAAGGCCGATAAAACCGGCGCCAATTCTCGTGTGACGGAAATAAGTACCACTAATGCAACCGCACTTTCTGCACCATATTTAGAAATTCCGGAATATGTTTGAATGGCAATAACCATACCGGCAAAAAGCGTTGTTAAGCCAACCACCGGCAATGAATAAAACCCAATATTAATAAATTGACGCCAAAAAAGTTTTATGTAAAACGGCGGCATAAAACAGTTATAAACCGACTTAAACAGAAACCGTGTAAAATAGCCTAAATTGGTTATAAATGCCACCAAAGGCTTTCCTAAAGCCTGTAAAAAAGAAATTATCCCTTTTTTTCCCATCATTCATCCTTTAATCGGTTCATCATTCACTAATACGCCGTTAAGTTTAATTTTTACTTTCTCCGGTGCTGAACATTCCTTAGCATACAAATCTATTCGCTCAATTTCAAGTCCTAAAATATTTTCGTGCGCAATTTTCGGCATGCGCTCTATTTCTTCCGGATTGTCAACCAAATTAACCACTAAGTCAACTGTTGCCTGCTTAACGTAAGGCATTTTAACCACGCCAACTCCCCTAACTTCCAATAAACCCTGCAAATTTTCAGGTGCTTTACCGTATACTTTATTATTTTCTAAAAACAAAGAAACAACATCATCGGCCACTAAATGAACATTTTTATCAGTCAACAAACGTAAGGCTAAATCAGATTTTCCGCAACCGCTTTTTCCTTTAATTAAAACAGCTTTGCCGTTCATTTTCAGCATTGTGGCATGTATTTGTATTTTTTCACACATGAGCTAAGCGCCTTGTTTTTTCTTCATCAACGGAACGTATAGTAATTTTGCGTGTTTCACCTTGTGATATAAATTCCACCTGCCACATATTTCGCGGCGCAAAAGAGCCCATTTTTTCAGGCCATTCTACTAAGCAAACCCCTTCATAAAAAGCTTCTTCCACACCAAGTTCAAATATTTCCGCGGCATCTTTGAGGCGATACAAATCATAGTGATAAATATCAAATTCATCGGTATAATAATTTTGCACCAATGTAAATGTTGGGCTTGGCACTTCTTCAGCCGCAGTCAAGGCCTGAATAAATCCCCTTGCAAAAACACTTTTTCCCATACCAAGGGTGCCGCTTAAGGCCCAAACATCGCCGCGTTTGGTAATTTTAGCCAATTTTGCGGCAATTTGTGCTGTTTCTGCTTCATTATTTGAAATAAAAACTTTTTCCATTAGAATAATCCGCTCAACCAATCCATAAAGCCCGAACCTCCAGACTTAGAACGTGTAATTGTTATTTTAACTTTGCGATTTTGAATGCGCCGCCAATCCCAAGGTTTATAAAATTTACCGCTCCACAGACCACGTTTGTTTGCCGCAGCCTGTTCTTCATAAGGAACATAAATGGCCGTATTTTGTGTATAAGCAACTGCCCATCCGGCATTAACAACAACCGCGGCAATATCATAATTTCCATCAGCCGTAAAACATACACCTGTTGCCCGATTACGTTCAATTTCACCTACAATGTGGCATTTAACCGGACGGTTTTGCAACCAATTCTGCAACCATATCAAGGCCCTTCTTCCGCAATGATATGGTCCGCCGTGTCTATCGGCGCAAGTTTGCTCCGGATCAGGAGCGTCAATTCCCAAAAGTTTAATATATATACCATTCATACGCAAAACACTGCCGGTAACCACACTTGGATTACCTTCTAAATACGGATATTCACTCGGATTAAAATCAGCAGTTAAACCACCGCTTTTATTGGCACTGAAAAAACTTTTTATTGAGTTTAATAAATCATCGCTTTTATCAGCCGATAGCATATTGTTTTGATTTGCATGCGGATATGCTTGCTCTGCAGATGTTTCGACCGGCGGTTGTTGCTGTTTTTTACCGGCTTTTGCATTCTCATTAATTTCAGCCTCTAAATCGGCATAATCAAACTCGGCATAATCATTCAAAGCAGCATTTTTAGCCATCTGACGACCGCTGACAAAGCTATTCAGTCTTCCCTGCCCGATTAAGCCTAAACTATATAAAATAAAAATAACCACAGAGCCTATAATGCAAAAAGATGCGGCAAAGCCCATGGCGCGCCACATTACTTTAGAAATTACATACAATAACCCAAAGGCAATTATGACCACAATAAAACCAAAGCCTTGAGCTAAAGCGCTATCACTTTGAATGCTCAAACCACCGAAATACATAGTTCCCATAAAAAAGAGAACTAAAAATAATTTTTTCCATACTGACATAAAAAACACTACTCCGTTTTATGCTCAACATAAGGCATTAGAACACACATTTTTTTTAAATGCAAGCAATTTATAAAACAAGTGAAATTATGCAAATAAGTGCAAATGTTGCCGATAATTTAAGCATACAAACGCAGCAATATGCTGCATCTAGAATTAATTATATTAACGATTATTGCTTTTAGTATTGTTTTATTCAAAAAAAATATTGCATTTTGCAATAAATTATTTATATACACTGATGATTTTTATAATTGATTTGGGATAAAGGAGAAAATAATGAAAGTTGGTATTGTGGGAGCCGGTTCTGTCGGCAGTGCTGCGGCATTTTCTTTAATTATGACAGGTGTTGCGCACAAAGTTATATTGATTGATATGAATGAAAGAAAAGCAATTGCCGAAGCAATGGATATTGCCCATGCGGCACCGTTTACTTCTGCTGGAAAAATTAAAGCCGGAAAATATGAAGACCTAGTAGGATGCGAAGTTGTTATTGTTACGGCCGGAGCTAATCAAAAACCGGGAGAAACTCGTATTGACTTATTGGGACGTAATGTTAAAATTTTTGAAAGCATTATCCCGCAAATTGCCAAATATGCACCAAATTGCATATTATTAATTACAGCCAATCCGGCCGATATTATGGCTGAAGTTGCTCTTAAACTTTCCGGTTTTCCGAAAGAAAGAGTTATCGGGAGCGGCACAGTTTTAGATACATCTCGCTTCAGAACCTTATTGGCCTTTTATTTAGGGGTATCTGCAAAATCGGTTCATGCTGATGTTTTAGGTGAACATGGAGATAGCGAAGTTTTGATTTGGTCCAGCGCTGAGGCCGGTACATTGGCTTTAGAAGAATACGCTCAATCAGTTGGTAAAATTTTAGATGATGCCAAAAAAGCAGAAATTAATGACGGTGTTGTCAACGCGGCATATACAATTATTGAGGGGAAAGGTGCAACCTGCTACGGCATTGCCGGCGCTTTAACGCAAATTTGCCGCGCAATAAGCAATAATGATTATTCAATTTTAACCGTATCTTCGCATCATGACGAGGTTGAAGGTGTTAAAGATGTTTGTCTCTCTCTACCTACGGTTATAAATCGCCACGGCATTTTTCATGTAATTATGCCTAAATTATCGGCTGAAGAACATCAAAAATTGCAAACAAGTGCTGAGAAAATGAAAGATTTTTCTAAGCAGGCCTTGGCTCTGCTCAATAAATAGTATCTTAGTTTCTATTTTGAAATATTTAAAACTTCCTGCACTAAACTTCAGGAAGTTTTTTTATGATTCGAACGTAACACTACCTGCGTAAGCAGGTAGATGTAGATAATCCTAAATCTTCGCGCTATACTGCGGTTATGGAAGAAGTAAAGTATAGCAAACAACGCTATATAGAATATCAAGGACGCGAAGATTTAGGACAAGCTTGGCTTGACCTAAAATGATACCACCGGCGTAAGCCGGTGGAGTTTCATAAATCTTAAAAATTCAAAAATAAATTTACCTCGCTACGCTTAAGGGGGCTACATTTGAAAATTTTTACTCGTAATAAATATGCGTATTTTCTATTTATCACCAATGCGCAATGCTTCAATGAATGCGCTCTGCGGAACTTCCACCTTACCGAATTGGCGCATCCGTTGTTTTCCCTTTTTCTGGTTATCCAACAATTTGCGCTTGCGCGTTACATCGCCACCGTAACATTTTGCCGTAACATCTTTACGCATTGGTGAAATTGTTTCGCGCGCCACAATACGCCCGCCAATGGCTGCCTGCAGCGGAATTTTAAATAAATGCCTCGGAATAAGGTCTTTTAAGCGCTCGCAAATTTGCCGTCCGCGCGCCTCTGCTTCACCGCGGTTACACAAAAAAGCCAACGCATCAACCGGTTCTTCATTAATTAAAATCTGCACCTTTACTAAATCTGCCGGTGCATAACCGATAAGTTCATAATTAAAACTGGCATAACCGCTGGAAATAGACTTCAAACGGTCATAAAAATCAAACACAATTTCGCTCAAAGGAATTTTATATACCACCATGGCGCGATTGCCGACGTAGGTTAAATCTTCCTGCTCACCGCGACGCTCGGTGCAAAGCTTTAATATTGAGCCTAAATATTCGTCCGGCACCATAATTGTGGCACGCACCATCGGTTCTTCAATACTTTTGATGGTTGAGGGGTCAGGCATATCAGCCGGATTATGCAACACCATTTCTGTGCCGTTGCTTAAATAAATATTATATGCAACCGACGGCGCTGTGGTAATAATATCCAAATCAAATTCGCGGCCGATTCTCTCTTGGATAATTTCCATATGCAACAACCCTAAAAAACCGCAGCGAAAGCCTAAACCCAAAGCTTGGGAATTTTCCGGCGAATAGTTGATGCTGGCATCATTGAGTTTCAGCTTAGCCAGTGCATCTTTTAAGGTATTATATTGGCTGCTGTCCACCGGAAAAATGGAGCAAAACACCACTGAAACCGAAGGCTTAAATCCGGCAAGAGCCACAGCACACGGATTTTTATTATCGGTTATTGTATCACCAATTTGGCAGTCTTCAACGCTTTTAATACTGGCGGTAATAAAACCCACTTCACCTGCGGAAAGTTGTTCCATATCGGTCATTTTCGGCGTAAATACACCAATGCGATCAATAGTATAATCTAAACCGCTTGACATCATGCGAATGTTCTGTTTTTTGCGCAACACACCATCTTTTACACGCACTAAAATAATCACCCCTAAATACGAATCATACCAACTGTCAATCAACAGAGCTTTGGTCGGAGCGTTAATATCGCCTGTTGGTGCTGGCAGTTTTTCCACCACTTGTTCCAAAAGCGCCGGAATTCCCGCACCGGTTTTGCCGGAAACTTCCACCGCATCAGTTGTATCAAGCCCGATAACATCTTCAATTTGCTGCTTTACTCGTGCCACATCGGCCGATGGTAAATCTATTTTATTCAGCGCGGTAATAATTTCATGGTCGCTGTCTAAAGCCAAATATACATTTGCCAGCGTTTGCGCTTCAACACCTTGTGTTGCATCAACCACCAAAATTGTGCCTTCACAAGAGGCAAGAGAACGCGACACTTCATACGTAAAATCCACATGCCCCGGAGTATCAATCATATTCAGCACATAAGTTTTACCATCTTTTGCCTTATAATTAAGCCGCACCGTCTGCGCCTTAATGGTAATGCCGCGCTCACGCTCAATATCCATTGAATCAAGCACTTGTTCGGTCATTTCACGCTGCTGCAAACCACCGCAGAATTCTATCATACGGTCGGCAATGGTCGATTTTCCGTGGTCAATATGCGCCACAATGGCAAAATTGCGTATTAAACTTAAATCTGTCATATTTTCTCCTCTGTTTTGCATAACATAATTGATTTTTTTCTCTTTCGCAACACTTATTGCTCTTATATGTTATTAATTTACTTAGCCTATATGTTCATAAAAACAGCTTGATTTTTGTGATGTTATCGATATAATGACCGCAATTTTAAAATATAAAGAAAGGACTGTTTATAATATGCTGAATCCGAAAAACAATGCGGCATCAATGCGTTATACCGTATCATTAAATGTGGCTAGAAGTTTTATAAAAAATAATTTAGAAAATATAGATGATTTGCCGAATATTATTGTGCCTGATGATACTCCTGCTAAACGCGGGTCTTTAGGACGCGACAGATTGGTTGTTAAAGCTCAATGCGCAGCTGCAATGGGATATACGCCAAGCTGGTTAGATGCAGATTATGAGCTTGCGGCCTTAGCACAAGAAGCTTTAAAGCGCACCGCACCGCTGAAAGCAACCGTTTCGGTCATTAAAGAAGCATGCAATGCTTGCATATCTAAGCGCTATGTTGTTAGTGATCAGTGTCAAACCTGCTATGCACGTCCTTGCGAAGTTAATTGTCCGAAAAAAGCAATTAATGTAACCGATAAAGCACACATTAACCAAGATTTATGCATAAAATGCGGAATTTGTTACAATAATTGTCCGTATCAAGCCATTCATAAAGACCATGCGCCGTGTGAAGATGCTTGTCCGGTAGGCGCTTTAGCCAAAGACAGCAGCGGACGGGAATATATTGACCAAGATAAATGTATTTCTTGCGGTAAATGTATTTTATCGTGTCCTTTTGGGGCAATTGTTCATAATTCGCAAATGTTTGATGTTTTAAATGTTTTGAAAAACAGCCCTAAGAAAAAAGTGGCTATGCTGGCACCGGCTGTTATCGGACAATTCGGTAATGATATAGGCAAAGTTATTACGGCGTTTAAAAAACTGGGGTTTGATGAGGTTGTGGAAGTGGCGCAAGGTGCCGATGTGACCACAAAAACCGAAGCTGCAGAATTTATTGAACGTATGGAAAAAGGCGCACCATTTATGACAACTTCGTGCTGTCCGGCGTGGGTGGCTGCTGCTGAAAAACATATTCCGGAAATTAAGCCGTTTTTATCAACGGCAGGAAGTCCGATGTATTACATTGCGGAAATTGTAAAAAAGCAAAATCCGGATTGTATTGCGGTGTTTATTGGGCCGTGTTTGGCTAAACGCTTGGAGGCTGAACGTAATCCAAATGTTGATTATGTGTTGGTATTTGAAGAAGCGCAGGCAATGCTTGATGCTGCTGAAATTAAGGTATCAGAAATGGATAGCGAAACATTTGCCGTTACGGCATCAGCACAAGGTCGTCGTTATCCGGTTTCAGGCGGAGTTGCCGGTGCAGTAGCATATGTAATTGGCGATAAAGCAGCCTATAAACCGGAGAAAATAGACGGCTTAAATCCGGAAGCAATTAAAAAACTGAAACGTTACGCGACTGTTCCTCCTGCAGAATATAATATGGTGGAAGTTATGTGTTGCGAAGGCGGATGCGTGGGCGGTCCGGGGGCAACATGCATGGCAAAAAAAGCAGCAATGATGGTTGAAAATTATGTTAAAACAAGTCCGGATATAGAGAAATAATATGGAAAAAATAAATTCATATAAACTGGCAGAAATTTTAGGCTGCTCAAAAATAAATTTAACAAATACAGATATTGATAATGTTTCAACCGATAGCCGAAATGTTAGTTCGACAACATTGTTTATTGCTTTGAAGGGAGAGCGGTTTGATGCGCATGACTTTGTAGCTGATGTTATAGCTAAAGGCTGCCCACTTGTTATAGTTAACCGTTTGGTCGAAGGTGTACCGGCAGAAAAGCAATTGGTTGTAGATGATACTTTGAAAGCCTATGGCAAAATCGGTGCTTATAACCGCAGCCGCTATAAAGGAACGGTTATCGGTTTAACCGGAAGCGCCGGCAAAACTACCACCAAAGAAGAAATTGCCTTTTTGTTACGTCAATTTGCCAGCGTTTATGCGACCGGCGGCAATCATAATAATTTTATTGGTGTTCCGCAAAGTTTGTGCGAAATTGATATGAACAGCCGGTATGCTGTTATTGAAATGGGTATGAGCGCTAAAGGCGAAATTTCTTACTTAACCAATTTGGTTAAGCCAGATATTGCGATAATTACCAATGTGTATCCGATGCATATAGAGTTTTTTGAGAACTTTGAAGGTATTGCGCGTGCCAAGGCAGAAATTTTTGAGGGTTTACCGCAAAATGGCGGAGTGGCAATTATAAATGCCGATACTAACTTTACTGATATTTTACAACAATGCGCAAATGAACACGGGGCTAAAATTATGTTATTCGGTAAAAATTATCAGCCGAATGCAAAGTTTACAACTCAAGAACAAGGCGAACAATATCAATATAATGCTTGGTGCGCCTTAAAAGTTGTGGAAGCACTGGATTTAGATGTGGTTAAAGCAGCAACTTATATTAAAGATTTCGGCGCTTTAGACGGTCGCGGCAAACAACATACTTTAAAACTGCCAAATGGCGGGATATATACTTTGATTGACGACAGCTATTCCGGTCAGCCTGAAGCCATGAAGCTGGCTATAAAATCACTGGCGGCGGCAAAATGTGACGGACGCAAAGTTGTTGTTTTAGGTAAAATGGCTGAGCTTGGCAATACTTCTTTGGCGCAACATAAAGATGTTGGTAAACTTTTAGCACAGACCGATATAGATATTGTTGTCGGTGTGTGTCCGGAAATGAAAGATATGTTGGCAGAGTTACCGGCAGATAAAACTCAATATTATTTTGAAAATAAAGATGGTTTGGCGCAGTTTTTATTAAATAAACTCTTGCAAAACGGCGATAAAGTTCTTATAAAAGGAGCAAGATATTCATCAAAACTGTATCAAGTGACTGATGAATTGTTGAAACTAGGAGAATAAGCATATGAAATGTCCGTTTTGCGGCTGTGAAGAAACACAAGTTAAAGATTCGCGCAATACTGATGATAATTCAGCGGTTCGGCGCCGGAGAGAATGTCCGGAATGCGGTTCGCGTTTTACCACTTTTGAACGCGTGCAACTGCGTGAGCTGGTGGTTGTTAAACGTAATGGTGAACGCACACTTTTTGACCGTGATAAACTGGAACGTTCAATTACCTTAGCTGTGCGTAAACGCCCGATTTCGGCTGAAAGAGTAGAAAAAATTGTTAATTCACTGCAGCGTAAATTTGAAAGCTCCGGCGAAACCGAAATCAGCACCAAACAAATTGGCGAAAGTGTAATGGAAGCTTTATCTCATTTAGATAATATTGCCTATATCCGTTTTGCTTCGGTTTATAAAGATTTTCGCAGTTTGCAAGATTTGAATGATTTTGTGGCAACAATCGAAATGCTGGCAGCACCGAATACACATAAAAATATAGAGGAAGATTAAGATGACGAAATTTGTATCCCCGAAAATTAAAATGAAATCAGGCGCAAGATTGGCAGCAGTACAGGCAAATTATATGATTGCGTTCAGCGGTTTACCGGTTGATGTGGTGGTTGAAGATTTTGTGCAAGGCAAAGTCGGTCGTGAGGCCATTGATAATACGGCAGATGAAACGCAAGAAACATTTGTGGAACTCGGCCCGATTGACACGGCTTATTTTGAAGAACTGGTACGCGGAACACAAGCTCGTAAAGAAGATTTGGAAAAATCGCTTAATTTGTTTTTGCACGGTGAATGGGCTTATGAAAAAATGAATGGCACTATGCAAGCTCTGCTTCTAAGTGCGGTTTATGAATTAACGACGAACTACAGCGTTGATACAAAAGTGCTCATTCAAGAATATGTTGATTTAGCTTATGCTTTTTTCACAAAGAATGAGCCGAAGATGGTTAATGCTTTGCTTGACCAAATTGCCCATGCAGTGCGGAAAGGATAGCATATGAGCAAACTAAAGTTATATGAATATCCGGAGCCGATTTTACGTAAAAAGTGTATAAAAGTTGATAAAGTTGATGATGAGCTGCGCCGTTTTCTAGATAATATGCTGGAAACCATGTATGCCGATAAGGGCTGTGGATTAGCAGCACCACAAGTTGGCTGCACGCAAAGAATAATTGTGGTCGATCCAAACCCAAGTGATGAAGACTTAAGCGCACGCCGACCAATGCATTTGATTAATCCGGAAATTATATGGCATTCAGAAGAAACTGTTTTGTTTAACGAAGGTTGTTTGTCGCTACCGGACCAACGCGCCGAGGTTGAGCGTTTTGAAAAAGTACGTGTTCATTACACAGATTATAATGATAATGAACAGGAAATTTTGGCTGATGATTTATTAGCCATTATTATGCAGCACGAAATTGACCATCTGGACGGCATTTTATATATTGACCATTTAAGCCGCTTAAAACGCTCGCGTTTGCTGGATAAGTTAAAAAAATATCGTAATGAATGCAAAAAATCTAAGTAAGGTAAAAAATATAGCCTTATCTTAAAAAATGTAATACACACTCACCATTTTAGTATGTATAGTAAATTTTCTATTTTTTATTTTTCACCAAGCTATACATTGCCAAAGTATAACGCAGCAGTTTCCAATGTTTTTTTAAATACAAATCATATATAAAACGTTGGAACGGTGACAGCATATTAATTTTAAAATACCCATCTTCAATTAATTTTTTGCAAATTGGCAAATAGTGCGCCCAATATTCCTCGCATTCTTTATATACGCGAAAATACGGATATGTGCAAGTGTAGCGATAAACGACCGGAATAATTCGCTTTTGCAAAGAAACAACATCTTCATGAGGTTCATAGCTTTGTAGAATATTCATACAATCTACTAGTAAGGAAATATGTGAATCGACAGCATTATATGATAATTTTTGATGGCTGGCACTGTTGCTGCTTTGCCGATAGGCAATAAGAGGCGTGTTAATAAATGCTGATTTTGGATTTTTTGCAAAAATTTTAACAGCATAATTATAGTCTTCTGCCATATTTTTATAATCATTTGAAAAAAATAATTTATCTAAAATTTTAGCTTTATATACTTTATCCCATACCAAAATTGTAGCTTTAGGTTTAAGGCGCATGGCAAATTGTCTTAAAATATTTAAGCATTCACCTATTTGCGGAATATAATCATAAAATTTTCTTACACCTAAACCATCTGTTTCTCTACAGTCTTCATATTGACACCATACTACATCGGCATTTTGTGTTTGCATTGCTTGTAGCATAAACTCCAAAAACTGCGGATACCACAAATCATCAGCATCTAGAAAGGTAATGTACTCTCCTGCTGCTTTTTTTAATCCGTCATTTCGTGCAGCAGAAACACCTCCGTTTTTTTTATCTATAATCTTAAAGCGCGCATCTTTTTGAGCATATTTTTGTAATATATCAAGTGAATTATCGGTAGAACCATCATTAACCAATATGGCTTCCCAATTTTCATATGTTTGTTCAAGCACACTGTCTAATGTTTGCGCCACAAAGCGTTCTGCATTATACACAGGTATAATAACGGAAATCAAATCATTATTTTTCATATTTTTTTCAGACATATTTTTTCCTTTGCTCATTATTTATATTAATTCAATCAACTGATTAATTAACTTTTTAATCATAGCGATTCTAACATCGTAAGCGCTTAAATCTCGTTCAAAAAATAATTTTTGATCAGGTCTAATTTTTAACACACCAAAAGATTTTGCCACTAAATCAAGCAATTTATCTGCTGCGGCAAAAGTATTATTATGAAACGAAAGTAAAATACCTTTAGCGCCTGCATCAATTTTTGCAATGTTAGCTTTATAACAAAGCTGTTTAATTTCAATAGTTTGCAGCAAGTTTTCAACTTCCGGCGGAATAGGACCGAAACGGTCAATCAGCTCTTCGCGCATATCTAACAGTTCGTTTTGTTCCTTTAGCGCACCAATACGCCGATATAAACCTAGCCGCACACCTAAATCTTTAACATAGTTTTCCGGAATCATCAACGGCACACCGGTTGTAATTTGCGGTGCCCAATCCGTATTTCCGGCTTTGCTTTCTGCCATCTGCCCTGCCCTTTGCCGTGCAATTTCTTCCTCTAACATATGATGATAAAGCGCAATACCAACATCTTTAATATGACCTGATTGCTCCGTGCCTAAAACATTGCCTGAACCACGAATGTCCATATCATGACTGGCAAGCGAAAAACCGGCACCTAAGGTATCCAAAGCCTGCAGAATAGATAAACGTTTTTCGGCTGTTTGATTAAGTTTTTTCTTCGGCGGAACCGTAAAATAGCAATAGCCGCGCACTTTAGAACGCCCAATTCTGCCACGCAGCTGGTAAAGCTGAGCCAAGCCGAACATATCGGCACGATATATAATCATTGTGTTAACACGCGGCATATCAATACCGGATTCAATAATGGTGGTTGAAAGCAAAACATCATATTTACCATCAGCAAAATCACCGACAATTTCTTCTAACTCAGTTGCCGCCATTTGCCCATGTGCCACCGCAACTTTAATTTCCGGCACCAATTCACGCAAAATTTTCGCAACATCAGCAATATCTGCCACCCGCGGACACACAAAAAACGTTTGTCCGCCGCGGAACTTTTCGCGATATATAGCTTCTTTAATCATCACACGGTCAAACGGCATAACAAATGTGCGCGCCGCCAATCTGTCTACCGGCGGCGTGGCAATAATGCTGAGTTGCTTAACGCCGGTTAACGAAAGCTCAAGTGTGCGTGGTATAGGTGTTGCACTCAAAGTCAACACATGAACATCTGATTTCAGCGCTTTCAATCGTTCTTTGTGCGCAACCCCAAAATGCTGTTCTTCATCAATTATCAAAAGCCCCAAATTAGCAAATTTAATATCTTTTGCTAAAAGCGCATGAGTGCCAATTACAATATCAACCGAACCATCAGCCATACCTTCTTTGGTTTGGCGAATTTCTTTAGCGGTTGAAAGCCGTGAAAGCATACGCACTTTAAGCGGAAAGCCTTGCATGCGTTCATAAAAATTAAGATAATGCTGGCGTGCCAACAATGTTGTCGGCACAATCAAGGCCACTTGCGCTCCGCTCATTGCCACGGCAAAAGCCGCCCTTAGCGCCACTTCGGTTTTGCCGAACCCAACATCACCACACACTAAGCGGTCCATCGGCTCACCGGCGCTTAAATCTTGCAACACATCTTGAATGGCACGCATCTGGTCATCGGTTTCGCTGAAAGGAAAACGTGCGCAAAATTCGTCATAAGTTCCGCTTGGTGCCACAAAACTTTCTGCTGATTTCAAGTGTCGCTCCGCCGCTACCCGAATTAATTTTTCAGCAATGTCTTTAATTTTAGCCTTCACTTTGGCTTTTTTGGCCTGCCATGCTTGTCCACCTAAAACATCAAGCATCACATTGGCATCATCTGAACCATAGCGCGAAATAACATCAATATTTTCCACCGGCACAAACAGCTTATCATCATGCGCATATAAAAGTTTAACGCAATCGTGCGGCGCACCGCCGGCCATAATATTTTCCAATCCCATAAAACGGCCGATACCATGTTCAATATGCACCACCAGTTCGCCCACCGCCAATGTAGATACATCGGCAATAAAATCTTTTGAAGTTATCTTGCGTGCTTTACGATGTTGTCTTTCACCTAAAATATCCTGTTCGGAAATCAGACAATATTTTTCATCACGAAAACCATGCGGTAAATCAGCCAGCACCAACGCCACTTTTTTATGCGCAGCCACCATCAAAGCCTCTTGCCATGTGTTTGCCGCCGCAATGTTTTGAATATTATATTCTCGCATTAAACTTGCTAATCTTTCGCGAGAACCTTCGCTGTAGCAACAAACAATGCGCTGCAATTTACCATTTTCCGCCAAATAATCACTCAGCTCCTTAAAAACTTCGGCCGTATTAATATGCTTAGCGTGCGTAAAATTGCGTCCGGGAATGGTTCGCATATCCACAACATTTTCGTCTGCCGGCAATGTTAATGCGCTCATATAAACAGCTTCTCGTGCCTTAAATTTATCTTCCAGCATTTGCTCATTCAAATATAATTTTTCCGGCGGCAACGGACGATATATTTCATCATCAACCGCTTTTTTTCGCGCATTCAATGCTTCTAAACGCGCCTGATAATAATCACGCACACCTTCAACTTTAGCTTTTGCGGCTTCGCTCACATTTTTTCCCACAACAACCAAGGCATTAGGCATATAATCAAACAAAGTAGGCAATGTTTCTTCATAGAACAACGGCAGCCAATTTTCCATACCTATATATTTTCGCCCTTGCGAAATTGCTTCATAAATTTCATCTTTCATACCGCCGGCACCGAACAATTCACGATAATTTTCTCTGAAATGACGGATAGTATCGGCATCAAGCACAACTTCGCCCGCCACCTGAAATGTATATTCTTGCCGCTCGCCGATTGTGCGCTGCGAAACTGCGTCAAAAATGCGTATGCGCTCAATTTCATCATCAAACAAATCCAGCCGCAGCGGATTTTCGGCACCGCTTGGAAAAACATCAATAATATCGCCGCGCACGGCATATTCTCCAGCCTCCATCACCTGTTCAACCCGTGTATAACCGTTCAGCGACATATAGTGTAAAAACTGTTCAAAATTAAGCGTTTCTCCAACCTTAAAATGCTTTTGCGCATTGCGGAATATTTTTGCCGGCGCCAACTTTTGCAACACTGCACCAACACTAGTTATAACCGCGTATTGCTGCTTAGGTTCGGCAAACACAATTTCAGACAAAGTTTTAACTCTTTGCGCAGTAACGGCGCTATTTGGCGAAACACGGTCATACGGCACTGTATCCCATGCCGGAAACTCAAGCACCTTCAAATTCGGAGCAATAAAGCGCAACAACGCCGCCGTTTGTGCTAAATTCACACCATCACTGGCAATATATAAAAGCGGCAAAGACGAAGTTAGCATCTTTTGCAAAGCAAACGCTTCATAGCCGTCACATACGTTGCTAAGCGTCATATTTTTCCACAAAATCTTCTCTTGTTGCATAAATTGTGCTTTCTTGTTTACAAATCCTGCTGTCATAATATACTATCTCAAAAAGTTCGCAACAACAATTAAAGACAAATTAACAATGCGCCCAAGTGTTTTATATCCTTTATTTGCTCAAATAGATGCCTTAAACGGCATCGGGCAGAAATATATGAAACTTGTCAGCAGTTTATGCGGTTCAAAAGTGGTCGATTTGCTATGGCATATGCCGTCTAATATTATTGACCGTCGCTGCGGTGTGCCGCTTAGTATGGCACAAAACGGGCAACTTTGGACCGGTCAAGTGTGCGTGGTTGAACATGCACCGCCGAAAACCAAAAAACACCCCTATCGCATTGTTGTTAAAGATGCCACCGAACAGCTTATTCTCACTTTTTTTAAAACTTACGGAGATAGTTTAACCAAACAATTTCCAGTCGGTGCAGAACGTATTATCAGCGGTAAAATAGAAATATTTAACGGCATGCTGCAAATGGCGCATCCGGAATATGTGGTTAATGCCGACACACCGGAACAAATGCCGCAAATTGAAACGATATATCCGCTGACCTCAGGGGTGACCAACAAAATGCTCAATAAATTGATGACACAAGCATTGCAAAATGTCCCTCAGCTACCGGAATGGCTTGACGAACATCTGCTTAAATCTCAGCAATGGCCGGATTTTCGCACAGCATTATGGCAAGCGCATCATCCGCAAAATATGGCCGATTTGCAGCCGCAAGCAACAGCACGGCAACGGCTGGCTTATGATGAACTTTTAGCCAATCAATTGTCGCTCGCCATCGTGCGCGGCCGTTTGAAAAAACAAAAAGGACGAACACTGCAGGGGAATGGAGCCTTAAAACAAAAACTGCTCAATGTTCTGCCTTTTGCCTTAACCGGTGCGCAAAAGCGCGTGGTGGCGGAAATAGAAAGCGATATGTTTGCCCCTTATAAAATGTCACGGTTGCTGCAAGGTGATGTCGGCAGCGGTAAAACCATTGTGGCTCTGCTAACAATGCTTAATGCGGTGGAATGCGGTGCGCAAGCCGCTATTATGGCGCCAACTGAAATTTTAGCACAGCAACACGCTGAAACAATAAACGAATTATGTGAAAAAATCGGCGTAAAAACCGCACTTTTAACCGGCAGTATAAAAGGGAAAAAACGCCAACAAATATTAGAGGCTCTGCAAAACGGTGAAATTGATATTTTAATCGGCACACATGCCCTGTTTACAGATGATGTAACTTTTAAAGATTTAGCCTATGTCATTATTGATGAACAGCACCGTTTCGGGGTTCAGCAAAGATTACATTTTTCGCAAAAAGGTAACAATTGCGACGTTTTGGTAATGACGGCAACACCAATTCCGCGCACGTTGGTTTTAACGCAATACGGCGATATGGAATATTCTAAAATAGATGAACTTCCGGCCGGACGTCAGCCGGTAACAACAACAGTTATGCCGCTGACTAAAATTCATGCTGTGGTTGAAGCTCTGCAGCGAAAACTAAATGAAGGAACACAGGCTTATTGGGTATGCCCGCTTGTGGAAGAATCGGAAAAAATAGATTTATCGGCAGCCACCGAGCGTTATGAAAGTTTGCAAAAAATATTCGGCAGTAGTGTTGGCTTAATTCACGGCAAAATGAAAGAAAGTGAAAAAGATGCTGTTATGGAAAAATTCAAAGCCGGACAAATAAAGCTTTTGGTTGCCACCACAGTCATTGAAGTCGGCGTTAATGTTCCGGCAGCAACCGTTATGATTATTGAACATGCCGAACGTTTTGGTTTAGCACAACTGCACCAGTTGCGCGGCCGCATTAAACGCGGCTTTGAAGCCTCTAGCTGCATATTAATGTATGGATTTCCTTTAAGTGAAGTTTCACGTTCACGCTTAAATATTATGAAACAAAGCGAAGACGGATTTTTAATTGCCGAAGAAGATTTACGCTTGCGCGGCGGCGGCGAAATTTTAGGCATCCGCCAATCAGGGTTTAACAGTTTTCATTTGGCTGATATGAGTGTGCATACCAATTTATTGCTTACTGCCACCAAAGATGCCGCACTGATTTTGCAGCAAGACCCGAATTTATCTTCACCGCGCGGACAAGCTTTACGCACCCTACTCTATCTTTTTGAACGCGATGAAATGATTCGCACATATAAAGCCGGTTAAAACTTTTTTTTGCATTCCTTGCCAGCCGTATTCTTGACAACCTTTCCACGAAGTATATTCAGTATCAAAAATTACAAAAGACATATTCGTTACCTTTTTTAAATAACATAACTTTTACTAATTTGCCTTATTAACTTTTTTTTCAAGTATGGTTTATTATTTTTTTGGGGTAATCGGAAAAACTTGAACACCTTTGTATTGCGTCACTGCAGCGCTGTCACTCTGTGCCTGCATTGCTCTTTTTTTATCATATTGTGCTGCAGGATGATTATATTTTATCACAGAATCAACATTGGGAAATTGAGTGTTTTCTCCAGATTTTTGTCCTGTTTGATACATCGATTGTTCAGCATACCCAAAGTCTTTCGGATTTAAGCTTATTTCTTCCGGAAGACGTAATATCATATATCCCGAACCACCGCCATATGCCGGACCTGAAACACCAATAGAATAGAAACCTCCGATGTAACCGAAATCAATATCAATATAGTCTATTGCAAATAAAGTTTTAATGGTGCTGACACCAACGGTTGTCATTTTGCAATCATAGCCGTTATCTTCTAACAAAACATTGTTAACATTTTTAGCAAAAACCACTGTTTTACTCGGTCGGCAAACCGGTGTTTGTCCGTTATCGGTAACCCCCCAATTAAGCATTAAATTAAGGGCCATAGTGTTTTGGTCATTAATAGAAACATCGGCAATTTTAACATCATCGATATAAATAAATCCCGGAGTAACTCCAATGGTAACCGGAATTGAAACATATTGTTCGGTACAAGCATGCGTATTAGAATCTGCTGCACAAACTAACGCCTTTTGTCGGGCATTGCTGTCAAACATGTGCAACAATGTGTTATAAATAAACTCTTTTGACATTGAAAGTTTTGCTGGCGCACATTGTTTTGAGCGGCAAACCACAATAGATGATGGAATTTTTAAGCGTGGTTGACTGTCCACTGTCATTCCTGCCGGCATAGCTACCGGCTGATAATATTCTCCTTCTACCATATTTTCTTGCTGAACTACCGGATAATCATCGGTATAATAACAACCGTAAAACATTGGTAAAACTGCAGATAACAAAGCTAATTTTTTATACATTGCAATACCTTTTATTAAAATTAGTTATATTTACTTATGTTGCATTTTAACAAAATTGTGTGAATGAAAAGTAAAGATTGTAAAAAAAAATATTTAATGTAATATAAGTTGATATGAAAAGGTTTGTTTTAATATTTTTTATGTTGGCGCAAACAGCAACCGCTTCCGTGAAGGTTGTTGATGGAGATTCTTTAGAAATTGACGGACAGCGAATTCGTCTTGATGGTATAGATGCTCCAGAATTTTTGCAAACTTGCGAAAATAAACATAATCAAAGTTATAATTGCGGACAAGATGCTAAAGCATATTTACAAAATTTGATTACAAATAATAAAGTAGAATGCAATTGTTTACCGCAAACAGATAAATATAATCGCAAAGTTTGCGAATGTTTCAGCAATGAAATTTCTCTTAACCGCAAAATGGTTGCCGTTGGTTTAGCCAGAGCTTATCGCAGTGAATTATATATTAAAGATGAACAACTTGCTGCCGCAAATCATCGGGGAATTTGGCGCGGAAGGCACATGCGACCGGCGCTCTACCGAATTTTACATCGAGCAGAACGCCGTAAATAAAAACTTATTTCTGCCGTTTTTTGAAGTTTTCTAACCAGTGAATATCATATTGCCCGTCCAAATATTCCGGCTGTGCAATAATTTCCTGATGCAACGGAATAGTTGTCTTAACACCCATAATCACAAATTCTTCCAATGCACGGCGCAAACGCATTAAAGCGGCATTGCGCGTTTCAGCATGCACAATAAGTTTTGCAATCATACTGTCATAAAACGGCGGGATGCTGTAACCGGAATAAATTTCCGAATCGACGCGCACCCCTAAACCACCGGGAGCATGCCATTCATCAATTTTACCCGGACACGGAATAAATGTTGCCGGATCCTCAGCATTAATTCTACATTCAATCGCATGACCATTGAATTTTATGTCTTTTTGCGTATACCCAAGCCTTGCTCCGGCTGCAATACGAATCTGCTCTTTAACAATATCAATTCCCGTCACGGCTTCGGTTACCGGATGTTCTACCTGCAAACGTGTATTCATTTCCATAAAATAGAACTTGCCGTCTTCATATAAAAATTCCAATGTTCCGGCATTGCAATAGCCTATTTTTTCAATGGCTTTACGCACAATTTCGCCAATTTCATGACGTTGCTGTTCATTAAGTGCCGGAGACGGACATTCTTCTATTACCTTCTGATTATTACGCTGAATTGAACAATCACGCTCGCCTAAATGCACCACATTGCCATATTTATCGGCCAAAACTTGCATTTCAATATGGCGTGGATGCTGTAAAAATTTTTCCATATAAACAACATCACTCGGAAAAGATGCCTTAGCTTCAGCTTTTGCCATAGTAAACGCTTCTTCAATATCATCGTCGCCATAAGCAATTTTCATACCTTTACCGCCGCCGCCGTCTTTGGCTTTAATAATTACCGGATAACCTATTTTTTCCGCCCAACTTTTAGCATCATCAACCGAATCTAACGCCGGCGAACCTTCTGTTATCGGTAAACCGGCTTCTTTAGCAGCTTTACGCGCCGTAATTTTATCACCCATAAGACGCATTTGCTCAACCGTCGGACCAATAAAGGTAATGCCATGTTTTTCCACCATCTCGGCAAAATCGGCATTTTCAGAAAGGAAACCATATCCGGGATGAATGGCATCAGCACCGGTAATAATGGCTGCAGAAATCAATGCCGGCTTATTTAAATAAGATTCTGTTGAACGAGCCGGACCAATGCAAACAGCTTCATCAGCAAGCCGCACATGCATAGCATTGGCATCAGCTTCCGAATGTACCGCCACCGTGCGAATCCCCATTTCCCTACACGCCCGATGAATGCGTAATGCTACTTCTCCACGATTGGCTATTAATATTTTTTCAAACATATTTTCCTCGAATTATTCGATAATAACTAATGGTTCACCATATTCCACCGGATCACCGGCTTCTACCAAAATTTTAGTCACCTTACCGCTTTTATGCGCCTTAACCGGATTAAAAGTTTTCATTGCTTCAATTAAGCACACCGTATCGCCTTCAGTAACCATATCCCCCACTTTAACATATGTCGGAGAATTCGGGTTGCTGGAAAGATATACCACACCAACCATCGGTGATTTTACGGCATTCGGACTGCTGGTATAGTCTTCGGTTTTAGGTTCTTCGGCAATTTCCTCATACGTCAGCGGAGCCGGAATTGGGGCAACCGGAGTTGTAACCGGTGCATAACTAGGAGCCATATGCGCTTCGCGTGTTAAAGAAATTTTGCATGACTCATCTTCATAATTTAGACCTGTAAGCTGGTTTTTATCTAATATTTCAGCCAGTTTACTAATAATTTTAGTATCAATAGAATTTGCCATTTTTAAACAATCCTTTAAAAAATTTCAACATGAGCCTATCTATAAACAATTTTTATGAAAAAACAACAAAAATATGCAATTTTACCCCATTTTTATGCAAAAAACGGCAAATTTTAGCTTTTTTTCGTATATTTTGCCGTTTTTTTAAATTTATAAATTGTTCAAAAGAATTATTATATAGAATTATATATTATTTTTCATAAAATTACCGCTAATACAATATGTTACATTTTTATTTTTAAGCAACTTATTAACTATTTCAGCAACTTCTTGCGGTGCATATTCCTTATATAAAAAGTCCATACGGAAATAGTTCGGCTTTAAATCAGCGGCATCTTCGGCAATGCAATACGGCTTATCGTCAAAAACCATCATTTGACAATTTTTTGAAAGCGCCTTATATTGATGCCCGTCTTGCTCTAAATTAAACCACTTTGGTTGACGCGGACATTCGCGGCAATTATTATTTCTAATACAGCCGACACTTGTAAAAAGCGGAATATCCTGATAAATAATCAAAGAAGTTTTTATTGAAGATTTTTCTATTAAATTACAAATATTTGTTTTTATATCTTCAAGTGATAAACAAACTTCTGAAGCACCGATTTCTTCCGCCATAGCTATAGCCTGTGTATTCATTATATAGAGCGAACTGTCAAAGTTTATATCCAGTTGCTCAAGCGGTAAAATTTCCAACCCCCAATAGTTAGCAACCTCCCATTTTTTATAACCCATATTCAGCAGCTTATCAACAACATCAGCATACAATGCCGGCTTACGACATATAGTTGGCAAAGCAATGCGGATTTTATTTTTCGGTAGCTTTTGCAAAGCCGCTATATCGCTGTTTGGTTCAAGCAAAAATATAATTTCAGCAAATTTATTTAAATCCAGCAAATTCAAATAGTTGAGATTATCAACTTTAATTTTGAATTGCGGTGTTTCAACCGAATTTTGCCGTGTTTTAATTGGCGGTAATTTGCCGCTCGGCTGTTCAATTTTAATTTGGCTATAAAGCTCTCGCCGCAGCTCATTTAATATTGACGCAGGTGTAAACAAATTTGCCGTATTTTCAATATCTAATTTACGCAAATTAAAGTTTGTATCACCGGTTTTTGCAAATGCTTTTTGTATGGCATCAACACTTTTCTGTGGTTGCTCTGTAGGGGAAAAATTGCCACTAACGGAAGCAGAATATGTTCCGCAAGTTGCGGTTATCGCATTTTCTGTTACAATAACCTTAACATCTATATCATTGGTATTGCGATATAATTTTGGCTTTGGTTTAGCGTAATGATATGCTCCCTTAACTGCCGAAGACGATGCTAAATATATTTTATCCCCAATCTTCAGATGCGGATGTTCCGGCGGCAAATCTATCACCACCGTTTCACCGGCCGATGCTTCAAAACAGCTTTTGTTGTTCACATAAAGCTGCTGCACGGAAAATCCGAAAGGTTTTTCATCACCAGCAGCATCAATTTGCAAGCCGTCGAAGCGGGCAATTTGATGTTTGGTTTTGAATATTAAGCGATTGCGTGAAATATTTGCTACTTTACCTATTTCTAAGCCGCGATGTCCCACAAAATTGCGGTCGATAATTTGTTTGTCTTTGCCGGCAAAATGAAATTTGCACCACGGACGCGAAAAAATTTGCTTTATGTGCTCGGCTCGATTTTCATCTGCACCTTTGCCGTCAAGAATTTGCCGATAATAGTCAGTAACAGCGGCCACATAAAGCGCCGATTTTTTTCTACCTTCTATTTTCAGCGAATCAACCGGCATTTTCAAAACATCTTCTTGCAGCGCCATATCTTTCATTGAAAAAAGGTGCGAAGCCTGTCCGTTGCATAAAAATTTGGCGCGGCAGGGATATAGACATTTGCCGCGATTGGCACTGCGGCCATATTCAATGGCGGAAAATTGGCATATGCCGCTATATGAATAGCACAAAGCACCATGAATAAACGCTTCGGTTTCCAAGCCGTCAATAGCGGAAATTTCTTTAATTTCAGCCAATGTTAATTCGCGTGCCAAAACCACACGTTTGAAACCGAGCTTTTGCAAAAACAATGCACCCTCTTTATTGTGTATAGCCATTTGTGTGCTGGCGTGCATTTCAAGCCACGGATATTGTTTTTTAACCACGCGCGCCACGCCTAAATCTTGAATAATCAAGCCGTCAACACGGCAGCGTGTGCAAATATCCAAACTTGCAATCAAATCTTCTAGTTCACTTTCTTGCAAAACAGTATTTATTGCCACATAAACTTTGCGCTGCAAACTGTGGGCATAAGCGGTAAACTCGTCAAGCGCCGTTTCATCAAAATTTGTGGCCGTCGCACGAGCTGAAAATTTAGCAAGTCCTAAATAGACGGCATCGGCACCGTAAAAAAGCGCAGCATATCCGGCTTCAATATCTCCTGCAGGTGCCAAAAGTTCTTGTTTTTTCATCAAAATTTTCCTCTATGACATACTATGCGCAAAAATCTAAAATAAATGCAAAGAAATGTCAAGAAATATTAAAAAATACTTGACTTTCGGTAAAAAATATGCTATGCTAAAGATGATGTAAAGTTAGAATAAATACGAGAGGTATGATATGTTAAAATTTTTCTTACATAACAACTGGAAATGCAAATTGTTCGGTTTGGTTTTAGGACTGGCTTTTTGCAGCAGTCCTGCATATTCTGATGTGTGTTTTCTTCCGTCTGGTGGGTGCGGGATAGAAAGAGCTGTTTCAAATACGTATAATCCGACAGGTACAGAAAATTGTTCAAACTACAACGGTTATATTAAAACTTCCAGCGAAATAACGAATGCAAAAGAATGCCACTCTTGCGGCGGTAATATATACTGCTTGTGTCCGGATGGGGCAAAACTTTCCGGTTCAGAGTGTGTATGTGAAGACAGGGATAAAGTATTGCAAGGCGGCAGTTGTCAATTTTGCGGAGAAGGTAAAGAGCCCGTTAATGCCACAACTTGCCAATGTAAAAGCCAATATAGCTATACTCCGCTAACTCACGAAGTATGCACACGGTCTTGTGGCGGATATGCTGAAGCAGCTGCATCGTTTAAGTCATTTTTGGCTAATGACTCAAACGTAAGATTTTCTTCGGCATCAATAACTCCTGTAGCAACAATACCTGAAAACTATACGGTAGTTAACAATAGAGCCATTGCCTATTATAAAGCAAACTCAACTCAAATTGCCAATAAACTGGAAAACAGCTATGTAAACTCTAGAACACTTTCCCTAGCAAATGCAGCAAGCAACATTGCAAATTTGTCTGTAGCGCCGGATCTAAGAACTACAGCTTCGGCTGGTTCTTTTTTGACGTCTGCTCAGGTGTCTAATGCTTTAGCAAACAATGCGGCTTTGTCTCAAGCATATATTTCTTCGGAAAGAAGTGCAATTTTATCCTCGGCGCAAACTGCCACCATGGCATATGCCGATTTGTTTTCAAGCTTGCAAACACCGGTAACGAGAACATCTGGTTCTTTAGGGAATAAAGTTGCATATAGATTTACGCTGTATGATGAAGACTCATGCAGTTGTGAAAGCGGTTATGAATATTTTGGCAGCGGTAGTAATAAACAGTGCTTAGAAAAATGCGGAAATGACAGAACACGCCAATCTGACGGCACTTGTGCATGCGCTAATGAGCGAAAAATATGGAATGGTGAACAATGTGTTTGTGACCCAGATAAATATATTCCTAATGATAATGGTGGATGCGAAGATAAACTTCCGGAATGTCCGCCAGAAAAGCTGTATAACTCTGAAACAGGTCAATGCGAATGTCCGGCTTCAGCTCCATATGAGACTGAGCAGCAATGCAAGGATGCGCTTAACAATCAACAGGCATATAATCTAAATTGGTGGGATATTATGCAACAAAAAACGGCATCTGCACTGTCTGAAGTTGCAGAATGTCTGTTGCCGAAAGCGGCTTATGCACTGACAGAACCTCCGGAATATCAGAAATATGAGAAAAGAGATGATCTTGTAGATATCAATGGTCAAATTCCAGGTGGTGGCCAACAGTATATAGACCAGAATAAAGACTCGGATACCTCTGAGTATGAGTGCGTTCCTGTTGGTGTATGCTGGTCCATAAAAAAGGGTTGTGATGTAGGATATCATGATCAGGGTGATTTTTGTGTCTTGAACACATGTCCAACCGGAACAGCTCAAAGTGATTGCGACACTGCAAACGGTTATACTTTTGAACCTAATAACACAACGTTTATTAATACATCAGGTGATACCGTTTTATGTGGTGAGTGCAAAGTAGCTTGCACTGCAGAAAACTACCCTTATTCGGTTCCATCTACAGGTTGGTACACTGTTGCTTCTAATGTTTGTTCTGCTGATTGGGATAAAATTTCTAATGGTTCAGATAAATGTATTAGCTATAGTAGTACATATAAGACTTATTATGCAAAATTTGATAACGGTGATTCATCATACTGTAACAGCGGTAAAGCCTGCTTTGATGAATTTAGGAATGATGCAACAATGATTACCAGAGGGGGAGACGGCGCCACATATCTTTTTAGTAAGATAAATAAGGACAGCGAACATTGCACGACTACTGATAATGGTAATTATGTAGTACGTTATAAATCTTTGTGCGCGACAAACAGTGTTAATCATATAGGAGGTCTTACTGACTCTCGAACTGGAGCTAATGTGATGAAGCAAGATTGTCCTGATGGTTTAACATTTACTGAAAACTGCTCTAGTGTTTCTTCTTATAAATATAAAAACAATCATTTCTATCCGGTGAACTCAACATCATATGGTTATTGTGGGTGTGCCACATCGCAAGAATGCGAAAGAGAGCGGGCGGAAAATGAAAAATGTGTAAGTATAAGGGTTGACAATAGTACCTGTTATGTTGCTAAGGAATGTGCCACAGAGAATGAATGCAAAACAGGACACAATCTTGCAACAAATCAAAGATGTGTGGCAGATAACGATGGCTGTTATTCTGTTGAGGAATTCGTGTACATTGATTGCAACAACATTACATTTCATAGTGAGTATGAGTACCCTTCGCAACCTAGCATTTATAATGAGACGGTAACTCTTAATGGTACAACAGCTTGTAACGCTAGTAAAAAAACATCTACCTTTAAGGAAGGGACATATACTGTTTGTTGGAATTGGAAAGGCGGCGCAATATCATCTGTTGGGGTGTATAACAGAGGATCTGCGCTCAAATGTTATAATTCACAAGGAACGGGTGGTTGTGAAAAGGCTGAAGTTAATGCTAGTTTTGGATCTAAATCATTATGTGCATCAATAAACCTTACAGCAAGTCCATATAATCAATATTACGTAAACTTTAATTAAAGATAATTATGAAAGGTATCAAATTAAGCGGAGGTGGAATTATCCTCCGCTTTTTTGTTAAAACAAAATGAATAATTCGAAGATGCCTTGATTTTTGCTACGCAAAAAAGACATGACATGAAAGGTACGCACTCGATACGCTCGGCGAACGATGACGGTAGAAAAATCAGCGCTTTGTAAAAATAAAATCTCTCCACACAAGTTATTATTTGTGTCATAAATTTAGCTTAAATAAAAATTATCTATAAATTTTTAATACTCATACATCATTTTGCTATTGACTTTTATATTTTTTATGTTTATGAACATACTTATTGATGGCGGATGTAGCTCAGTTGGTTAGAGCGCTGGTTTGTGGTACCAGATGTCGTCAGTTCGAATCTGATCATCCGCCCCAGATGCAAAAGCTCCCGAAAGGGAGCTGTTTTTGTATCGGCGAAAGACAGATGAGAACTGACGAAAAAGTCAGTTTGACAAGGAGGAGAGGCAGACGGAAGTATGCCGGTGAGCGAAGCGAGCGACGACGCAGCGGCGAAGCCAATCTGATCATCCGCCCCAGATGCAAAAGCTCCCGAAAGGGAGCTGTTTTTGTATCGGCGGAAGGCAGATGAGAACTGACGAAAAAGTCAGTTTGACAAGGAGGAGAGGCAGACGGAAGTATGCCGGTGAGCGAAGCGAGCGACGACGCAGCGGCGAAGCCAATCTGATCATCCGCCCCAGATGTAAAAGCTCCC
>JAFUBQ010000021.1 GCA_017460085.1 Alphaproteobacteria bacterium
CGTCTGGCTTGACCTCCTTGTCGAACCCTTCCTCTAGGTTTCAAATCCTCACTCTCCGCAACATTTACAACAAAACCCTGCTTTTAGCAGGGCTGTTGTAAATGGCGGAGAGATAGGGATTGGCTTCGCCGCTTCGTCGGGCATCGGCTTCGCCGACCGCCATACTCCCGTCTGGCTTGACCTCCTTGTCGAACCCTTCCTCTAGGTTTCAAATCCTCACTCTCCGCAACATTTACAACAAAACCCTGCTTTTAGCAGGGCTGTTGTAAATGGCGGAGAGATAGGGATTCGAACCCTAGGTACGCGGTAAAACGTACAATTGATTTCGAGTCAACCGCATTCGACCACTCTGCCATCTCTCCTTAAATTCATTTCTTCATAGACTACTTCTAAATGTTTTGCAAGAGTTTTTTATTATAAATAATAGAAAAATTAAAAATCCGCCACTTTTTTTTATCAGATTAAATGATTATTTTTGTGACGGAGGTCAAAAATGCCGCAAATAATTGAACAAGATGTGTTGCAAAATTTATTAAACTATCTAACGGAAAAAGGATATCCGGCTGACTGCTTGCTGATGAATTACAAATTGGGCAAATATCGAGCAGACTTGGTTATTACCAATCCGGAAACGCATGTTCCTTTGCAGATTTTTGCATATTTACCGCAAAAAGACCCAGCAAGCATCACACGCGGAAAACAACAGCTAAACGATTTTATTAAAGAAGCGGCACAAAATAATCCTGATGTTATTGGCTATTTACTTTTTGCTGAAGAAAAAGCTCCTTTTTTTGAAGTAGTAGACCCTAACACCAACAAACCTCTGCGTGTTTCGGCATTTGACTATAAAAATTTGGTACAAAAAGGAAAATCTGCCAGTGAAAATATGTTAACCACTAACAAAAGTAAAGCCGTGGGCAACTTAAAATTAAGCAGCAATCTGCTCATCATTGCCGCAATAATCGTTCTGCTATTAGATATTTTTAATATTGTAGAATTAACAGGTTATCGCCTATATATCATCTTAATGATTGCTGCTTTAATTATGCTGCCATATTTTGAATCTATTAAGTTTGCTAACTTTGAGCTGAAACAAAAAGATAAGAAAAAGCAAGATTAATCCGTATCATTATAATTTAAAATGTAAAAACATTTTTTGTCTGAAAAGTGTTGCACATTGTAAAAAAGTGTGCTACACTTTGGCATAAAATGAAATAAGGAGAATTTGGCAATGGCTTTGAATTTGTTTGAATATACAAAAATGAAACCGACTGAAGATGAATATGCAGTTGCATCATTACGCGACCGTTTGCAAAATGATGATGATAAAAAACAAGAACAATATGAAATAACTCAAATGCACCAAAAGTTGCTTGATGAACTTCAAGCGGAACAAATGAATATTGCTAAACAAATTGAAGAAGAAACCGATGCAAAAAAATTGCTGCAATTAAAAAAAATTCTTAATTTTTCAACACAACAAAGCGAAAAAATGCAAACTGATTTGCAACAGCAGAAAGCAAAATGGCGCGCTAAAACAGAAACAATAGATTATAAAATGAATGAATTTGCGCAATATTGGTTGCAACAAGAGCCATATGCCGAATCTTTTGCACAGGCATATCGCATTACAGATGAAGCGTTTAAACGCGGTGATGATGCAAAAATTAAATTTGTTCCGTTCAGCGAAGAAGTGGACACCCACCGCCTTAAACCGGAAGGCCGCTTTTATCAAGAGGTGATAACAGATGGCAAACCGTTTGAATATTTTGCTTTGCAAGTTGATTTAGGTAATGGCCTGCCATTTAATATTGTAATGGAACCTTCAGACAGAAATGATGCACGCACTCAGATGCGCATAGTTTTAGCTCCGGAAGATATGGAAAATCAAGATTTTGATAATCCTGCTGTTTTTGCCGAAAATAAAACCAAAATTCGTAGCATTATGGAATTTTGCGAAAAGTATGGTTTTTCGACCTTTGATATGCATATTCCAATGACTTTTGACGGCTCAGTTGATGAAAACGCTTTTTATGAAAAAAGTCGCGAAAAATTGCAAGAAAAAGAAAAACGCAAACAAGAACTTTTGCAAGAAATGTTTGAAACTGCAAAAGAAGAAAAGAGGGCTGAAGATATTGAAAACTGGCAAAAAGAAGCTGACGAAAATGATAAAAAACTCCGCGAAATTAAAGAATATGCCGCTCAGCATCCGGAAGAAAAAATTGATGTTAATGACTATTCATTAGATGAAGTTCCAACAATGCAGTTTGGTACGGCAAGTTTGCCTTTGGACGAAGATAATACAACACCAATGTATGATAATGCAGCAGCTGGCAGCAACGACACTTCTGCGGGCAATCAAACAAATGCATTTACAGCACAATCTCCTAAAAAGTGGACTTTAGCCGAAGTTGAAAAAATAATGGAAGAAATGTTAGGAGGCACCGGCTTAAACAAAGAACGAAACAAGACATTCTTCAAAAAAGGAATGTTTCATTCTTCATGGACTGAATATGTAGTTTACGATAAACCCGGAGCCGATAAAGATGACGGCAGACGAGACCCTAAAACAGATGTTGCGCAATATACATACGCATATAAATTGTTTGTTTCGGTTGATGATAACGGAAATTTAACATTCAGCTATCGCCGCAACAACGGCGCCAAAATAGACAATTTAGTTAATGCCATGGTCGGCAAATTTAAGGATATGGGAATTACACATATTAATTTTCCGGTTGGATTGCCTGATGATGAAAAAACTTTATGGCGCAAGGCTTTGGCTGAAAAAGGCATTGTATATAAAGGTATGGGAATTGATGTTGATAAAGCAATGGGCATGATACAAACAGCCAAAGATAAACATCTTCCTAGCGATAAGATGATTGAATTTAAGTATCGCATAGCATTGCAGATGCAAGAAAATAATGCTAATAAAGGAAAAAATCCAAGTGACGATGAAGCTGATTTTATCGGAGGCTTAATCAATACGTATCAATACAGGGGATTTACCAATGGTTATGCCCGCGGCTTAAAGAGTTTGATTAATAAAACATTGATTGCCGGAGATAAAGATTTCGGTGCTGTCAATAAAATTGCCGCATATCGAGCATTCCGCCAAGTTTTTGACATATACCAGGAAATTTTGCGTACCGGTTCAGTTGCCAATTTGCGGGTTGGCACAATCCAAGAAATTGTTTATTCGGCAAATCCGCAAGAAGAAAATGTAGTGCAAAAATTTGTTACAGCTGAACAGCGGCAAAAACTTTTGGCTTTAAATTTGAGTAATGATATTTCTCAAATTACATCTGAACAGTTGATTGAAATTTATAAAGCATTGTTGCCGGAGCATCGTGAAACTGCGAAAAATGAAATATATACAATGCTTGATAATAACCGTTTGAAAGATATAAAAGTTTTGGGTTCACGCGCATTGCCGGCAAATTTAGTGCAGAATATATTCAACGAAGCTAAAAAGAGTGTTGATGCCATTAACTCAGATAGTTTGGCTGCCATGGGTGTTGATGAAATCAGTTTGCCGAAAGACGGACGGGTTTCGCTTGGCATAGGTGATTACACGAAAAAGGTCGAAGCAGAAGCGGCCCGACAAGCGGAAGAAGCTCGTGCCGCCGCTGCAGCTTCAACCCCGAGCAGAAGCACCGCAACCCCTATAAAACCGGATTCTTCACGCAGTTTATAAAATATAAATACGCTAGTTCTGTTTTATCGGTAAGTATACGGTAAAAGTTGTGCCGCCGTGGGTGGTGGAATTTACCGTTAAATTACCGTGATGATGCATAACAATTTGTTTTGCAATAGTTAAACCAAGACCGGTACCCTTAATTTTCATATCTTTATGAATTTGCATGCGATAAAATTTTTCGGTTAAGCGAGCTAAATCAGCCTTCTCTATTTTTGGCCCTTTATTATTAACCGCAATGCTAACAGCTTTTCCATCTGCTACATTTAATCCGCTTCCGCTCGGAATAGATGGAACAGTTTTCATTGTGATGCTGATTTCGCTGTTTTCAACGGCATATTTAATGGCATTGTCAACCAAATTTTGCACAATTTGATGAATTTCATGATTATCTCCCACAATTTTAGGAATACGATTTTCTTCAATCATTTTGACGTTAAGCGAACGGTTAAATGCCTTAATTTTCAAGCTTTGAACTACATCATCTATAACTTCCGCCAAATCCACCTTATCTTTTAACGGTTTATCTTGAGCCATTTCCAAACGTGATAATGATAATAAATCTTCAATGAGTGCCGACATATAATCTGCTTGTTCGCGCATAATTTTCAAAAACATATCACGAGCGTCGGCATCATCTTTTGCCGAAGTTTGTAGAGTATCAATAAAGCCTGAAATAACCGATAAAGGTGTGCGTAGTTCATGGCTGGCATTAGCCACAAAATCTGACTGCATTTTTTCCACACTGAGAGCTTTGCTTATATCATAAAGCGATACAACAGCCACGGCACGGCCTTTAGAAAACCACGGCAATTTATTAATATGCGCATAAACACGGCGATTATATTTTCCAGACATGTAAAAAACCAAACTTTCGGTTTCTGACTTTCCTTTTAAAATTTTTTCAACTGCGGCAATAAAAATGTTGGTTGAAAATAAAGCATCAATTCTTTGATTTGCCACATCTGTTCCTAAAAATTGCCGTGCTGCCAAATTACCTCCGGTAATATTTCCCTCGCCGTCAAGCATCAAAATCGGATCAGGCAAAGTATCTAAAATTGCAGCGTCAGAAACAGTTTGCGCCTCTAATGTATCTGTTTTAGAAATCCAAAATCGATGCACTGAATTAACGGCAGCTGCTAATTCTTGCGCATCTTTTTCTGAAAGTTGCGGCATAGCATCATTATTATCCATTTCATTTGCCAACGAATATATATATTTACGCAAAGTTTGCAGTTCGTAACTAATCGGAAACAGCGAAAACATATTAAAAACAATAATAATAATATAGCAAACAAAACTGGTAAGCGGAGAAAGTAATCCAAGCAAAGTAAGAGCACTAAAAAGCAACGCCGAAGGTAAAGATAAAATAATAACGCGTGTAGAAAATTGTGAGTTACGGTCTATTCCCATAAGTAACTTTAAATTATGCTTCATCTTGTTATTCCCGTTGATTAAAATTAATAAAATTGTAGACGAACAATAAAAATATTGTATGATGAAATAAGTTTAAATAGTTTTAATTTTTTTAACTGGTCACTATGAGCAAAGAAAATGATTTATCGCCTGGAATGGCACAATATTTGGAAATAAAAAAACAATACGAAGACTATTTATTGTTTTATCGTATGGGCGATTTTTATGAAATGTTTTTTGATGATGCTAAAAAGGCCTCAGATGCTTTGGATATTGCTTTAACCAGACGAGGCGAAGCCTTTGGTAAACCGGTGCCGATGTGCGGTGTGCCTTTTCATGCTTATGAAAGCTATATGGCAAAGTTGATAAAAGCCGGCTATAAGGTAGCAATTTGCGAGCAGATGGAAGACCCTGCAGAAGCTAAAAAACGTGGATATAAGGCAGTTGTGCGACGTGAGGTAATACGTTTAGTTACAGGTGGAACCATTACCGAAAATTCAATATTAGATGCGCGCAAAAACAACTATTTATTAGCTGTATCCAAGCTAAAAAACAGTTTTGGGTTTGCTTGGACCGATTTATCTACCGGAGCGTTTTATACTCAGGAAACCCCTACTTCCGCAGCAACCGAATATGCCGAGCTATATAGTATGTTGTCACGCTTATCTCCTGCCGAAATTTTAGTGGCGGATTCTATGTTGGAAACTCCCGACTTATTCCGCTTATTGAATGAATATCGCGAAAAATTAACGGTTTTACCACAAGCTCGCTTTAACTTTGATGGCGCAAATAAACAAATAAAAGAGTTCTACAATATTGAAACTTTAGACGCATTCGCTAATTTCAGCAAAGCAGAAGTTATGGCCGCCGGCGTAATTATTGACTACATTCATATTACGCAAAAACAAAAAGTATCACGTATAGGAAGGCCCGTTAAAATTATCGGCAGCCGCTTTATGGAAATTGATGCGGCAACACGTCATAACTTAAATTTAACCGAAGGTTATAAAGGTTCAACCTTAAAAGATGTAATTGACCGCACAAATTTTGGCGGCGGCGCAAGAATGTTGCAAGACAGATTGGCTAATCCTCTTTTAGATGTAAATGAAATCAATCAGCGCTTAGATGCTGTAGAGTTCTTTATAAATCATAATGAAGTGCGGCAAAAATTATGTGAACAATTGCATAGTTGCTCCGATATGGAACGGGCCGTAGGTCGCATTAGTATCGGCCACGGCGGACCGCGCGATTTAAAAGATATGCTGATAACTTTAATGCAACTTCCTGAAATTAAGTATAATGTTGAAAATTTTCAACACACCGATATTGTTGATGATAAAATGCCTGAAGCCATAACTAATATTATACGCCGTTTCGGAAATCATTATCAATTAGTGCAAACATTGTTCAATGCTCTAAAAGATGTAGATAAGGACGGGAACGAGTATGTTCCACCTTTAAATGCGCGTGACGGCGGATTTATTAAACGTGGTTTCAGCGCAGAATATGACGCTGTTTGCGATATGCGTGACCGCGGAAATGTGAGCATTTTAAATATGCAAAAAAAATATGAGGCGGAAACCGGAATTGATAAACTAAAAGTAAGATGTAACAATATTATCGGCTATTTCATTGAAGTTCCCAATACATATGTTACACAGCTTTTAGACAATCCTCGTTTTATACATCGGCAATCGGTGCTGAATGCCACACGTTTTACCACCGCAGAACTTACGGAAATGGAAAATGCTTACCGCAGTGCTAAAGAGAGAGCTTTGGCAATGGAATTACAATTATACGAAGGTTTAGTGCGTGATGTTTTGCTTTGCGCCGAAAACATTATTTTGGCGGCAAGAGCATTGGCAGAGCTTGATATAGCCGCTTCAATGGCTAATTTAGCGCTGGAAAATAATTATTGCCGTCCGGTGTTAGATGATGGTGTTGGCTTTGAGGTTGTTGAAGGTAGACATCCGGTTGTAGAAGCCGCATTAAAGAAAAGCGGTGAAAGTGTTTTTGTTGGGAACGATTGCGCTGTTAATGCCAAAGATAATCGCCTATGGCTGATTACAGGTCCGAATATGGCTGGTAAATCGACCTTTTTGCGGCAGAATGCCATTATTGCCATTATGGCACAAATGGGGTGCTATGTTCCGGCAAAATCAGCGCATATCGGTGTGATTAATAAACTGTTCTCTCGTGTTGGAGCTTCAGATGATTTATCACGCGGCCGCTCAACCTTTATGGTTGAAATGGTGGAAACTGCTGCAATTTTGAACCGCGCCGATGAACATTCATTTGTTATTTTAGATGAAATCGGACGTGGAACGGCAACATTTGACGGACTTTCCATTGCGTGGGCAGTGGCAGAATATTTGCATAATGTCAACAAGTGTCGTACTTTGTTTGCTACTCACTATCACGAATTAGTGAATTTGGCTGAACGTTTACCTTCCTTGTCGCTACATTGCATGAAAATCAAAGAATTTAATAATCAGGTGGTCTTTTTACATGAAGTTATTCAAGGAGCGGCAGACCGCTCGTATGGTATTCATGTGGCTAATATGGCCGGTTTGCCAAGAGAAGTAATTCGCCGCGCCGACCAAATTTTGAAAAAACTGGAAAAAGATAATCAAAAAAACAATGCTTTAGATATTGCTCATGAAATGCCGTTATTTGATTATCAAATGCCGGTTGCGGAGGTGGTAAAGCAATCGGCCGTTGAAGAAGTATTGAAGAAGATTAATCCTGATGAACTCAGTGCACGTCAGGCTCTTGATGAACTATATAAACTGAAAAATTTATTAGAGGAAAACTAACATGAAAGTTGAAGAATATTTTATAAACTATTGTAATTATGTTGATTCTGTTACTTCTAAAACATCGCGGCAGGATAGTTTGTTTACAGAGCGCATGCAAGAGCTTTCAAAGTTGCTTAATGGCAATTTTGCCCGATTTGATAATGCCGTGACAGGGTTGGCCGGTGAGGCCGGCGAAGTTGCCGATGTGTGGAAAAAAATTAAATTTATGGGCATGGAATATAATGATGAGGCTCGTGATAAACTGGTTAAAGAGTTGGGTGACGTGTGTTGGTATTTGATGAGTGCGGCAACGGCGCTGGGAGTTCCGTTAGAAGAAATTATCAATCAAAATATCGAAAAACTTAAATCACGTCATCCGCACGGTTTTTCTTCAGCCTATATGCAACATAAAAAAGGTGCATAGATGCCAAATATTGTTGGTGTTTTGCTTCCTTTGCCATTTGATGCGCCGTTTGATTATTACAGCGACGTTGCCTTATCTGTGGGGCAATTGGTGGAAGTTCCGTTTGGTAAAGATAAGCAGATTGGGGTTGTATATAGTATTAAAGAAAATTCCAACGTATTAAAGGAAAAAATTAAAAAAGTATCAAAAGTGTTTGATTTTCCGGCACTTTCTGAAAATATTTTACAATTCATTCAATGGGTGGCAACCTACAATATGGCGCCGCTAGGCTCGGTGTTGAAAATGGTGCTGAGCGTGCGTAGTGTGTTTGAGCCATCGCCGCTGACGGTTCTTTATACGTTGTCGGGCAAAACATTAGCTGAAGCTAAATTAAAAAATTCTGATGCCCGCTGGCGGGTGGTGGATTTGTTAACCCACGCACCATATACACGGCCGGAAATTGCCAAAGGCGCAAATGTAAGCGACAGCGTGATAAAAACAATGATTGATGCCGGTGTTTTAGAGCCAATATATCTGGAAAATAAACGTGAATTTTTGGAACCGGTCGGGAGTTTTTGCAAAGTTAACTTAACTGACGAGCAGCAAAAAGCGGCCGATATACTCTGCCGACATATTGCAGGCGGATTTTCCGTAACGTTATTAGACGGTGTGACAGGCTCCGGCAAAACCGAGGTATATTTTGAAGCCGTAGCTAAAGCTTTAGATTGCGGTAAACAGGTCTTAATTTTGGTACCGGAAATTGCATTAACTTCGCAATGGCTGGAACGTTTTCAAAGGCGTTTTGGTGTGCGGCCGGCAAGTTGGCATTCCGGTTTAAGTGTTAAAGAGCGAACAGATACGTGGAAAGCCATTATTGAAGGGCGGGTTAAGGTTGTTGTTGGGGCGCGTTCTGCCTTATTTTTACCTTATACAAATTTAGGTTTGATTGTAGTTGATGAATGCCACGATCATTCGTTTAAACAAGAAGATGCCGTTAATTATCAAGGGCGAGATATGGCCATTGTGCGCGCTAAAATAGAACATTTGCCGATTATTTTGGCGACTGCAACGCCAGACTTGGAAACTATGGTTAATGTTGAAAACGGTAAATATGATTATGTGCAATTAAAAAGCCGTTATGCTCAAGCAGAATTGCCGGAAATTAAGGTTGTTGATTTAAAAAAAGATAAACCGCAAAAAGGAGAATGGGGCGTTTCGTGGCTGTCGCCGAGTTTAGTGCAGGCGGTGCAAGAAAATTTAGCAAAAGGTGAGCAATCGGTGCTGTTTTTAAACCGTCGCGGATATGCACCGTTGCTTATTTGCCGTGATTGCGGGCATCGAATACAATGTCCGAGCTGCAGTGCTTGGCTGACAGAGCATAAAGCATCATCACGGCTTATGTGTCATCACTGCGGTTATATTGATGACATTCCGACATCTTGCCCGCATTGCGGTTCAACAGAGGGCTTAACAGCTTGCGGTCCGGGGGTGGAACGTGTAGCTGAAGAAGCTGCACAGCGTTTTAAGGGCGCAAAAATTCAAATTCTTTCCAGTGATAATGCCGGCTCTTTGCAATCTGTTTCCGATATTATTGCAAAAATGGAGCGGCGCGAAATTGATATTTTAGTCGGCACGCAAATTATTGCCAAGGGGCACCATTTTCCAGAATTAACTCTAGTTGGTATTGTTGATGCCGATTTAGGATTAATGAGCAGTGATTTAAGAGCAACTGAGCAGACCTATCAGCTTTTGAGCCAAGTTTCAGGACGAGCCGGCCGCGGCGCAAAAAAAGGGAAAGTTTTGCTGCAAACACTATATCCGGAAAATAATGTTCTAAAAGCACTGCTGAGCGGAAATCGGCAAGAATTTCTAAATTTAGAAAAGCAAAGCAGACAAATGCTCGGTTATCCGCCTTATGGAAAATTGGCAGCGTTAATTATTTCCGGAGCTAATCAAATGCAAACATCGCAAGTGGCAACGGCTTTTGGGCGCACAGCACCGCACACGGAAAATATTGAAGTGTTGGGACCGGCACCGGCACCGCTGTTTTTATTGCGTGATAAATATCGTTACCGCCTGCTTCTAAAAACAGCGCGCAACATTAATATTCAACAAGTTTTACAAACTTGGCGGCAAATGGTGCGTGTACCATCAAGCGTTAAAGTTGAAATTGATATTGACCCTTATTCTTTTTTATAAATATATCTTTTGCAATAAAAACAATTAGATTTATTTTTCAACGTACGGATTATTAGCTTTGCGCACTGTCACCCGCAACGGCACACCGCCTAAATCAAACGTTTGCCGCAAGCTATTGGTTAAATAGCGCAAATATGAATCCGGCAAGCCTTCGGGATTGCTGGAAAAAATAAAAAATGATGGCGGACGTGTTTTGGCTTGCGTAATATATTTTAGCTTAATGCGGCGCTTATTTTTACCGAGCGGTGCCGGATTCTGCTCTTGCACAGCGGCAAACCATTGATTAAGCGGTGCCGTCGGAATACGTAAATTCCAGCGTTTATACACCTTTTGTACAGCCCGCATTAACTTATCAAGCCCCTCTTTTTTTAGTGCCGAAATTGTCACCGTTGGCACTCCTACCACCTGCGTTAAAGAAGTTTCCAATTTATAATTCAGCTTTTCCAATGCTTCCTTGCGCTTAGCAATATCCCATTTATTAACCGCAATCACCAATGCCCTGCCCTCGTCTATCACCTTGCGGGCAATGGTTAAATCTTGCTTATCCAAAACAGCATCAGCATCTAAAACGAGTACCACAACCTGTGCCATATTGGCCGCATATATTGTGCTTTCAACCGACATTTTTTCTAAAGAATCATTTACCTTAGCCTGCCGCCGCAAACCTGCCGTATCCACTAGCTTAAATCTTTGTCCCTGCCATTGCCACTCTGTTGTAATGGCATCGCGTGTCATACCAGCTTCCGGACCGGTCAGCATCCGCTCATCACCTAACAGTGCGTTAACCAAAGTAGATTTTCCGACATTCGGCCGTCCGACAAACGCAATTTGAATCGGCCTCTCACTATTTTCTTCATCACTTTTAGCGTTTTCTTCGGCGCTTTTTTTCTCATCAAGTTCAAGAAGTTCCATATATAAATCATCAAAACCTATGCCGTGTTCGGCTGAAAACGGAATTGGCTGCCCCAACCCCAGTTTATACGCCTCATGAATAGCATCTTCCTGCCTTTTACCTTCGCACTTATTCGCCAGCAAAATCACAGGTTTCTGCATTTTACGCACTAAAGATGCAAAAAGCTCATCATATGGTTGCAAACCGGCGCGGGCATCAAACATAAACAAGCAAACATCGGCATCAGATATTGCCATTTGTGTTTGCTTCCACATCCGGCTTTCCATATTGTCAACAGTAGAATATTCATAACCGGCAGTATCAATAATTTGCAGCTGTAAATTTTTCAGCTTACCTGCTGCCATTTTGCGGTCACGAGTTACCCCAGGCTTATCATGAACAATAGCCAGTTTTTTACCGGCCAAACGGTTAAAAAGTGTTGACTTCCCAACATTCGGACGCCCGATTATTGCCACAGATAATACCATTTTTTCTCCAGTCTATTGATATGCAATTATTTTTGCATTTTCCGTTACCAATAATACATAACCATTAACAGCAATCGGTGAAGCATTAAGGTCTTCCCCTGTATCAAAACGGTCTATTAAATTACCGTTTTGCGGATTATAAAACAGCAATTCGCCGTTTGATAAGGCTAAAACCAAACGACTATCTATCATCACCGGAGCAAATACGCGTTCACTTTTCTTTTTATCTCCAAAATCAATATTCTTAGCCCATAAAATACGTCCGTTTGTTTTATTAATTGCCACAAGTTCTTGCTTTTCGGTAGTAACATATAATGCATTTCCGGCTAGAAGCGGGGTATCTGTACCGCCAATAGATTTTTCCCAAATGCGTGAACCGGTGCGAATATCCGATGCCACCATCACATTAGAGCGCCCTAAAGCATAGACTTTGCTGCCTTCAACAACCGGCGAAGCTGTAATGGTATGTAAATAAGTCGAAGAATATGCCTGACGTTGCGAAATTAGCGTATCTGACCACAGCGGTGTTCCGATAGTACCGTTAAATGTTTGTAATTCACCATTAGCAAATCCGGCTATCACCACATCTAAACTCGGACTATATGCCGGTGCTGCACCGCCGACCATAGTGGTATTTTCCATGGCAATATCGTAATCCCACAGTTTTTCGCCATTTTTCATATCAAGGGCATAAAATTTATTGTCAACACTCTGAACTAGTATCTTTCCGGCAGCAATCACCGGTGCAATTCTGAACAGCGTATGCATATTTTTTTGCCATAAAATATTACCATCAGCAGAATTAACGGCAAATACAACCCCAAAACCGGTGGTAGCATAAATCACACCGCCTTCCATGGCCATACCCACACCTTTAATTGCGGTATCATCAACATTTTTTTCTTTAGATTCCAACAATGTTTTCCATATGGTTTCGCCATTGCGTAAACTGAAGGCACGCATTGAACCTTCGGCATCTAAGGTATAAACTTTGTCGCCATTAATCAGCGGTTGCGAAATTAAAAATTCGTGTTTAGAACTGCCTTTACCAAAATCAGATTTCCATATACGCATAAAACGCGCACCCGCTTGAATATTCGGAATTACGTGCTGCGCATTAACGTCTGTCTGCTTCCATGCGGAATTTGTCGTTACTGCCGGAATTTGAATCTGCGACGCTCCATCGGCAACTTCTGCTTTAATTGCTGTTTCCTGATCCAAAACAGAAATGCGCTGTCCCTGAGGCAAAACTTTGTTGGAACACCCACATAACAAAGATGCAGCCACAAAACCGCTCACCCAAACAAAAGATTTTGTACTTTTCATTTTATCCTCTTAATCCTATAATTATATATCGCCTAAAGATGACAGCATATCCTGAATTTTAACACGGAACCCTTCCGGCAAATCTTTTATTTTCAAAATACTTTCATAAATTTTTTGCGCCGTTTCCACATCTCCGTCACGAATAGCCACCATTGCCAGCAAATCTTGTGCCAGCGGTGTCCAAGATGTATTCGCTTCGGTTATCGGTTTCAACATAGCCTCAAATTCTGCTCGCGGCATAGTATCAACCTGATAAGTTGCTAATTTAATCAGTGCAACATTTCTAACTTCTTCCGCAATCTCAGCATCATTTGCCAGCGTTTGCAAGGCCGCAAGCGCCTCAGCATCTTTGTTTTCACTGAATAAAACATTGGCAATTTGTAATTTTGCAAAATCGCTGAAAATTCCCTGATTATCTTCGGCAATTTTATGTAAAGCCGCTAGCGTATCTTCCGGATTTTCACGCAATTGCGCTGCCGACATATAATTTTCTGTATTTGTTTGATTTTGCGCAATGCGCCAACTGCGAATTTTTTCAAATGAAACCGTAGCTGAAACTGCTAAAACTACAAATAGAATTACAAAAATGCCATAACGATTCCACAAAGCCTTGAAATTATCATTTTTTACGTCTTCACTTACTTCATTAATGAATGCGTCAGTATATTCCGGATTAATTTGCGATGTATCTTTCGCTAAACGGCGTGCTTTCAAAACCGCTGTATTTTCAGTTTTTCCCGTTGTTTTTTTTGCCGGCTGAGCTGCCGTTTTTTTCACATTTTTAGCCATATTATATTCCTTTTTAAAATCAAACTTTTATACCAATAACAAAAAAACCTGCATAAAGCAATTATTTTTTCATAACTTTTATTTTGTAATTTGCTTAATAATAAAACCGCGAACCCAACGTAAATCATTCACCGGCATATTTTTTCCGAAAATCAAACTTTGATTATCGGCAATCACGGATAAATAAAAACGGTCTGTTGTCGGATTATGCCCAATATCCACCGCTGCAATTTCATCTTTTTTAACATATTCGGCATTGCGGCGTAAAAACAAAATATTATGCCCCAATACAATTTCTTCATCGGTAATAATTAAAACATCTTTGCTGAACAATACTATAATTGAAAACAGCGCTATTGCACCGCATAAAAACATAAATGCTGCAAAACCGCCAGCGCCAACATATGGAACAATAACCGGATAATTATATATGGCATACCCCATCAGCGCTCCTAAAATAAGAACACCAAACAAGGCCAAAATGCTGTATATATCAAAAAATAGACGCCGCTCCTTAACAACAACTTTATGCGGCATAACTTTGCATTTTACCGATGACGGCATTGAATTATCTTCACGATACAATGAGTTCAAATGCCATTTAGCAGCCATATCGCCCAATGTCTTATTTAACTCGCTATGATGCCGTGAAATTAACCCGTGGTCCGTCATAAACAAAGCCGGAAGTTTTAATTTTTCAGCATAATACTCCCACATTTTACGCACATTGCGACTGCTTGTTGTCAAATAAAGAGGAACGCGCTTATTTTTTTCCGGATGATATAATTCAATAATATAGCGATTACGGCTCATCAATCCTAACTGAAAATATTCAACACGCAGCAAAACACCCAAATAATTATACAAGGCCTCAATTTCCGTCTTTGGCTGCTTAAAAGGCGAATAATAAGTCATTTTTATATTTTCACCATCAAAGAAAATTACTTTATGCCGTTTTAATGAAATAATGGAAACTACAACAATTATCAGCCCTAAAACCAATATAATTGCATCAAAAACATAGCGTTGCAATAAAATTTCGTTTGCAGAAAAACTGGTTGATAAATCCATAGTATCAATACTATCTGTGCCAAAATAAAAATATGACACTGCTTCAAAAACCGCTAATGCCACAAATGCTAAACCGAAAATAATACCTAAAACAGACAGTTTGCCGGATATTCTATCTTTCTGCTCGGCAGGTAAGCTGTCTATTGCAAATTTGAACTTATAGCTATAGTGATTTGGTGTGTTTTCAGCCATATTAATCTCCGTTGTTTATTACACATATGCATTGTACACTGATAAAAAAAATTTTTCACTATTTTTTTTAAATAATATTTGTTTTTCGCTTAATTGCGTGTAGAATATAACAAAATTAATAAATAAATGGTGAAAAATGTTGATATTTGATATTTCTGAATATATTTTTTCATGGCAATGCTTATTTTGCTTTGTTGCATTGGCTGTTCTGTTTAACCTGCGGAAAAATGAAAGTTTTGCAGGCTTAGCCTTTTTGTTAACCGGCGGGTTACTTTCTGTAGCAACTGTTTTTTTGGCTCGTGATGACCAAATTTTATATTCATTCGGTCTGGGTTATGATTTTGTTACATTTGTTAAATTAGTGCTAGTTTTGCTTATGTCGGTTTTATGGATTTCTGCCGCTGCTAAATTTTACAACAACCAAAGCTCTAATTTGGCAGCAATCGGTTTTTATTTTACCTTTGGCTTAATTGTTTGTGTTTATTATTCTTTTTTCAACAAAGAACAAGAAGGGGCTAACACTATTGTTTCCATAATCACAAATTCCGGACTCTTACTTTTATCATGCGGAGTTTTCTTACGATTCGCAAAAAATAAAAACAGCGGTAATTTTTTGCTTTTTATTGTAATTTTACTACTTATCACTCAATCCTTATTGACGAACTTATTGTTTAAAAATTTCGCACAAACTGCTAATTTTTTAAACTGGCTATGGCTATATATTTTTCCTTTTGCTTCTATGCTTATCAAACAAAATTCTCAATCTACGGAGCTTAAAAAAAATCATAAAGTAATTGATACTTTAAATCTGCAAATAAATAATATGATTGATTCTTCGCCTTTCCCGATTGTGCTGGCAAAAATTACAGGCGATAAATTGCTATTAATTAATACACCGGCTGCATCGCTTTTAGGAATCAGCAAAAAAGAAGTATCTTTCCATAAATTAAAAGATTTTTTTGTAGATGAAGCTAATCGGCAGAAGTTTTTCAATTTATTGGAAAAGCAACATGAAGTTCAAGATTTTGATATAATGGTGTGTGACTTAATTAACGCAACACCATTTTGGCTTTCTGTTTCCGCCAAAACCATTGAATATAACAATGAAATAGCACTATATATGGCATTTCAAGATGTGACAATGCGCAAGCAGCGAGAAGACGGTTTGCAAGCTCAAGCCGATAAAGACCCTTTGACTATGGCATGGAACCGACGCTATTTTGAAAAATTGGTTCCGGAAAACATTAAAGAATGCATACGAAAATCTCAGAATTTCAGCCTATTATTACTTGATGCAGATAAATTTAAGAATATTAATGATACATATGGGCATAAATTGGGTGATAAGGTGCTGATTGAACTTGCCGATATTTGCCGCACATCTCTCAGAACAGATGATATCGTGGCTCGATTCGGCGGAGAAGAATTTGTGGTGTTTTTAAACAATACCGATACCGATTCGGCACTTAAAGTTGCCGAACGTTTGCGCCAAAATATTGAAAACACTTCAGTTGATGACGATAATGGTAATGCCGTTCGGTTTACGGTAAGTATCGGGGTTGTTTCATCTGAAAAAACATCAAGTTTAGATATATTATTGCGACAAGTCGATGATGCAATGTATTTGGCTAAAAAGCGCGGACGCAACCAAGTTGCACTTTATGATGAAGAAGATGCAAAAGTTTTTTTAAATAAAAAAACAAAACACCGTGAAGCCAATGTTCACCCGATTTTTCAAAATGAAGAAAATGAAGAAATATCTTTACTTGACAATTATGATAGCAAAATTTTATAAAGAGGGATTATGAATTGTCCATATATTGAAATATGCGGCGGTTGTCCGCTACGAAATTTAACCGAAACGGAATATCAGCAAACCAAAAAAGTTTGGTTTGATAAGGTCTTGACAGCATTAAACCAACCGGAAATTGCTCAAGATAAACCAGTCTTTATTGCCGATGGTTCGCGCCGCCGTGCAGAATTGACGTTTGAATATTCTCACAAAAAACTGTCTTTAGGTTTTAATGCCGCGCAAAGCCACAAAATTGCCGATATTGAATATTGCTTGGCACTAACCGAAAACTTGAATAATTTGCTGTTACAAGTGCACCGTTTTTTGGAAGATTTATGCCAAATTAATATCACTAAAAAAATAAAAAACAAAATTATCACGGCAAACATTAACCAAGGTGAAATTTGGCTTACCGAAGCGGATAATGGCATTGATATTTTGCTGGAAATTAACGATTCGCTTAATTTAGAGCAACGTATGCTTATAAGCGAATGGGCAGCGGAAAATCCGAAAGTTATACGCCTTTCGGTGCGCGTTAACAATGGAAAACCGGAAACAATTATTGAAAAACTGAAACCATACATCAATATTGCCGAATATCAGGTTTATATTGCTGCCGGAACATTTTTGCAGCCATCGAAAGCCGGCGAGCAAGCTTTAATAAGTTTGGTTTTGCAATATGCAGGAAAAACAACCGGTAAAATTGCTGATTTATTCTGCGGCATCGGCACTTTTTCGTATCCATTGTCCGCAAATATGCAAAATAAAATTACGGCGGTAGATTCTTCTGCCGAATTATTGGCCGGATTCAAACAAACCATTAATGCGAATATGATTCCGAATATTGAAATTTTGCAGAAAAATTTATTTAAATATCCGCTTGATGCCGATGAATTAAAGCAATTTGCATTGGTGGTGTTTGACCCTCCGCGCGCCGGTGCGGCCGCTCAAGTTAAGCAATTTACGCAAATGTTCGATGTTGATAAACCGCAAAAAATTATTGCTGTGTCATGCAATCCGCATACTTTTATTAACGATGCAAATACATTATTGTCTGGCGGATACACTTTAGAAAAAATAACCATGGTTGATCAATTTGTATATAGCAAACACTGTGAATTGGTCGCCCTATTTATTAAAAAAGGAGAAAATAATGGAATTAAATAAGCAAAAATTGCAGCAAATGGCCAATGCCATTCGTGTTTTAAGCGCCGAAGCTGTTGAAAAAGCCAATTCCGGACATCCGGGAATGCCGCTTGGTATGGCAGATGTTGCCGCGGTCTTGTTCGGACAATATATAAATTTATATCCCGATGCTCCGCGTTGGTTTAACCGCGACCGTTTTGTGCTTTCTGCCGGCCATGGCTCAATGCTTTTATATTCCTTATTTTATCTTTTGGGTTATCCCGATATTAATATTGATGACATAAAAAACTTCCGCCAGCTGGGCGCTAAAACCGCTGGACATCCGGAATATGGAAATTTGGGCGGAATTGATATGACAACCGGTCCACTGGGACAAGGTATTTCTTCGGCAGTCGGTATGGCTTTGGCTGAACGCAAAATTAACGCTAAATTCGGTGATAATCTGTGCAATCACTACACTTATGTCATTTGCGGCGACGGCTGTTTGATGGAAGGCATATCTGAAGAAGCAATCTCTTTGGCCGGACTATGGAAACTCAACAAATTAATTGTATTTTGGGATAATAATAACATTACAATTGACGGCACGGTGGATAAAAGCAATGCAACCGACCAATTGGCACGTTTTAAAGCTGTCGGTTGGAACACCATCAGCATTAACGGGCATAATTACGATGAAATTGCCGCTGCCATTGAACAGGCACAAAAATCAGATAAACCGACGTTGATTGCCTGCAAAACCACTATTGGCTACGGAGCGCCGCATAAAGAGGGAACTTCTAAAGTTCACGGAGCGCCGTTGGGTGCAGAAGAATTGGCTTTATTAAAAGAAAATTTGGGCTGGACGGCTGAATCGTTCACTGTTCCGGCAGAAATTATGGCTTCTTGGCGCGCTGCCGGTCAAAGAGCTGCAATTCAATATCAACAGTGGCAAAAATCAGCGGCACAAAATAGCGAATTTATAAAATACATCAATAACGAGTTGCCTGAAAATTGGGCTGTGGAGCTTGATGAATTAAAAATAAAAACAATTAAGGAACAAACTAAAGTTGCCACTCGCAAAGCCTCGCAAATGTGTTTGGAAAATTTGGTAAAATATGTGCCGCAAATTATCGGCGGCTCTGCCGATTTGGCAGCCTCTAATTTAACTTTTGTTGACGGCATGCAAACCATAACTGCGGCTGATTATAGCGGCAATAATATTATGTACGGTATCAGAGAACACGCCATGGGGGCTATTATGAACGGTTTAGCACTGCACGGCGGTGTTATTCCATACGGTGGAACTTTCTTTGTTTTTTCAGACTATATGCGGCCGAGTATGCGTTTAGCTGCCTTAATGGGTTTGCGCGTCATATATGTTTTAACCCACGATTCTATCGGCGTGGGCGAAGACGGACCGACACATCAGCCGATTGAACATTTGGCATCATATCGCGCAATGCCTAATATTAATGTTTTTCGCCCGTGTGATGTGGTGGAAACTGCTGAAGCGTGGCAACTTGCCATTGCGAATGAACATACGCCGAGCATTTTAGCCTTGTCACGGCAAAGTGTGCCTACTTTACGCACAAATGCCGATGAAAACAAAACCGCAAAAGGCGCATATATCATTTCAGCAGCAAGCGGAACCCCGCAAGCCACCATTATTGCCACCGGAACTGAAGTATCACTAGCCGTAGCGGCACAAAAGCAGCTACGCAATTTAGGCATTGAGGTTAATGTTGTTTCTATGCCGTGCCAAGAGCTGTTTCTCAAGCAAGCTACTGAATATCAGCAAGCCGTTTTAGGAACGGCACCGCGCATTGCCGTTGAAGCAGGTACAACATTCGGCTGGGAACGTTTTGTCGGGGCTAACAGCACCGTTTTAGGCATCGATTCGTTTGGCGCTTCCGGTAAAGGTGATGAAGTTTACGAACATTTTGGTTTAACTGCTGATAAAATAGCAAAAGCAGTGCAAAAGTTTTTATAAAACAATTGCACTGCAAATACTAAATTACCTACTTTGTGCAAATTGCACTTGATGCTGTGATTGCACTTGCGTTTGTTGAGCAGCATGAGCAAAATCAGAATTTTGATATGGTGTGCCTTGCATTTTTTGAGACACTGCCGCAATGTGCTGACTAAGCTCTCTAGCAGAGGTTATTTCTGTTTTTTCGCCGCCTTGATTAATGGTATAACCATGGATTTTGCCATCATCACCAAGCACTAAGGCCGAGGTAACATCATGTTGCTGTGAATATACACAAACTCCATTATTGGCCATTGTAACAATATTACCATCGGCCTCACGCATTTGAAAATTGCTATCTATACCAACAGAATCATTATGCTGAGTTGCATGCAGCATTGCAGTATCTTTTACGTTGCTGAAATCGTCTTGTTCCGGATGTTCTGCCAACCATTGTTTATATTCAACATCGCGAATATCCGGTTTTCCATGTATTTCATTTAGCAATTTTGCTGTATTGGCATCGGCCTCTTGAACCGAATGCTGCACCGAAATATTATGGATGAAGTGTTTTTCTTCTGCTTCCGACATATACTGTGTTTCGCCGTTATGAGTTATTGTTGCGTGCTTGTTTCCATCAGCATCAACAACAAGTGAACGTTCATTTACCACTCTGCCGTCATTACCATATTCTGTTTCCACCACGCCATTGGTGCTTTGTTCAATTTTAACATCAGTTATACCATCTTCATTTTCAAAATCATGAGGTTCGCCGCCCAACAACGTTATTTTACCGTTTTCATCTAAATCCGGCGCATGAGGTGATTGTTCAACATACATATCGCCTTCCGGCTCCGGTATACCAACAGCGTCATCATCTTTGTTAACATCTACATCCAAACTAACATTTTTATTATCAACATAATCGCCAGACTGTCCATCTTTAACCAACTGCGGATTATCCTGAGCGCTAACATCAAATGTTAAATTATCATCTTTTACATCCGGTGCCACAAACTTAAGCGCCTCCTTAACTCTTTCTATTTCATCTTGAGTTGGTACATTATCATCAATTTTTGCATTATATAGAGTTTTATTTTGCGCATCAGATTCCGCTTGCGGTTGAGGTTCTGATTGAACTTCAGTTGCAGTTTCCTGTTCCAAAGATATATTATCTAATTTCATATTTTTTGCATAATTTGTAACATCTTTAACAGCTTTATCATAAACTTCTTGTGTTACGTTTGAAGTTTCTGTTTGTGTTTGTTCGGTGCTTGTTTCATTATTTTGCGCAGTGTTCGAATCGCTGCCATGCATCGAATTTCCGGCGGCATAACCTGCACCAAAGGTTAATATTTTGGTTAGTCCCATTCTCCAATCACCCTTTGCAAAATCTTTGGCAGCAGAGGTAAAGACGCCGGCAGCACCTGTTGCCATACGAACAACACCTCCGGCTGCGGCATTATTAAGTCCGATGATAGCACCAACATTGGAGGCTATTGTTAACCCCGATTGCAAAGGATTCTTTTTCAAAAACTGTCCAATGTTTTTAATTTCACCGGTTTGCTTGGCTTTTAAATATTCATTATAAAATGCTTTATCGGCTTTGGCTACATTATATCCAATCCACGCGGCTGTTGCCACCGGACTGCCGACAGCGCCGATAACGGTACCGACTGTAAACATTTTAGCCGATGTATAAAGAATATTCATATATTTATGTTCTTTAGCTAATTTTGCCTCAAAAGCATCAAGGCGCTGCTTAGACTTTACAAACAATTTGCCGACAGGTGTTTCTTTGAATTTATCAACTAATTCTGCAGCTTTTGCCTTAATCAGAACACTGTGGGTAGCAATGGTTGAAACAATGGTCGAATCTTGCAAAATAACGGACTGTCCTGAAGCAATGCCGAGCAAATTCATTGATGCTCTTGCTATGCGCTGCCGTGCATTTTTATAGCGCGGTGAACTTAGATTATCATATATTTCTTTTGCACGCTGCCTAGCTTTTTCTTTAGTAGTGATTGCATTTTCACCGCTATTAGCATCTTTTTCACGTTTAGCCATATTCACTAAATCACGGCTGATTTGTGTTTCCAGCATACTTATGCAAATAGCTTGGCGTTGGTCTAACACCGCTTGCCGAATTTCGTGAACAAGCCTAGAATCTATGTCAGGTAAAACTCCATTATATTTTTCCAAAACTTGCTGAATGGCTGCTTCTTTAGCAAGTTCATAAACATGCTGGCGCATTTCTTCTTTACTGTATGGCTTTTTAGCCTCAGAAATATCCATTTCCTGCCTTGCCATACGAACAACCATATCTTTATGCCATTCGTCATCATATTCTATGTGAACATTTTCAAAGAAATTCTCTATATCTTTTTGCTCAGCCGTATTTTCATCAACAGCAAATGCTAGTTCACAAACACGCTGAAATGCCATATTATAGAACGCATCTTTTTGTTGAGCTGTTGGTATATATTCCTTAGTGCCATACGTAGAACGATATAATTCATCATACCAATCAACTAAGTCTTTAGCCGTCATTCGGTTAATTTGCTCTTTTTGTTTTTCCTCACTTAAAGCAAAGAAGTCTTGCAAAGCATTAACATAATGCGGTGTAATAAGAACATTATTTACATTTTCTTCTTCTACTGTCGGTTCTTTCGGTGTTTCATTTACTATAGGTTCTGCCGTATCAACAACCTGTTCTGGATTCTGCCCCGCATCAACATTAGTTTCATTTATATTTTCAGATATTGGGGCAGCAACAATATTTTCGTTTTCACTGCTGTTTTCGTGTGCTTGCTGCAATAATTCTTCCGTTATAGCATCAATATCATCACCGTTAATTTCTCGGCCGAATTTGAGCAGAGGTTTTCCTGCCTCAAAACGAAGCGTCTGAATTTCTTCTAAAATCGGCATCAATGTTTTATTCAATGATTTACCTTTACCAGAACAAAACGCTTCAACATATTGATTAAACAAAGCATAATTATCACCTGCGCCTAAATCAATAATTTCTTCAGATTGACTTGATAAGCGTCTTAAATGTTCCGACTTCAAAATAACTTCATCTGCATCATTCTCAGCAGCAATTCGAGCAGCAACTAATTCTTCTAAAGTTAAATTTTTAACAGAATCTACTGTTAAACCTGCCAGTTTTTCTTCTCCGAGGTCACGCAATTTTGCATGATATGCAATATCATCATAATCCAAAAGGTTAATAAATTCATCTTGCACAATTTCTTCTTGATTATCTTTGGCTGTTTCCACCGCCGCCGGTTCTTGTTCTGCTGTTTCTGCCGACGTTGCTTCTGCTGCCGGTTCTGCTGTTTCTGCCGAATTTTCTTCTGCTGTTTCTACCGGTGTTTCTTCTGTTGCTTCTGCTGCCGGTTCTGCTTTTTCTGCCGACGCAGGCTCCGATGCTTCTGTTGCTGTTACGGTGTTTCCAAGACTTGTTTGATTGTTTTGAGATTTTATTTCTTTCTTTTGTTGAGCTCTTTCATTATGCCGGACTCGTAATCCAGCTTCAATCAAGCCACGTATAGAACGATAAATCCCTTTCATTTTATTACTTTCTTGTTCAATAAGGCTTTCCGATAAATTATCATGCAAGGTTTTTAAACTTTCTGAACTGAGTGATGAAATATCGTCAGGTAGTGTCTCATCTTTATTTTGCATTTTTTGCAGCAGTTCCCTAAGAACGAAAGTATTATAACTGCTTTCATCGGAATTATTCCATCTGAAGTTCCACTCGATATTATCTGCACCGATACGGCGTCTCTGTTTATTAATCAGTTTCAGTAGGTTTTGAGCTTTTAAAGTATATTTTCCATCTTCTTTTTTATGGTTGTCGTCAAGATAATCTTGCAACCAACTGATTGCGTGGTCATCATTTACAAAATTCCATTGATATTTTTCAGGAGTTTTAGAGCTAAGATGTTTATATGGATTTTCAACGAGTTGCGCTCCTTTACGATTTAGAATATTTTCTATTGCTTTGGTTAATCCGTTGGTTTTTCCTGTATCAACCATATAATCATAAATCAAAGCTAATTCTTTATTAGAAAAATCAAATTGCTTACCGGAATTACGCATTTGCATGGCTAATTCAAACAATCCTTTACCATCGGTCGGACGAGCTTTTTCCCCTGCCGTTTTTTGAGGTTTAGGCTGTTTTTTTTGTTTTTTATTCTCTTTTTTTACCGGTGTTTTGGTGCTTTTAGATTGTGTTTTTTGTTCTTTGGAATTCTATTCTAATTCAACTCCAGCCTCTCTCAAAAAACCTGCTAAATTTTCTAAGCCTTTTGTTGTTCTTTCTTTAGCCATAATATTATGCTCCTCAAAGTAGTCCTACTTAGCCTTACTGTAACACCAATTACGACTTTTGTCAATAAAAATAACAAAAAAAATTAGCAGATTCTATTTACGAAAAAGCGCATATGCTCAAATATATACGGCATATTTATTTAGGCATATAACATACCAAAACGTATGTATTTATTCACAACACATATGTCCTAAAAAAAGCACCTGAAAAGTAATATATTCAGCCTAACTGCGGCAACAAATTCTTCATATTCTGCTCATAATAGTCTTCCGCCCATGCACGCATAGAATCAAGCACCGGCTTCAAACTATAGCCGATATTAGTCAGTGTATATTCAACGTGCGGCGGAATTTGAGCATATACAGTGCGAATTAAAATGCCCTTTTCTTCTAAAGCCCGCAAATTAGATGTTAGAACTTTTTGGGTAATATTACCAAGCTCTTTTTTAAGTTCACCAAAGCGTTTGGTCCCTTCCATAAGTTCCTGAATTATCATAACTTTCCAACGGTCGCCCATCGTTTTGAGCGCCATTTCAACCAAATTTTGCGACATTTCCATCATGTGCCAACTCCTTTGTAAACCAAGGCTAGCTATAACACATATTTTTAACTTTGACAAGCACAAATATAAATTTATCATCCATATATAAACAAAACTTATTATGAAAAAACGTTGTATATTTACGAGAATTTTACTATTATAGGCATAAGATGCATTTAAACTTGATGAAAGGTTGCGGCAATGAAACAATTTATTTTTTATACAGCAATATTTTTGTTTGGCAGTGCAAATAATGCATTGGCGGTTGAAGATTTTTTAGGTTTTCAGGAAGAAGATGACTTTGCCATTGCAGACAACAGTGAAACCACAAAACCTGTTGAAGATAAAGTTCTCTCAAACTTTTTGAGCAACAGAATTTCAGCAACAGCGGCAAGAAATATTGAAAAAGCCGAAAAAGTTTTTTGCTACACTGTTGATTATGCCGACCCGCAGGAACAAACTTATACCTTGAACGGCATGGCAATTAAAGGTTCGTGCGGTGAGCTTTCAGCAAATGGAAAAAAGCTGTTTAATGATGTTTTATGGCATAATGCCGGTATATTTTCCGGCACTATGGATAATTGCAGCATTAAACCAAAAATTATGCTACGCTATATATATGGTCCGGATTCTACCGATGTTCTGCTCTCTTATCCGTGTCCGGCTGTAACATTTTTCAATGGACGCGACGTGGTAACGGTTAATGCTGCTCCGGGAGAAAAATTGATTGAACAAATTACCAAAACATATTCAAGTTTATCGGAAAGCTATGTTTCTCCGGCCTTGCTCGGACAAATGGTGCCGAACGGCCAAATTTTAAACCAAGCTCAAAAAGAAAAAGTGCGCCGCTTCGGTAATAGCGAAAATTCGCGCAAAAAATGGGAAGTCGAAAATAAAACTTCAGATGAAACAAGTACTAAATCTCCGGTTAAAAGCGGTTGGAATAAACTTAAATAAAAACGTAAATATTCATTACATGTGATGTATAGTGCGCCACTTTTTTTACAGCAAATTTTCATCAGCTATCGGACTTTTTATGCTATTTCATAAAATTTTCACCTTCAATAAATACAAATATTTAATAATGCCACATATCTGATAAGCTGCATTTAATTATTATATAAATGGGTTTTTGTTAACAATTAGAGGAACACATTTAAATTTTAAACCTTTATCTGTTAAATATCTCCAATAAATTCCCCAAAGATTTTCAGCCGCATATCCTAAAATTCTTTGTTGCTCAACACTTAATTTTTGATAGTCATCCTTGCAAAAATCATCAAGCTTTTTCAAAACATCGAACAAAAATTCACAATATTCAAAAAAGATTTCTTTTTGAATCACAAAGCATTGCGACCAAGAATGATATGTTTCTCGCTCGTAACGATGTGCGGCAGGAGCTATTTTTTGCCAATCCTTATCTATAATTTCCAGAGTTTTATTATAATATTTTATATCCTGAGAAAAGTGCGTTTCATTATAATTTCTGATGCTTTGTTTTGTATCATTACAAGCAGCAATACCATCATAAGTTCTTAAAATACTTAAAATATTTTCTTCTGTAAGACCAGCAGCTTTAGTATAATTATCCGGTATTTTATCAATGTAAATTTGATTAAAATTATCAGCCTCTGCGCCATCAAAACTATTACCATTTAACAAAAAATGACGTCTATATTGCATAAAACCTATATAATTCGGATTTCCTATTTTAACATAATTTTTCCAAACCCAATACAAAACAGTTATCTCTGAATATTTACGATTTTCTTTGGATATATTATCGCCGGTATTATCACCGACACAATGTTCTTCCATCCAATTGATTTGTTCTTCAGAAAGCGCACTACCTTCTTTAGAAATTTCGTGGGCAACATCTTTTCCCGACCACATTGGCACAAAACATTCTTCATCAAAAACAAATGCCGGTCGATGATAGCATACGCAAATTTTAAGATTTTTTTGCATATCAAGAAACTCCTTCATTATTTTGCGGGTATTTCTGGTTATTTTATTTTTCACAATAATCAATAGAAATCATTAATCAACTGAAATCACTATTCTTATCCATTTCATACTCATCAGTATGATAATAGGTTTTTTTCTAAAAGTAAAGCCGTTGGAATAAAGATGTATACAATATAAAACTAGAGTTTGGTATATTTTAAAGAAGTTTATTTTTAATCTTGCTCTGAGTTTAACTTCTCGGCTATCTTATAAAGAATCATATATTGTCACAGTTTTATAAGCAGTTTATTTTAGGTAAAATTGAAATTACATCGGTCATAGAAAGACAATATAGCATTTCAAAATTAAGAAATATAAATACTGATTAAAAATTTATTATATTTTTTGATGGACAATGAAATATTAGTAAATTACAATGCAATTGTTTTTAATTATTTGGGAGAAAATCTATGAAAAAAATATTACTTTTATTGGTCGCTTGCTCTTTTGCAAATATTTCTAATGCTCAAGTATCTGGTGGTTTTGTAGGTCCGGAAGGCAATGCAGCAAAAGTTATTTCTATTCAAGAAGCATTAAATTTAAGTGATGATTCGAGAGTATCATTAGAAGGTAAAATTGTAAATAGTCTTGGCGATGAAAAATACACATTTAAAGATGCAACAGGAGAAATCATTATAGAAATTGATGATGAAGATTGGAATGGAAACAAAGTAACACCGGAAGACATAATAGTCATAAATGGTGAAGTGGACAAAGATGTGAATGAAACAACAAAAATTGATGTAGATACATTTACAATAAAGAACTAAATATTTTCATTATTTTGTTGGAACAAAATTTAAGCCGAGTTTGTTGCTCGGCTATTTTATATTTTGAAAGGTATAAATTAAACCATAAGGTCTGATAAACAATGGTTTAAGTTGTATTAGTCACTCATTTTCATCGGCTCACGGCGGAGCGTTGAAAGCTTTTTTGTTTGCCGGGGAACTTCGCCCGTCGTCAACAAACAACATTTTGAGGTTGTTTGTTTTCCTCCGGCCCATATTGCCGGCAATATAGCTTCAAGCCAACTAAAAATGCACAGTAAAACAAAAAACTCCCCTTAAAGGAGAGTTTTTTGTTTGTATTGGTGATGCTTTGCTCGCAGTTTACGAACTTAGCAATTCCTCACGAATTTGCATCAAAATTTTTCCCATACAATTTTGACCGCTTCCAATTCCAAACCCACATTTATAACAAACCGGACAAGATTTTATTAAAACAGCATTTCCTGTTGCTTTTAACATTTCAGCTGCTTGCGGATTTTGTGTAAATTTCGCACGTAACCCTTTTTCCATAATATCGAATTTATGTTTATCAAAATCTAATCGGCGATTTATTTTATATGCCTGTGTTTTGGTTATAAGCCGAGCCTCATCCGGATTTTTCAGATGTAAAATTGTATTAAAGCGTTCGTCCGTCGCATAAAATTTCATTGCTTGATAATAGTGTTCGACGGTCGAAAAAGTATAAAGCATTCCATCAACTTCCATTTTTATTGGAAATTCAGCATAAGGACTTAAAAACCACCATTTACCAGTCGGAGAGCAAAATCTTATTTCCAAAAACATTATCAACCCCTATATGTTTATTTTTCTTGTGAATTTTATAATAAAGGAATTAAATGTGCAAGTTTTTTTATAATTAACTGATTTTACTGTACACCTATTGTAACGAGTTCGTAAAATTTTCCCATTTTTAATGATGACTCCGTAAACACAGAAATGCGTTTTTATAAATTGCAACTTCATTAAAAATAAACATATAAATTCAAAAAAGCAAACAGCGATTTTTATCTGTCGCTGCTTGCTTTTATTCATAAAAACATAGTTGTCAATCGTCATCTCCATATCCCGGAGGCGACCAAGATTTTTTCGTTTTTTTTCTCCGCCAATAACCGTAATCCGTCAAATCATCTGGGTCTATTTCATCTTTGTAAATTGAACGACCGTCGCTGTCTATTTCAAGAAAGACAGAATAAATCAAGCCTTTTTCGCTGATGATTACAGTTCCACTCAATAGTGGCCGATTGTTGGCACTCAACCCTACCATAGCCAAAACGGAAATATTCGGCTGATACAGATACAATAACTTTCTCATAATTATAAATTTAGTGTATTAAGCATAACATACTTCTCTAAGTTGTCAACTAAATAATCGGATAACACCTAAATTTGTAAATTAAAAACCAAAAACCAACTTCGACTTGATTTCGGAGGAAAATATTGCCAGTACTCAAAAAACTATCAATGATAGACAAATAAAATTACTCAATTAAAATCCAACCACCCATGTCAAAGTGTTCATTTAGCAACTTTAATTTACAGTAAGCCTCACAAGGATTAAATTTTTTTGTTTGATAATAACTTATTTTAATCTACTTAAACTTAACACATACTTATCAAAATTTTTACCAATAAGGATATTTTCCGACAGACGAACAAAATCTTATTTCTAAAAACATTATAACCTCTATAAATTTATTTCTGTTGTAAACTTTATAATAAATTCTTGAAATATACAAGTTCTTTGTAAATAAATGATTTTGCTGCAAACTTACCGCAACAAGTTCGTAAAATTTTCCAAAATTAAATGTCATCCCTTTTTTGCGTTAGCAAAAATCAAGGGATCTTCGAATTATTTTTTTAAAGCGGTAGATGCCTTGAATTTTTCTCCTTCGTCGAAAAATAGGCATGACATTGTAGATTGATTTTAAAAAAAACAGCCATTTTACAGGCTGTTGTTTGTATTGGTGATCTTGGGCGGGATTCGTCTTGATGAATTTTTACTTCTTTATTTTTTTTAGCAGAAAAATTCATCTTCGGTCACTCGGTTGCACATTTTTCGCTGCGCGTCGCTTACGCTAGCTGGCTCAAAAGCAACCTTCGCCCGTCGTCAACAAACAACATTTTGAGGTTGTTTGTTTTCCTCCTCTTGCTCCGTAAGCTCGCGCCTTAAGCGCTTGCTAACTGCGCTTCGGGCACTTGGTTGCACATTTTTCGCTGCGCGTCGCTTACGCTAGCTGGCTCAAAAGCAACCTTCGCCCGTCGTCAACAAACAACATTTTGAGGTTGTTTGTTTTCCTCCGGCCCATATTGCCGGCAATATGGCTTCAAGCCAACTAAAAATGCACAGTAAAACAAAAAACTCCCCTTAAAGGAGAGTTTTTTGTTTTATTGGTGAAGGAAACTATCAGGCTACGTAGTTTTCTATACTTTTGAGCATATATTAAATCAGTGTATATGAAGATATTTATCTGGACTTTTCTTTATTTCCAAGCGTTGCTGACCATAACGAAAGGAAATGCCATGAAAATAAAGAAATACCAAAATATAACACCAAGCAACAGAACAAATTTTGCAATGGTCTACCATCATGCCGGACGAACATTAACCCAGATTGAAACACTACTAAAAAACGCTTATGGTAAGCCTTTACCAACAAGACCTCAAAACCGACTTGATCGAATGAAATTTAAACTTGAACAGATGGCTGCTCGCCATAAACAGCGTGAAGATGAATTAAAATCAGCTTATAAAACAATCAAAAGCTATAAATCCGCTCAAGATATTTAATTTTGACTCTTGACTAACATAACCGTTGACCATAACTTCAGTGTAGACCTGAACCGCATCGGCACCGACCGTCATATATTCCGCCGCATCGTGCCAATTAGAGATGCCGCCGATACCTAAAATCGGCAAACCGCTGTTTTGGCGGATTTGTGCCACGCAGCGCAGACCGATTGGCTTCACCGAAATGCCGGAATAACCGCCGAACGTTGTTTTGCCGTTCACATTCGGCATTGGCTCAAACGTATCCAAATCTACTCCCATTAACGACTGCACGGTATTGATGGCTGAAATGCCGTTACAACCTGCTTTTTCCACCGCTTTTGCAATTTCCGCGATATTCGTTACATTCAGCGAAAGTTTTACAAACACCGGCTTTTTTGCAACTTCCATCACCCAACCGGTAATCATTGCTGAAATCTCTGCACTGGTACCGATTGCCATACCGATACCTTTTTCCGGCATACCGTGCGGACACGAAAAATTCAGTTCGAAGGCATCGACTTCGGAATTATTAAACGTGCGCACCAGATTTGGCCATTCTTCTTTTTTCACTGGAGCCATAATGCTGGCAATCTGCACTTTTGTTGGATGTTTTTGTTTCAAAAATTTAATACCATCTAACCATTGTTGCACAGTTAAATGGCTTAAGAGTTCAATATTTTCAAAACCGCAAATTTTATTGCCGATTTTCCACGTGGCATAACGCTGAGAAGCTTCAATCATCTCCAAATCTCAGGTGTGATGGTTTTAAGCACCGCTCCGCCCCAACCGAGTGTAAAGGCTTCATCAATGCTTTCTATCTTAGCTGTCGGTGGCGCGGAAGCCAAGATAAACGGGTTTTCAAAATCTATTCCCAAAACAGATGTTTTTAGTGTTGCTATATTATACCTCCTAGCAGTTTTTCTATTCTTTAATAATACTCAAACTGTCTTCTTTTTCGCCGACATAAGTAACAACGATTTCGGCATCTTCAGAGCCGGTGCTTTCGCCGTAGTGCCAAATGTCTACCAATTCAACAATCGGATCACCAGGGTGTAAAACCAATACATCGCCGTTTTCCGAACGAACAGTTAATTCGCCCTTGGTCAAATAGCCGATATTCAAGATCGGATGCTTGTGCATCGCCAATTTTTCGCCGGCCGGAATGGTAATTCTGAGCATCGTAATTTGCGGATGGTCAATGTTAATTGGCTTAATTGCCTGTTTATTCCAATGTGCATCTGTTTGGATAACCGTTTCAGAATTAGCCGCATAAGCCGCAGATGACAGCAGAACACCGGCAGATAAAAATAAATATTGCATATACTTTTTCATAACAATTCCTTTCTCATGTGAAATCCATTTTATTTCTCGGCCATTTTCAGATATCTGTATGCAAGTTTGTTATAAACGCTTGCAGGCATATCCAAGAATTTGACAGTGGCATAATGCTTGTCAATACCTATTACTTTGCAATGAATAGCTGCCTTAACGTCATCAAACATCAAATTCAATACCTGTTCATCACCAAGCTGCCAATTATCCTTATTAACAACAATGGCACTGTCACGCGTTAATTCTATAATTTTTACATTGGTCAACAGTCCGTTGTCTTTCCAAACATCGTATTTAGCAACAGATGCTTCCGGCATCACGTATGTATTATAATAACCGTAGTAATCCTTAGCCTTTTGGCGAATTTCTGTTTCTTTCAAGCCTAAACGCACGAAACTATTTTCATCGCCGAAGGTATTGACCAATTTATCCCAATCATAATGAACCACCGGTGCCATTGTATGGAATTTGATTTTTTCATCCATATTCAAACCGAAACTACCGGTCTTTTGCGTATAAAGCTGAACATTAGACGGCACTAACCGGCGATAATCATTATCCACCACCGCTAAATATCTGTTGCTGTCAATATCGCGATTGCCGTTTCTGATTTCGGCATAGTTATTGATATAGCTGTCGTGGATAATTAAATTTGTATCCATCGTGTTGATATAAGCATTGTCAGCATATAATGTATTAAACTCAACACCGCGCTCGTCGTCAGCGTAATCATTCATCGAAATGACCGCGTTTTTAGTTTTAAAGCCATAATCACTTATATTATTTTCTTTGTTTTGGAAACGCGTCGGAATATTGTCAAACGAATACTGTTTTTCATAATCATTGCGCTGTGGATTATTCACCCATTCATTAACGACCTTATCATCAACACCGGAAATATTAAGTCTGATAGCTTTACCTTCACCGAAAGTGTTAATTCCTTTTGCTTCGTATACTGTTCCGCTACCGCCGAACTGCGCATCCGAATAAGTTTTTTGAGTTTGCTTATATCCATTCGGATTATTTTTAGTGGAAACATCAGAATCCGGAGCTTTAGCCGAATTAACATAGATATTATCGGCCATCAATACTATATCACTTTGATAATTTTCATCCTGAGTGCCGCGAACCGTCATTGAATAAATTTTCAAATTAGAATCACTGCGTTCCGGTGTATCAACAGCATCTAAAACGCTGATATTCACATATTGCGGAACAACACTTTTTTCCGGTGCCGCCGAATCAAAACCGTAAACTAACTCATCGTGCGGATAAAGCATATCAGTAAATGAGGCAGTATCTTCAGCTGGCATACCTAAATTCATAATCGCCAAATTCTGAGCTTTTTGCATTATTATAAGCTCTTTGTTGGACGTTATTTCCTTGATGGTAGCATTAGATGTCAAATCTAAATCAATTGCACCGTGCTTAGATATCATTTGATAAATCTTCGTTTCATTGCCCGAATTCGCTTTGCCGCTCATATACAAATCGTTCTCCGCTTCCAAGCTGACCGATGATTGCGAATCTGTTGCCGTATTTTGCAGATACGTCAGTTTTTTGCCTTTTTCCCCTATATTGTTGCTGGCAATAACGGAAATATTCTGACCGCTGATATTGACATCATTATTATTCGCTGCATTCAATACGGAATATCCAATAAAATATGCCTCATCATCAGGTGTCGGACGAACATCAGCTTGTTTCCAATCTGCCGCCGTTAAAATAACATTGCCATCAGTCGTTATATTCTGAACATTTAAATCAGAATCTTTAGCACGCAAGTTAATCAGACGATTGTCGGTCTTGTCATTGTTAGTCGCTTGCGCATTCACAACTCCGCTAACATTCACATTGACCGAATCCGTCCAATCACGAGTAGACGCATCAATCGTAAAGCCAGGACGCGCGTTATCGGTGTATCCGATATCACCGTCCGTTACATTCATTGTCAAATCTCCGTTTGCCGTCAACAAGGTCTTATACGATTGCTCATTTTTACCCAAATCAGCATTTTGATGCAGGCTGCCAGATGTATCAATAATTCCATTCAAAACATTGCCGTTTTGCTGATTGATAGCAATATTTCCATCTGCGGTTTCAACATAGTCATCATTATTGCTTACCAATTCGCCGATTGTTAAATCAGAATCTTTATTTGTTATCACAATATTTTGTTTATCAGCCAAAACTTTGCCTTCAACCATTATTCCTTTGGCTCCGGTGTTTGAAATTTCAATATTACCGTCACTGTTATGAATTTGACCGGTTGTGGCAAGTTTCATACCGTCGGCAGACGTATTGGCAACAGTCGTTTTGCCTTTAGTATTAACGACATTACCAGCAATATTTAATGCACCAGCATTGGAATTTGAAATTTCAAGCTTACCGTTTGTAACAGACACACTGCCGGTTGTTGTAATATCTAAAGCTCCATTTCCGGAATTTTTAACATTTATATTACCGCTGCCTGAGTGTTCTACTAAACCGGCAAGTGTAAATTTACTACCATTATTTTCGGCCGTTATATTTCCGCTTTCAAGATTTTTAATTTCAGCGCCGTCTGCAACCGTCAAATCCCCTTTATTATTTGTAACTGTTGTATTACCTTTAGTATTAGAAACTTTTGCCGTGGCGGTAAATTCAGCACCTTTGGAACCATTGTTGGTAATTGAAATATTACCGTTTTTATCGGTGATGCTGCCGGATACGGATATTTTATCACCGGTATTTACCACGGTAATATCACCTTTTTCATCAGTAATATTACCTGTAACATTCAAAATGCCGGCATTGGAATTGGTAATTTTCACATTGCCTTCTTTTTCTTCCACATCGCCGTTAACATTCAATGCGCCTGTTCCGGTATTATCAATAGAAACATTTCCGGTATTTAATATATTACCCAAAATATCCGTATTGCCAGAGTTTGTATTTATATCAACACTGCCGGCCGAAATTATGGAAGCAATAACATTATCATCTTCATCGGTCTGCTGCTTTATTATCAAACCATTGTTTGCCGTAACGGTTAAAGCACCGGCAGTATCAACATTGCTACCAACAAAACTATTTTTGATAACACCGTCCAATACAAGTTTGCCGGTTGAAATAATCTGTGTATCAGCCTTGGCAACAATCTTAGCTGTTGTTTCACTATTGTCTTTAACGTCCTCAGTATAAGAATGAGAATATCCGCCATCGCTCTTGTTATTGGCAATATTATAAACATTTAGCTGTTTATTCGTTTGGTTATCAATTTTGATATTTTGATATCCGCTATAGGTTTTAATATTACCTTCAACATCACCGCCGGATGAAACGTTAATGTTCACTGTTCCTCTCTTACTGCTATCAACACCTTTAACAGGGTTATTGATATGGTAAACATATATCTGCCCGTCTTTATAAAGTGCCTTTATGTTATTTGCCTCATTAGCCCACGGTGTTGTGCCTAAGTTAATCAAGATTTTTTCACCGGTAACTGGGTCATCAAGCAAGTCAGAAAGCATTTCATCGGTAATGGTCAGCGTTAAGTCTTTGTTATAACCGGCTGTAATATTGGCATCTATATCAACATCATTACCGCTGATATTAACCGAATTTGCAGCAAACACATTTAACTCGCCATTGCAACGCCAAACAGCCGGAGAAGTTAAATTAACATCTCCTTTTGTTGATATTAGATTTACTATTGACATACCGGCCGGATTAAAATCTTTTGCCGTAATTGAACCGGAATCATTAAATACGCTAAGCTGATGTCCGCCGGTATTAACTGTTCCGTTAAAGGTAATATCCGCAGTATACTCGGGGTGCGGTATGTTCTGATTTAGAGCAAAAGGATTTGCCGTATCATAGTAATTATTAACAATCACTCCCGAAAATCCCGTTCCGTCTTCGCTACTCACATAATGCGCACCTGATGTCCCGACCTGATTAAAGTCCGTATCATAAATCATATGACCAAACATATCTGTTCTGCCATACTTATATGCATAAGCATTACTGCCGTTAACCGCTTTTTCGCTATCTACAAATTCACCGAAATTTTTATCACCGATAATCAGTCCGCTTTGATGAGCAGAACCTAAATCAATATTGTTAAATATTACGGAACGAGTTGAATAGTTTTCCACCTTTACGCCGGCAGCGGCAATATTAAATATGCCTAAACCACTAAGATTATTGTTCGTCATACCATCAAGTTTAATACGAGCAGTATCTGTTGTAATATCATTAAAGAGAATAGAATATTCTTCGCCTTTAACAATGGCAAATTCAGAAACATCCGTGTTTTCTATTTTCGTTTTCTGGTTTCTTAAAGCCGCCAATTCACTATTTAAATCGGTTATTATATTACCGTAGTTCGTAATTTTTATATCTAACGCATCAATTTTTTCAGCAGCATTTGCCAGCGTTGTATCAAGTCCTTTAAGTTCATCACAGGTTTTAATATTATCAATGGTTGTCGGGTTGGTTACGCCGGCATATTTTTTACCGTCAAATGCAGTATAAGTCATAAACTTTTTATTTGTACTTATACCAAGTTTACCTTGAACAGCATCAAAGGCCGTTTTAACTGTTGCTTTTTGAGCATCTGTTAATCCTAAACTATCATCGTTTGCCCAATATGCACTCAAAGTAGAATAAACATTAACTGCCTTTTCAGGATCTGCTTTATTAGCTTCAACAATTTCTTTTATTTTTGCATCGCTTTTTTCCTTAAATAAAGTATATTTTTCCGCTGTGATTTTATCTGCGCCATCTCCTACAATTTGCGACTGAATATCATTTTGTATTTGTTCTTCAAAAGCGCTGATCGTTTTGCCTTCTGCCACCTCAATATTTAAGAGTGTATATTCTCCATCTACTAATTCTTTGAAATCAGCTTTAATATTTTCGGCAGATGTTTTTTCTCTGACATAAATTGCTTTTTCGCTATCCAAAACTTCTTTTTGAGCGGTAACGTCAGCTAAAATTTCTTCTGCACTGGTTATTTTGCCTTCAATAGAATTAAGTCTTTGCTCTTTTATTGTAGCACCATCAGCTAACTCGCCGCCTTCAAGAGTATATGCATCGGCAGAAAAACCTTGCGTTTTTTCTTCATCAATACTACCGTCTTTCTTGATGACAATATATTTACGGTTACCTTCGCCTGCCACCATTTTGCCATTAAGCTCCAAAGATGGATTTATGTATTTATAATCGGAGTACCAGTAATCATCATCGGAAATAAGCCCCCATCCGCTGTTCGTTTCCCATATTATTTTAGAGAATACAGATCCCGATCCTTCTGAATAGCTGACTTCAATATCTTTATTTGAAACAATTTCAGCCCCGCTTGGAACGATAAGTTTATTATTTACAGTCTTAGTTAAATATCCGCCCTCTTCAGTGTCGGCAACCAAAGCGGTGCTTTCCGTACGGGCTCTGTTATATAAATCATTATATGAGTTGTTCATATAATTTACATCTACAAGTTTGCCCGCAGTAATAGAACCGCTATTGTTTAATTCATTATTTACCGTCAGCCTTAAATAAGAATAAGCCTCAGCCGGAGCGGCAAAACCATACGCCTCCGATACAGCTTCAGAGCTCAATGTATTGTTTGAATCAAAATTAAATATCGTCTGATTATCCGCCTTAATAAGAGAACTGCTATCCAAACTAATCTTATTTGTATTTGTTTCATTCAGTTCAATATCGGCAGACGGAGCACCAACGAAACCTCTGTTGTCATTATCTGAAAACTGTTTGAACCATGAGCCGGTTTTTACTTCTAATTTGGCATCATTTTCCGCATAAAGTTTGCTTGAATTTCTCAAGTCAATTTGACTTGTCTGGGTGAGCGTATTATCAACATCCACATCACTAACCGAAACAAGACCGCCGCCACCGGCATCATAATAAAATGTTTTGTTATCTTTTGATTTTATATTCGAAAGCGTATTCATATTTATATCATTTGCACGTATTTCCGAATTTTCTAAATTCAAATACGCACCTGAAGTATATGACCTGCTAAAGTTGCCATGTAAAACAGAAACAACGCCGCCACCGTTGTTTGAACCGGAATCGGCAACAATGGTATTGTTTGTAACATTATACGCAATCGTATCGTTTGAATTTATATCCGCATTTTTAACATTTGTCGTTGTACTTGTGTTAAGCTCGGCATGGCTTGCACTTGTGCTCACATTCACAACACCGCCGGAACCATGCTTTGATATGGTATCAAATGTATTGGTAGAAGTGTTGTTTATGGTGATGTTGTTATTTGCAACATCTTTATCGGTTTTTAATCCATCAACGGTCAGTACAGAGTTTCCTCTTAATCTGTTTGATGTTTCGCTTGAACCATCATCATTTACATTGATTATACCTCCCGAACCGGTGCTTATATCGGTAACGGAATTTCTGGTTGTTTGAAAATCAAACGCTGCTTGACCGGCATTAAAATCACCACCCAAAGAACCTGTTGTGGAAGAATTCAAATCGGCATCTATGCGTATCCGCTGTCCGGATCCGACTAAACCGAAATTAAAACCGTATAAACTTGATTTTATATCCGAATTATGAATTGCATTAATAATAGCATTTCCGGTTATGGTATTCGTCCCTGCCATAACCAAATCAAGATTACTTGTATCTTTGGCATCAAAACCGATACTGTTTACACCAACGATTACCGTAACCTTTGTAGAATCAACGTCGGCATAAGCTTTTGAATTCAGATAGGAGTTAATATCCAATGAATCCGCTTTATGTTCTTTTGCTTTTAAGTATGTTTGAGATTTTGCGGTATTTTCTGCATTTGCAAATGTTCCGGCATAAGCTCCCAAACCGGATACTTCAACGCTCGAAGCTTCACTTTCAGCTTTTATCTTTCCGGCATCACCCGATATCAGAGCTTTAGCGGTTTCAATTTTTGTTTTGCCGACATTATCTATGGTAAGCCCTGTCAAACTATCGATACCAGATGTAAAATCAGCATTCATTTTCGCTCCGGACGTTGCCTGAGCTGCAGCACTGGCAGCAACAACACGAACAACACCTGTTTCTTGATAAGCCCGCATCGTTTTATAATCGGTTATAATATCAAGCCCTTTTGTATTAACTGTTCCTATTGTATCCTTAAGCAGAGCCTTTGTTTCCGTATTGGCTGACACATTACTCTTATTTCCGGTATAAACCTGTGTAATTTGAACTTTTGTTGTGTGATTTTCAGATTTTAATTCAGTATCAGAGGTTGCATGAATTGTGAGTTTGCCAAGCTCATCTGTTTTCAAATTTCCATCTGCGTCTTTTTTAGAAGCATTATTGTTAATGTTTGTATTACCGGTAATTTGCGCATAAGCATGATTTGAATCTTGTAAATCAACAATATCGACACCGGCAAAGTCACCTGTTGAAACCATAACATGCGTTGTATCAACTTCCGCCTTGCTTTCGGAATATGATTTCACCGTTATATCATCTTTAGCATTAACTGTTGTGTTCTTATTATTTCCACCGATTTGAGCAATAGTTTCGGAGCTGTTGTTGATAATATCACTCGCGTAAGTAACAACAACACCCGTAACATCCACTGCTGTTCCGTGAATTTTTGTTTTTGCGTGCGATTCTGCATCAACAGTAATACCGCCGTTTTTGCTTTCAACATTTCCATCAACAATTCCGGCAATAGTCTTATTTGAAAATTTTATATTCTTAACATTACCGGCGGCAGTTATTCCTGTCACATTGACATTTACATAACCAAGGTCAACCGTATCATTATCGCCCTTACCTTTTAAGGTGGTTTTAGATTTAATATTTATATCATCTGTCGTTTTTAAGTTACCTTTAACTCTGGCAATGGTTCCTGTCTCTTTTTCTTCTGCAGACGACGATGGACTATAATGTCCGTCACTTTCAAACAAATTATAAATTGTTTTTGTTGTATCAACAGCCGTATCTACCTTGCTGGCTTCATCATCACCGGTATATGCAGGAACTTTTCCCAGACGCATAACCGTAACATCGGCAGCCAATGCACCGGCCCCCACAACAACACCTACTTTTGATGTGTCGGTTGAATGTGTTGATACAGCGCTGACATCAGCACTCTTGGCGTTAATCTGACCATCGGTGGATGATGTAGTTTCCGCTGTCACAATACTATCGGAATAATATAAGTTAATATTACCGCCAATTGCTACAAGACCTCCTGCAACATTAACACCGGTTGTATCTAACAAAGTATTGTCGCTCGCCTTAACAATTAAATTGCCCAAAGTGTTTATTTTTTGTGATTTTGCATCAATATATGCCTGAACTGTCGAATCTACATTATGTACAACAGCAGAAACCCCGGCCGCACCGCCTTTAATTGTTGCGGCAACACCGACCGCCAAATCATAAAATTCTTTATTCGAAAATGCCTGAACATCAATCGAATCCGATGAATCGATAGCTGTATTGTCTATTTTAGCAAAATTTTTATTATTATAAACATTATAAGACACTAATCCTGAAACACTAACTCCTTGTAATGTCGCACTTACGCCGATGCTGTGATTATCTATTTCATCTCTTTTATCTTTATTGGTATTTAATACAATATTGCCGGCCTTTTTTATTTTTGAATCTAAAATACTTGTTTCAACAACAGAGGTAATTTCGTTTATTATGACATTTCCGGCTAAAGCAACACCTTGGCCGCCCGCGGCAACACCGACCAGCCAGTTATTAAAATCAATCGTTGAATCGGCATTCAAAATAACATTTTTTGCCGTATCTACAATCGAGCCGGAATCTATAACGGCTTTTGTGATTGTATTATTATTATTTTTTACGGCAACGCCTGTTCCGGAAACTCCTTGCATAGCAAAACCTGCACCGACAACAATATCTCTGGTATCAATATCTGTATTGGCTTGCATGGTTATAGCCGCATCATTTATTGTCGAACCGGAAATTTCCGCAAGTGTTTTGCCTTTTTTCTTGGCTTCATCTGTTTCATCAGATGAATCGCCATAATAATTTATGACAGGAGCTACTGCTATTGCCAAATTTTTTGAACCGGCGGCACTCACAACAATGTCTGAAGCATTAATATCTTCATCAGCGTTTATTTTTATTTCACCGGCATTGACTGTTGAATTTGCGATTTTTGCCGTATTTGTATCTTCTACGATATTATGAAGAACATTAACCGCACCGGCAAATTTAGCGGAAGCATCTGCAGCAACAACAATCCGATTGCTGTCTTTTCTGTTCCATGAAGCCATTTCCAACTTGTTGCCAAGTGTTATATTAGAATTATTTGAAATTAAACTTGAAGTATCACTACCGTCATTTGTTACAATAACCTGAGCACCGACAGCGCCGTTACTGGATGCCGAAACTTGTCCTGCAACAATGTTGCTGACAGAGCGATCCGTTGCCATCAAACTCAAATTATTTGCCGCAATATCGGCAAAAGTAACTTCTGCTTTGATTGCATCTTCAATCGTTTTTACAATAACAGCGCCGGAAACAGATACTTTTGCTCCAATGGCAAAGTTATAAAACATATTCCAATTTTCAAAACTGTTATCATAATTCAAACCGGAATAATTACCATCCTCACCCTTTTGCATTAAGGTATCATTATACCCTTCAGCAGTTATTTCATCTCTTTCATAGACTCCGCTACTGTTTTTTGTTCCGCCGAGCGAATTAACGGAAGCCGCAGCAACAGATACATTTCCTGCTGCTTTTATTTCATTTTTTTCATCATAATGAACTGTATGTTCATTGCCATCATCATCTTTATATTTATAATCTTCTCTACCGATTTTAGCTTCCACGGTTTTTGAAATTAAATCACGATTGAACGAGCCGCCGACATTAGCTACAGTATCAGCCGCCGCAATTGCAAGTGTGCCGCCTCTGGTATAAAGCGTTGTTTCATCATAAGCGTTAACATTGATATTGTTGACTTTATTTTCATCAGTACCGATATCGCCTCTGATATAAGCCCTAACCGAATTATCAATGATATTGACACCGACGGTTGCCGCTAACATTGCCAAATTTTTATCGGTTGAAACAGATAAACCTACCGGAATAACATTGGCTTTTTCTTCACTTCTCGCACTAACCGTAACATTATTGGCTTTTAAGATTTTTGAATCCGCATCAATTTGAGCAAATATATTGTTTTCATATTGATTGACATCAACACTTCCGTTAACACCGACACCGGTTTTTGCGGAAGAATAATCAAACGAACCTGCAACCTGCAGATTTTCACTATCAGACTCCGCATTTACATTAACATCATTATCAGCAGTAACGGTTGAATTAATCGTTTGTGCGCTGATGACATCATGGATATAATCAATATTCGCACTACCGGCAAATTCTATACCCAAACCGGAACCTGATGTTCCTGTTAAAATAGCACCGGCAACAGCAAATTCCATCAGATCGTTTTCGGCCTGAGCTTTGATATCTAGATTATTGATATCATTAAGCGTTGAATCCTTAACATAAGAATGTATGGTATTATTAATATTATTGTAATTTAGTGCTGCCCCGGCAGAAACTCCGGCACTTGATCCGCTTGAATAAGAACCACCGCCGGCAATATTATAGATGTCCAAATCATTCTTGGCTTCAAGTTTTGCATTAATTTTTCCACCGTTTGAACCTATTGTTGAGCTGTTTATATAAGTATCAATTTCCGGTTTTAAAACATTTGCTGAAGCACTGCCTCCAGCCACCGCTTTGAAACCGGCACTGTTTTGTTCATCATTTGTTGCGGCTCCGACACCGATTGCAATATTGATAAATCCATTCTTGTTATCAGCCGTCACATCTAATTTAGGCGTTTCTCCTTTAAATGTCACATTGGAACTGTCCACATAAGACTTTACCGTACCGCCTTGTTTATACACATTAACTGCCGCTCCGGCACCGATTTTTTTGGAACCGGCTACACCGCCTGAAATATTGAGCATTTTATTTTCTCGATCGGCATCAACAGTTACGGACTTTTTTGCATTGATATTTGAATAGTTAATAGAAGATTCAACCTTTGTATCATCATTTGTTACATTTACCGCACCTGCAGCCGACAGAGAAAATGCCGAACTCGGATTATTCACTGCGCCGCCTGTCGGGTCTTTCTTTATATAGTCATTGATAACATTCAAATTATCATTATTTCCATCATTTTGGGCATCACTTTTAAGTAACAGCGACTTTCCATTGCTGCTCAAAGCAAATTTATTGTTTGCATCGATACCGCTGTTAAGATTGCTGTCTATATCTTGAGAGGCAGCAAGATAATTTGCCGCATTGAAATTGTTTAATGAATTTAGAGCATTGAGATTATTATCAGCACCTTGTTGAGGATCGCTGTCCGCAACCATCATCCTTATTTGCTTATCAGTAAAACCGCCGTCTTTGTAGAACTGATACAGCCAATCTGAAATTCCGCCGGGGTTATTGGGGTTAGGATCTTGGCTGAGATTATCAAGCCTTGAATTGCCGGAGTTATTCTGATTACCGCCTCTCATCTCACGCATAATTTGATTTTCGGTCAGTCCGGCATCAAGCAATTCTTGAAAAACTTTAATTTCCGCATCAGAAAAACCTTCGCCATGTAAACTCTGATATTTTTCATCAGTCATTCCGGCCGGTTTATTCGGATAAGGGTTAATATTAGGCTGTTGTCCGCCACCGAGTATTTCATTGCGCTCTTCTTCCGACATACTGCCAAAATACTCTTCTATTGCTTGATCAGACATCCCGTTTTCATCATGCAATATCCTATATTGTTCATCAGTTAAACCGCCTGGATTTTTGCCGTCAGAACGGATAGCTGTCGCTATTTTGAGGGCTTCATTCGGTGAATATCCCTGATCAATCAATATTTGATAATGCAATATTCTGTTATCGCTTATACCTTTTGCTACAAGTTCTTCATAAGTTGCATCAGACATACCTTCCGGCTTCATCGGATATTTATTGCTTTGATTGTTCTGAGGCGCGTTATTTATGAAATAATTATTTACCGTTTCTTCATCTAAATCGCTATCAATCATACCTTGGTAATAGTTAATATATTCATCGGAGTAGCCTAATTGACTTAATTCACGATATTTTTCAACGCTCATATCCACAGGCTTACCCGGATACATTTGATTATTATTTAGCTGAATTCGCGCATCTTCATCTGTTGCACCGCCATCAATCATACCTTGATAAGTCCATATTTCTTCATCCGTATAATATTTACGCAATTCGCGGTATTTATCGTTTGACATGCCGGTCGGTTTATTAGAATAATTTAAAGCGTTCAGTTCTGTTTGCGCTTCATCAACCGACATACCTCCGTCAATCATACCTTGATAAGTCCATATTTCTTCATCCGTATAATTTGCCTCACGCATATTCAAATATGTTTCATTATCCATATTCAAAGGTTTATTCACATACGGACTATGCGAGTGATTATAAAAGTAATCCTGAACCTCTTCATCTGTCATACCGCTGTCGCGCATACCTTGATAAAACTCTATTTCTTCATCGGTATAATTTTGTTGACGCAACTTCAAATATGTTTCATTTGCCATATCTGCCGGTTTATTGGGATAAGTATTGCCCCCGTTATTGCTGAAAGCACTTTCAATTTCTTCATCCGTAAAGCCCATCTGGCGCAAATTATAGTATATATAATCGGAAACACCGCCAGGATTACGTCCGCCCACATTACCGCCGACAGTGTTTAAATATTGTTGAATTTCATCTTCTGTTGCGCCGCCATCAACCATTCCTTGGTAATAATTTATTGTTTCATCAGAATAACCGGCCTGAACCAATTCACGATATTTTGCATTCGTCATTCCGTTCGGCTTATTTTGATAAAATTGGCTATTGTAATTATTATCGAAAATTTGTTCTATTTCATCATCCGAATATCCCATCGCCTTGAGGCCTTCATATTCATAATCTGAAAGCTCCCCCGGATTCTTCGGATTAGGCAGATTATCATCCTCTTCGCCGTCATTAGGTTTCGGCAACGGATTATCATCCGTATTTTCATCACTATTTTCTTCTTTAAGTTTTTTATTTATATCTTCTTCATCTTCTTCGGTTATTTTCTTTGTTTTCTTTGTTGAATCCGCCGGATCTTTATCCACACCGCCGGAAAAGGCTGCGGCAATTTCAATATTTAAACTTTGAGTCAAAGAATCGGAATCCACCGTTACATCATCGGCAGACATCACATAATTGTTTATTTCAGCTTTAACCGAACGATCTATATCCGTCACATTAACACTTGCACCCACTGCAATACCGACCGAACTTGAATTTTCACCACCGGAAGATTGGGTTGTCCATGCACCTTGGGCAATGATATTTGTAATGGTTTCTTCGGCATCTCTTTGAGCATTTCTTGACAAATACCATACAACTGCGTCGGTAAGATTTAATTTTGTTTCATCGTCATCAGCTTTTTCTTTATCTTCTTTAATCATTTTCGGCGTAATACGGCTCATCGCACCTCCGGCGGTTCTTACTTTTGCTTTTCCGGCATTAACATTAACCGTTTTGGCGCTGATAATATTTTTGGCTTTTTCTTCTTTTGTTGTGTTGGAAATAGAGGCAAGCGTCGTACCTTCAAGTATCTGTCTGTGAATTGAACCGTCAATACCGACAGATTTGGCTTTTCCGCCTGTCATCGTAATCGTTATATAAGCCTGTTCAGTCGCGGATCTTACATCAACACTACCATTTGGCGCAATAACACTTGAATTTTCAATCTTTGCCGTAGCATCATTTGTATAATCATTCCATAAGAAATTGAAGCCCAAACCGAAAGTTCCGGCCTCTACTTCAGGCTGATATTTATAGTCCGGTTGCCCAGGAATTTTATAATTGATTTGTTTTATGAGAAAATCTATCATACCGGCGGCATTGTAGCCAATCACCGAATTAACGGCATTAACAATAAGCGAGCCTCCGTCAGCAAGCATTATTTTTGATTCATTTGTGATATCCGCTGTGGTATTGTTTTTGACCTCATTATAAACAACAGAACCGGCGATTGCCGCAGTTGAAGCTTTCGTTTGCGTCTTAGATAAATTATTGAAAAACCCTGACATTTTAGCCTTTGGCTTCAGGTTTTCATATGTTGTCAACACATTCTGTTTTAACGTTCCAGATAAATCAAAATCCGGATCATCATAATTTACATTGATAGGATCAGCGAGAGAAATATCCCATTTTCCATTTGCTTCCGAAGCAAAATTACCGCCTATCTGAATGGTATCGACACCTTTTATTTTAAATGGCAATTTTAAACCGAATGAAAGTTGCCCCATATTCATCGGCAGTTCGGTCTGTGCGTCAACAAGTACACTTTTAGCATTAACGGTTGAACCGTCTATATTCGCAGTTGTTGTATTGGTTTCATCATTATATATAACAGCCAAGCCCAAACCGATTTTTTCTTCACCGGCACTTTCGGCATAGGTATTGTTTTTCATTAAATCAATTGTCGTTGCCTGAACTGTTACATTATTCGCTTTTCCTGTATTGTTAATCGTTGAATTTTCTATTTTTGCCGTTGTGTTGTTGTCGGTTACATTCCACACAAAAGCACCACCGCCCTGAAGCAAAGTTTCCTTTGTTCCCGGAACAGTATTAATCCCTTTTATTTTATCAAAGATATTTATGTTTAAATTTCCGGAAAGAGCTTTTACTTTATCCTTTATACCGCCTTCAAATGTTGCCGGACGCTGCATACTATAATCATACGTGCTTGCTGATGCCGAATTTCCCGTTATATTAAGACTGTCAGCCATAACCGAGACATTACCATAAGTATTGACAGTGATGTCTTTTATAATAGCTGAAACATCATTGTCCGAACGATTTAACACGCCGACAACTGCCGCACCGGAATTTCCGGCTCCTCCGCTTCCTTCTTGTGTTAATCCTGTGTCGGCACTAAGATCCAAGTTTACATTACTGTTGGCTAAATTAGTTGCAAAAACTTGCAAACCGCCGAAAGTTGCATTAACTATTGAATTTTCAATCAGCGATTCCGTTTTTGTCGTAATATTATTATTCAACAATACCGCAAGCCACGAGCGTTCGATATTCAACTGTAAAAGGCTGCTGTTGGAAACGGTAATATCATGGATATTTGTTGAAATTGCATCAACATTAACACGCCCTAAGTTACTATTTAAAAGCGAATTCTTAACAATAGTTTTTGATATTGTCTCCGTTCCAACTCCATATAAACCAAACGGCATAATAAATGATATAACAGCTTGATCTGTTTTTAATTCGGATGAAGCCATGGAAGTTATATCTATACCCATCGTTCCTTTAGCAGATAATACGGAACGGTCAACATTAACGGTTGCACTGCTTTTTGCCCCCTCAAAACCGCTATAAATATCGTTGCTGAAATATTCGCTTATTTTTGCTTCATCACTATTGGTTATAAAATCAAGTATTGTCGGCGTTAATAAGTTTGCATTTTCACTTGTGGTTGAAGATGCAGAGGCATTGATAATAATTGAATTTGCGTCTTTATCGCCCGTTGTTTTTACGGCATTAATAACAGAACTTTTAATATTAACTTCCGCTTCTGCTTTGCCCGCCGTTCCCCACAAAGAAGTTATTCCCGGCTTATCCGAATCAAATAAATCAGCCAACGTATTCTTTATAAGTTCAACGCCGTCCTCAATACTTGTTAAGTCCACAGACTTATTTTGCGAGGCGTCGGCAGTAGCAGAAACGATGTTGCTTGTAATAGATGAGTTTTCAATATTAACAATCGCTTGAGCTAAATCAATTCTTTCCTGACGGTCAACTTCTGCTTTTGCACTTATATCAATTTCATCTGCGCCTAAATTAGCGTTTTTTATATCAATTTCGGCCTTAATATTTCCGGCAGTATCATTAGCTTTTGAACTTGTACTTGCCACAAGCTTCAGTTTACCGCCTTCCAGACTGAAACTGTTTGCTTGCTTTATGTTTGAATTAACGAGCGAATTAAAAACCTGTTCGGCTTGTGCTTTATTCGTGAATGCGCTGTTTTGATTTTTCACACCGGCTACAATTCCGGCTTTATCCGCAGATGTTCCCTTAACAGTTATCGTATCGCCGTAAACTTCCACATCACCGCGTGCCATAATTTTACCGTTAATGACAACATTGCCGTGAGAATCTGTCAGAATTTCTTTATATTTATCTTTACCAACCTCGTAATTGCTTAAAGTATCACCGTTATAGGCATTTTTCATAGCATCGAATTTGCTTTGGCTTGGCGTTGCCAAAGTTAAGGAACCGACATTCAAAACACCTGATGCACCGATAACAATACCATTCGGCGAAACAAAAATCGCGTGACCGTTAAAGAAGTTATTACCACGCATTGTATTAACAATACCGTTAATATTAACCTGACTGTCAACCAAGTTCACAAATTTATCGTAACCCGATTTGTAAATTAAATTGGCGATATCTCCGTCGTCAAGCTTAAAATTATCATATTGACGGAACTGGGTTGCCCCTGAAAACTTTGCACCCTCGATGTTATAAGTATTTCCGTCAGGCGTTACCCCCGTAATATCCGAAGCCAATGCCGGTGTACCAAATGAAACAGCCATTACTGCCGCATTCAAAATAGCACATTTAATCAATACTTGTCTGTACCATCTAGTCAGTTGCGTAATCGCCGAACGAGAGTATTTCATTGTCAGTTCCTTTTGTTATGATCACTTCTTCACTTATCCACACATTTTGACACTTTTTTCAAAAAATGAAAACATGCCTGTAACCCTTATGGATACTGCGTTTTTGGGCATTATACTACCCCCCCCGGCACTAAAAGTCAAGCTTTATCTTTGCATTTTATCCAGATTTTTTCATTGAAAAAGATACTGTCATAATGTAATGTCTGCTATATAGTTTTGAACTTTTTAGGTTTATATGATGAAAAAAAATTTATTTGCAATAACAGTTTGTTTATCTACAATCAGTTCTATATCTTTTGCGCAAACAATGTCGACAGGAGTGCTTCCGCAGCTTGGAACGGTGCAACAGCAAGATTTAGACAGTGCTAAACGTTTAGAGCAAGAAAGACAAGGCATCCGCGATTATCAAAATTATAAAGCAAACAAAGCAAAACAAGCCCAAGAAACTAAAAAAGAAGAAAAAAAGCCGGTTACACAAAAAGCCAAAATATCCGAATATAAAACCAAAGGCATTTACATTGAAAAGTTTGAGGTTGAGCCGAGTGAAATTTTAACGCGTGATGAAATCGATGCCATTACAATGGATTACGAAAAAACAAACGTTACAGTAGCAAAATTAAATGAAATGATTGACCGTATCAATGAAGTCTATCTCGATAAAGGTTTCGTTACGGCACGGGCTTATCTGCCGGAGCAAACCATAGAAAACGGCATTATTAAAATCGGTCTGTTAGAAGGTAAAGTCGGTGATGTTGAAGTTGAGGGCAATCGCTGGACAAAGAGTTCACATATCAAAAAACGCTTAGGTATGAACAAGGGCGAAATCTTTAATATTCAGAAATTGGAAGAAAATATGCTCGTTTATAACCGCTATAACAACAATATAGAAATTAAGGGAAATCTGGCTGCCGGTAAAAAAATCGGCACGACAGATGTTACGATTAAAGCCGAAGAAAAAGCACCATATCATTTAGCTGCTGTTGCCGATAATGCAGGTCGCAAAACCATCGGTAAAAACCGCGCCGGTTTAATAGCTTCGCACGACAGTTTATTCGGTTATCGCGATAAGCTCTCCGCCGGTGTTTATGCCAATCGTTATTCGTGGACACCGTTTGTCGATTACAATATTCCGGTTAATAAATATGACGGGCGTATCGGCATTTCATTCTCGCACAATGAAGCGGAAATTGGGCATGGCGACTATAAAGACTTCAACATTGAAAGCCGCTCGCAGAACTATTCCATTTATTACACACACCCGATTATCCGTGAACTGCACCGTGAATTAAACAGTACAACCTCATTCACTTACAAGCGTGCGGTCACCAGTTTTGATGGTTATGATTTGTATGAAGATAAAATTCCAGAACTCAAAACCGGATTGAATTTCCGTTATGATACCGAAAACGGTATTTGGTATTTAGCACAAAATATATCTTATGCCGCACCTTGGTTTCAAAATCGCATAGATTATTGGAAGTTTGAGGGTAGCATTTTGCGCCTTCACGATTTTGGTCATCGTATTTTAGGGCAGTTCCGCGGCAATTATCAATATATTCCGCAAGATGTAATTCCTTATGCTGACCAGATGTCGGCCGGCGGTTTCGGTACAGTGCGCGGCTATTCGCAAGGTTTGCTCACCGCAAAATCTGGCTATCAACTCGGTGCGGAAATCTATTTTCCGATTGCACCGGAAAAATTTTATATAAATTGCATACCGTATCGCACTGACGAATATGTCCGTCCTTTTGTGTTTACCGATTATGCGGCGCTTTATCCGTATAAAGGCACAGGAAACGGAGCGGAAGGTTTCAACAACAGCGATATTCTGCTCTCGGCAGGTGCCGGTTTACGCTTTCAACTGCCGTATAATATTGTAGCCAAAGTCGCTTACGGTGTTCCGCTTCGCCATAACAAATATGATACGCATCACGGCGGTGATTGGAGCTTTGAATTGAGCTTCTCTCCGGATTTTAACAAACTTTTTGAATAGATTAAAACAAAAAAGTGCCCTGACGGATTGATCCATCAGGGCGTTATTCATTTCTCGCAAATTGCCTCGTAAACCACGTTGTTGCGGTCGATTTGACGGATTGTTTCGGCAGTATCATTGTCGTAGTCGGCGTAAATCGGTTCATAAAGCAGACAATAATTACCGCTTGTATTTGTTGTGCAAGCGTTCAATCCGGTCAGGATTAGTAAGGCTCCGGCGAGCCTCTTGAGCTTTTTTAATTGCATTGTTTTCCTCCTTATTCTTCTGATTTTCTGCCGATTCTCTGGCATTTTTGTAGCCGAACAAATATAAAAAAAGAGCGATAGCTCCGAACACCACCGCTCTAAACTTCTTTATCAGGTTGAGTAGATTTGTCGTATTTATCATTTTTAATTTCCTTTCGATACATTCCGATGTCGCGCACGCCGCTTATACCGAGCATTATGCCGAATGAGGTCAATAACTGCTCCCAGTCAATAATTTCGGTCTTGAAATACGGCGCGATCACGCAGTTGTGAAAAAATCCGTAACAGAGTATCCACCCGATTAACGGTATCCAACTCCGATTGTTTAATTTTCGCATAAGTCAATTCCTTGCTGGATTGTTTCGTCTGAATATGGCTGAATACCATTCTCCATGCGGATGACGGCCTTGATAAACACGGTTAAAATGCCGCGCTCCTCAATATCAATAACCGTGTCCGGATATACGCCGATTTGCTGTGCTACCGTCTGAATATAAGCCTTTGTTTGGTTTTCATTCGGCGGCGCATAGCGGCTGATTATCTGCCGAACGGTATTTAAGCCGTGGATTTTCTTGTAATTCATTAAAACTTTGGCAAGCGCACGAATGCCGAACACCGGCGATTTAAATACACAAAAGGCAGGATCAATGTTCCTGCCATCCGGATTTAAGCCTTGCCAATTCTGCCCATGGCGGATGTTGCCTGGGTTATTATTTCTTATTCCTCGTGGTGGTCTTTGATTCATTGTGTATCTTGTATATTAAAAAAAGTCGTTAAAAACATAAATTGGTTTATAATGACACAAACCCAATGTAGCTACATTGGGTTTGTGAACGGCGAGTTCTTTGTGGATCTTGATACTAGCATATCGTGTGGGAGCATGAACCGCCGTTCCTCCTGTGTGAGTTTCGAATAGTTGATCGTACCATTGAGTACAAATACAAGAAAGGAGGCATCATGGATTATACAACTATCGGCATAGATGTGTCAAAAGCAAAATTAGATATATTTTTTAATAGTACCGGAGAGTGGATGACTTTATTAAACAATTCTCAAGATTTTGGTAAGTTAATACTTTACATTCAAAAATATTCCCTTCATGTTGAAAGAGTTATTGTTGAACATACCGGATCTTATCAAAAAGAATTGGTTTCTTTTTTGCATAGCCATAATATACCTGTTTGTTTAGTTCATCCTGTCAAAGTTAGAAACTACGCAAAAGCAGTTGGACGTTTAGCAAAGACAGATAAAATAGATGCACAAATTCTTGCTGATTATGGTCAGGTAATGCATCCGGAATTATCTGAAATTCAAAATCCTAAAATTAACAAATTGCGAGAGTTAATCAAATACAGAAGACAATTAACCGACAATTTGGTTCTGACTAAACAATGGATAGAAAAGAAACCGGCTCCGCAAATATTACAACGTATTAAATTATTGGTAGACCATTTAAATCTCCAAGTTAAAGAAATTGAAACTGAAATATTAGATTTTATTAAATCTGATAAAATTCTATATAAAAAGTTTCAAATTCTCATGGAAACAAAAGGTATCGGCAAAAAGTCTGCCAGCACTTTAATAGCCGAATTACCGGAATTAGGACATACGTCCAGAAATAAAATAGTTGCACTTTGTGGACTTGCTCCGATGAACCGAGATAGTGGTACAATGAGAGGTAAAGCCTGTATTCAAGGTGGTCGTAAAATTGTTCGTAATGCATTATACATGTCTATTATCTCCGCTATTAGAACTAATGATGTCATACATCAGTATTATTCTTTATTAAAGGGAAAAGGAAAGCCATCAAGAGTTGCTATGGTGGCTTGTATGCGTAAGTTGATTATTCATTTAAATCAGGAGTTACAATCAAGTTAATTGTTTATTATTTTTCGCTTGACTTGTTATATAGTTGCTCCCATATAAGTTGTCGTAAATCGTCAATTTTGAGTTCAAGCCGACTTATATGCACTTGCGTGGCATATTCTTTGGCGACCTGAACTTTGAAGTCGTTTAAGTCCTTGCGCATTTCGCCGTATTTGTGAACAAGCCACGCAAACGCCGGCACGCAAACAATTTGTAAAAATTGTAGCCAATCCATTGTTTTCCTTTCGTTGAGGTTGATTAAATTATAAAAAAAACTTTACTTTACAAAATTTTTGTCCTATTACTTCCTACAAAGTGTACATAGCTGTACTTTGTGAAAATTTATGAAAGTGAGGCAAAATGGTAAAACATCAGCAGCCATTAATAGGGGCATATTTGGTTTTAATAGAGAATAATAAAATTTTATTGCAAAAGCGTAAAGGTGGTATTTTGGACGGACAATATTCACCTGTGGCCGGTCATACAGAAGAAGGAGAAACAGTTATTGAAGCAATTATAAGAGAAGCAAAAGAAGAAGCAAATATCATACTAGATGCAAAAGATTTAAAAGTTAAGGTTGTCTCTCAAAGACCTAATGCACCTTATAAAGGAACGCCGACAGACATTATAGATTTTTATATTTTAGCAACAAGTTACAAAGGAAAAATTCAAAACAATGAACCAAATAAATGTTACGAATTTATTTTCAGTCCGTTAGATAAATTACCAACAGAAACCATTTCCCATGTCAAAAAGGCCATTCAAGCTTATTTGCAAAATGAAGATTTTATTATTTGCTAACAGTCTTTTTGTTTTTCTCAATTTCTGCAATCATATAATTGCCCTGTATATTCTTAAAATTGGAAAACCGAACTTTGGCGTCTTTTGAGTTTTCTTCTACTTTGAGCCGAAACTCTTCTTGCGATAAATATCGTTCTCCAACATCTTGTAAAAAACCTTCATAGTAGTATTTATTCAACAGCTTCGGAAACCCTCCTGTATTTTGAGGATTTTCAATTTCAACTATAATAACTTTTTCGGCAACTCTTATTAAGTTTTGAAATAACTTTGCTAAATGTTTTTCTGAAGGCATATGATGTAAAGTATTACAACAAATAGCCACACCAAATGCATTTTCACTAAATGGAAGATTTGTAGAATCATGATTGGTAAATGAAATATTTTCATTTTTATTTTTAATCAATGATACTTGTGACCAACTAATATCATTTCCTATGGCAAAATCAATATTATTCCCTTTTTCTGCAACTATGTCGGTCAGTAATTGGCTATCACCGCATGATGCATCTAAAATTGTCTTGTAACCATTCATAAGTCTGGACAATAATTGAATAAACCCTTTTTTATTTTTCCTTTTATTAGTGAGAATAAACCTCTTTACTACTTCCTTATGAATCAAATATCTAAGTTGCATTTTTTCATTAGTGTCTATTTCAGATGTCTGTATATCTTGATTATTCAATTTATTTAACCTATTCATACAATAAGCTAAAACATTTTTACTACTTAAATAATTTATTTCATTCATATCATTATTAGGTATACTAATATAGGTTTCGTAATTATCAAGATGAAGTTTTTCTGTATTTCTAATTCGTCCCATAAAGCCTAAGCCAAATTGAGTATGTTTGTTTCCGGCGCTATCCCAAAAATTATGTGTAATCAGGGTAACAGGTTCAATTTCTCCAAGTTTTACACCGGAAATAGCACAATTAGCCGCGTTTTCCACAGCAGAATGAATATAATTCTGGTCTTTTATATCAGGTACTTTATATTTTGGCGCAAAATACAGGTGCTTTTCATTATCATACATAGCGACTGATATGAAAAAATTTGTTTTCATAGCTCTTTGCAACTCGAGATTTGTAACTTCGTAATCGAAACTAACGATCGGTAAATCATATATTTTAGAGTATGTCTTTTGCAATTTTTCAATATTACTGCTTATGTATTTCATGGGCATCTCCCTACATATCTTATACTATTTTTTAATATATTTGTCAATATCATAATAGATTTTTAATTATGATGCACACGGTTGTCTTCTATAACAGCCGTGATTTCCACTTGATTTGAACGTGGGCGGATGCCGGTAACACGGGCATAAACGCTCCATTTATCGGTTGTTCCGAACGCAAAATGCGTGCGTTCCATACCGGAAGTGGTCAATATTTCCGCATCCGGCTGAGTTTTCAGCATAACCTCGGTGTTAAGTTCGGTTGCCGTCACCTCATAAGGCCCCGAAAGCGAGCCGTTCTTCTCTCGTAACGCCAACACATTCTTAACGCCAGATGTAAATTCAACCGGCTCGGATAGCGTGAGTTTTAAGCCGTCTTGTGCGATAATTTCGCCACCGCTACCCCAGTGCGCCATATCGTGCGTGATAGCGATTAAATCACCGTATGTCGGGATTAAACCCTCAAGCTCGGTCGTAAAGGTAACAATGCGCCGCCGGTAACGGTTGGCAAGTGCCATATACACCGCTTCACGCAAGGCTTGCGCTTTATTCGTGCATCCGAACAGTTCCACTGTGGCGGTTTTATCCGAGGTTGAACCGCTGAATGTTCCGGTTACTTCGCTTGTTTTCCAAGTGTTTTCCGAAAAATATTCCACACATACGCTATCCGCCGTGTCTTCAGATGGCATGATGTATTGGATTGAAAGCGTGTTTTTGACGATATTACGCGGCCCGAAAAGAGCCACCGGAATTGTTTTCGGTTCGTCTCGTACAAAGCGGACAATGCCGCCCTGAATAAACGCCACCGCCCGACCGACTTTTGCAACGCGTGAAAGTGCCTCATAAACCGTCAATTTACTGTCAAACACGGCGTTAAACGTATCGCCGCGGCTGTTCCATTTTTGGTCGAGTTGATAAAGCGCGTTCAAGTCGATGGATTTATCGGTTAATTTTGCCCCGTAGTTGGCTTTCAAAATATCCGCCAACGCCCAAGCGATAGAGCGTGTCGCCGTTAATCCGCTCCAACCACCGCTTGGTGTCCACGTTTTAAGTTTGCGTGTAACAACACAGTTAATCAAACGAGATGAACGTTGCGAAAGGTTGTCGGTGGCTTTCATTATCACGGCCAACAAAGTGACATTACCGTAACTTTTATCTGAAACCACATAACCTTTGGCGGAAACCCAACGGATTTCGTGTCCGGCACGAGAGTTTTCGTCCTTGTCATCAAGCCGTGTCGCCCGAACTTCATATCTGCCTTGCGCCACCGAATATGTATAGGTTTTATAGATTCCGTTGACAGTTGCATCGGTTACGCTTTCCGTTCCGAGAGTGAACCAACTGCCGAGAGCCTTATCCTCATCATCAATAAGCCGTGCATCCACTCGCCATTGAACTGTTTTTTGATTAAGATTGCCGTTGTCATTGGCATAGTAAAGCCCACGCTGAAACGCCACATCAATTTCGATTTTGTTAATCACGCTTTCGGTCGGGTTAAGCACAAAGCCGCCGCAAATTTCGCCTTTAATTAACTCCTGACCGGCAACTTCCGCCGATGTAACCACATCTTCGTCAAACAGCGTGTTAGTTTCGCCTGGATTGATAACCTTGTAGGTTATCTCCTTAAACGAGCTGATCGGCGTGTCCTCAATACGGATTTGCCCAACCGAATAATTGCCTTGCCCGATACAATGAAGCTGATAAACATATTGCTCATTGTTTTGGTAGCGATAATACGGCTGAGCGGCAAAATCCGGATAGATTAAGTGCTTGCCGTAAATAACCGGTATCGGATTACCCAAGCGTGCCGTGTTGCCTTGCGCCTGCAGAGAATAAGTCGGGCTTTGCGTATAGGATGAAGAAGTCATGCCGTTAAGCGACGGTTTCGGAGTTGGTACAAGCGCGTTAACCAAGATACTTCCGCCGATAGACACAGCCGCGGCCGCCGCGGCACCCCAAGCCGCACCATAAGCCGCGCCGACCGCACCACCGGTATAAACAGAGGCGACGATCACCGCAACAGTTAAAACGACTTGAACCGGATTTGAGCTTTTACCGCCACCACCGCCGCCGAGCGGGAGCGTGACGATACTTACAAGCTCGTTATTATCCAGCACATCACCCCAGTTTTTACGCAACACCGGCGCACCGTTAATCAGGCACAAAACCGGCATTGTCATATCAACTTTTTGCTCTTTGATAATCTGCCAGACGGTTTTTGGCTGTTCTATAATCGCACTTATCCGCCCCTTATCCGGTTGGCAAGGGTTTGTAAAATAGTTAAAGTATAGCATTAAATATTCTCTTTTACTCGGTAATAGGAATGAAGAAACCACCCGCAAAGGTTCAGCGAAACGGCATTCTGAAACACAACACCGGTGCCGCGCACACAATGCAGAACACCACCGTCGTCTATGTCAAGCCATAAACCGGCATGAACCGGATTTTTCGCTTGCCGCATTAAGACAACATCGCCGTCACGCGGCTTCTCAACTTCAAAAAACGCCTGAAAAGCCAAGTCGTTTTTGAAAGCGTGAAGAACATCGCGCAGATTGTCCGGATTGATATTAACCGGCGGCACGTCGTGTCCGTATTCGTGTTTAAGGACATAATGCACAAAGCCCCAACAGTCGAAACTGTCGGGGCCTTGCGCACCTGCCACCCACGGCAAGCCAATATATTTATTTGCATAATGTGTCATCTTGATAATCCAGGATATTTTTTGACGGTATAGTTTTCGCTCGGAAACGACTTGTTGCCGATGTCCATCATTCGCGCTGTCGCCGTGATTTTGAGGATATCGACCTGAATGTCGGTAATGACAAGCGTGATCGGCGGATCCATCTGCGGGCAAGTTTTGTCGCTCGACAGATATGGCCGGTAAGTCATCTCAATCATATCTTGCGTTTCGATGGCATTATCCAAGTATTGAATCAGCTCAGTTGAAACGTTATCAAGCGTGAGTGTGATTTCCGGAACCGGCACGGTTTCCACCGGCGGCAACTGCAAATCAAAAGCCATCGCGATAAATTCCACCGTTTTGTTGGCATCGAGTGGCGCGGTGCTTTCCAGTTTGCACTTGTGGTTAACGTTATCACGCACCACCCGAATTGCCGTCTTTTTACCGCTATCATCTACGAATGACGGATGCCTTAATTCTAAAGTATGTAGAATTGTGACATCTGAAGGCGCGGATGCATAAGCTTCTTTTAACGCCTCGGTTAAGGTTGCATCAGTCATTATTCAGCTTCCAAAGCGTTGATTTCTTGCCGCCATTGCTGACGTTGAGCGATAACGTCGGCATATTCTTCAGCCGTTGCCACACCCTCGGCAATTTTAATAACCACATAATCTGTTGCCGAAAGTTGCATCTTAAGCCGATAAATCGTTTGCGCCTTAACTTGATCTTGCGTAGGCTCCGGCGGAATATACTCGCCACCGATTTGAAAATAGCGGTAAAGCACGCCGTCACGTTCGGTTCGCCTGTCAATCAGTTCTTCAAGCGTTGTATTGTGCTCACGAGCCCATTTTTTGGCCGCTTCCATATTTTCATCGAATGTGTCGTCAACATACTTGATGACATCGTTATAATTAAATTCTGTCATTTTTTTTTCCTTAAATAAAGCCATTTTCTTTAGTAAATGTGAGTACATCTGTACTCTCTCTTGTAACCGTTTTTGTACTATAATAATCTGTGTATGTGAATGAATCGCTTGTTACAGATGTTGGGTGTACGGCTAAATCTAAACTTGGTGTAATAATTAAATCCATATTATTGATTGTGTAATTATTGACACCAGAATCAGGCAAAACAAATATTATCGGATCACCCAATCCGGAATCACCTTGATAAATATAACAAGTTAAGCCATTTACTGTTATAGTTTTTTTATAAGAGGCATGAGAAGAACTACTTGAACCAACTTTAGAACCACTTGTCCCAAGAGTACCTGAAACCAAGTAAATTTTTGACTCATTGTACATATTTCCGTCTGGATTCCATTTATATTTATAAGTGCACATAATAACATATCCATCAGTAGACCAACTTCCCAACAAACCGGTCACATAATAATATGTATATTTTCCGCTTGCCCATTCTGAATAATTGGCTACATACAATTTTAAGTTTTTTGATTTCTCAAATACTAATTCACTTCCTTTATAAACTTTACCGATAGCTGAACTGCCAACATTTATTTTACCGATTTTATTAGTCCCTACATCTATTGGCATGGCATTACTCCGGAATAAAATAGTATGTGTTCGCATCCGGATTGGATGGTAAAGCCGACACTTTTTTGAACTTATTGTTTATATAAGCTGTTGTCGTTGTTTTATTACTGTTATCAGAAACAACCGGAGTATCACATAAAATGCTTGAATAGGTTGAACCATCACCGCTTTTAACAGCTAATCCGACCGAGGTCATCGCAATTCGTGAATATTGTACGCCTGGAATATGGAATAAAATGTGTGGCTCATAAGAAGCATCGTTTGGAATACCACGCATTTCTAAAGTAGCTTGGTTGAAAATCTTGCCACCGGTAATATCTTCTGAGCCGCTTTTGTGCACTAAACCATTGTCAGCAGGAATACTGTTCTGAACAGTGGTTAATTCGGTTTTTGTGGCATAAGTGTTAGCAATATTATTGCCGCTTGCGTCAGCGGTCGCTTTTGCCGCTGTTCCGGTTTTGGTTAAATATGTGTTAGCAATGTTGTTGCCACTGGCATCTGCAGTTGCTTTTGCCGCCGTTCCGGTGGTTGACAACTTACCAGAAAGGGCGGTATAAACCGCCCCTGAAGTAATTGCATTGTTAGAGCCTGAAGTCGGGCTTGAATCAAGTTTTACCTTTCCGGCCGTTGAAGTTGAAGCAGTCGGAATATTATCCGTGTATGGATATAAAACGTCACCGCTCTTGTTTTTGAGCTTTACATTTCTGTTTGCCATGAAGTTCTCCTGTAATTATGTTATACTAAACCGTTTATCGTCCACGTCTTATCGCCGGTAGAATATCTATACCCATATGCGTAGTTGTTTGAAGATGGCCAAAGTTTGAATTGAGAATTATCAATAGAAGCCGGATATGTTATTCCGCCGTTTTTCATATCCTCTTTCAATGCTACAGAATTTAAAGTGCTGTTTTGCATTACGTATATATTAGTGCTTGTCGTGATTCCCCAACTTGAAGATGTATAAGCGTATAGAAAAATAGTTATGTTATTGACAGTCGTACTACTTTCATATGTGTATTCCTGACTTGCATTATCTATTCTAATTTTTGAACCGGAAGCACCAAGATTACCCGTAATTGTGGTTATAACAGCAGTACCTAATTCACTGTAATTGGAAGAAACCAGAAATTCCATCCAAGGATTACTTATTGTCTGCCCACCAATTACATAAAATTTAACATACAAATTCTGAGCTGCAGAAACTTTGTTATCATAGTAACAATATAGTTTTAATCCCGCTGACTTCTGATATACTAGTTCACTTCCTTTATAAACTTTGCCGATAGATGTTCCACCAACATATATTTTACCGATTTTATTATTTCCGAAGTATATACTCATAGCTTTCCTCCGGAATTAGTTGTGCCGGATTTATCAAACAGGGCGGAATTATCCGCCCTGTAAAGCAAATCAGCACTTAAGTTCAAGTCCGTATTAGTCAAAGTCCAAGTCCTTTAGTCCTGTTAGTCCGAAAGTTCGTTACTAGCTCATTTCCTCATAGGTAATGATTTCCGCCTTAGTTGCGTAAGTAGTTGTGATTACGTTACCACTTGCATCGGCCGTGGCCTTTGCCGCCGTTCCGTTAGCCGCCAATGCGCCGACATCCGATGCTGAAAGCGTAATATCACCGGTTAAGGCTTTATTGTTAATTTTTCGGCTTGTCGGTACGTAGCCGGTCAAATCAACTTTGCCGGTCTCCATTGCCGCAATTTTATAATAACCAACCTGAACAGCACCAGTTTCCAAAGCTGAAATAAGAGCGTCATCGGTTGTGTAGCTGTAGCTTGAGGTTGTGCTTTCAACCGAATAAACCCATAAATCCGGTACTTCTTTTGCCTGAATAAAGATATTATCGCCGACTTTATAGTCCGTGTTTGCCGCGCCATTTAAGGCTGTTACCAGAGCTGAATAGGATTCAAACGAAACAGCACGAGCACGTCCCTCGGCAATGCTTTTGGCTGTGTTTGCCGTTGTTTCAACCGCCGACAAGGCTGTTTTTGTGGCATAGGTATTAACGATATTGTTGCCACTTGCATCTGCTGTAGCTTTGGCCGCCGTTCCGGTTTTGTCGAGTTTGTTATCCAAAGCGGTTTTTGCGCCACCGGAAGTCAATGCTTTGGTTGAGCTTGCTGTCGGTGTTGCTTCCAGTTGAACGATACCTTTCGCGGATGTTGATGCGTCCGGTACGTTCGTGGTATACGGCTCTAAATAGTCGCCGGTTGCGTTTTTAAGTTTAATACGTTTTGTAGCCATTTATTTTCTCCTAAAATTGAGTTAATCCATTTCTTCGTAAAAAATAACATCAGCAATCTTGGCATAGGTCTTGCTGATGTCGTTACCTTCGGCATCGGTTTTCGCTTCTTCTTTTGCTTGCTCAACCGCTGTCGCTACTGCATCAGAAGTGATAAGGTTACCACTTCCGACAACCGGCTCAGTATCAACCGCGATACGCGATGCCGGAATTTTGCTTTTATCTTCAGCCATGTTGCACCTCACATATCTTCATATAAAACCGCATCCAAGGCGGTACCCATTGACTGAAAGTCTGTTAAATATTTCACGCTCCACCGCTCATTTGCCGTAAGCGGATATTGCAAAACAACCGATTTTCCGTCATTTGAAAGCGTGTAGGTATCAGGCATAAGCGATAAGTTTTCAACGCTTACCATCAACACTTGGTCAATTGCACTGAGTGCTTCCGGTAATGGTAAAATTGTCTGATTAGCCGTTGCCACACCGCTAACCGTGGTCGGAAAACTGCCTTTTGTTGTTTCTTCCGCTAATTCCACCCATTCACGCGCCGAGTGCCGTCCGCCCAAAGCCGCGACTTCCTCATCAGTGCCGTCAACCCATGTCTGTGCATCTTTTAGAGCTTGTTTACTCGCTGTTTCAGCCTCAATCGCTCGCAAAGCCGCCGATTTACTCTGTGTGGCTTGTTCGGTGGCTGTTGTTGCCGCTGTTTGTGCTTGTTCGACGAGGTCATTTGTGCCGGATTGAATGGTATTGCGAGTGTCTTGAATAGCTTTCGCCACACTTGGCACATCGCCGTTTTCGGTGTGAACAACGGTGTCGGCATCGCCATTGGCTATGTCATGAAAAATTTGCGCATCGGCATCTAAAGCGGTTTGCGTGTCGTGAATAATTTTTGCGGCACTCGGTACATCACCATTTTCAGTATGGACGACAGTATTGACGTCGCCATTAGCAATATCGTGATAAATTTGCGCCGACGCATCCATCGCCGTCTTTGTGTCGTGAATAATTTTTGCCGCGCTTGGCACATCGCCGTTTTTGGTATGCACAATGGTTGTGCTGTCGCCGTTGGCAATCAAATAAAGGATTGCCTCGTCAGCTTCCATTAAAACACGCATATCGTTAAGAACTTTGGCGACACTCGGAACTTTGCCGCCCTCGGTGGTCACTTCGGTTGTGATTGAACCATGAACGACATTGTGCAGTAATCCGGTGTCTACCTCGGCTTTATCAACCGCGGCATCTAATCTTTCTTGCATATTTGGCATTGGTAATTCCTTTAATTAAGTTTTTGCGGACACGATTTGTGAACGAGAATGTGGAGCTTATCGACCGTGAATTCCAACTTTTGGAAGTCGGAATCCATAATAATAAGCATCGCATCTTCGGTAATTGTCGGACGGTCGCGGATTTCAAGTTCGGTTGTGATTTGCCACAAACGACCGGCGATTATGCTTGCCTCAAATTGTTGCGTAAAGCGCGCTTCTTGCTCGGTTAAGCCGATACCACCCAAAAGCGTGATGACGAACCATTCCGCACCTTCTTTGGCGTAATATTTGTACCAAGCCTCAAACAAGCAGAACTGCTCCGGCGACATAATCCATTTAACCGCGATTTTACTTGGTGTTTGCGTATATCTGCGCCGTTGCCGTGCGGGACCGGCTTCCATATCGGTACGGATGATTGCTTCGTCCGGCCGTATAGAATAGCCCTCAACAGTCGGATAAGGCAGACGTTTTGGAAAGGTTATTGTTGTCATATAAAATTCCTCTTGACTCTTTATTGTATTTAATTTAGTATTAAATAAAATACAGAATAGGAGTCTATAAAATGAACATTATTGAAGATATTATGCCTTTAAGCAACTTCCGCCAACAGGCATCGGAGATCATCAAAAAACTCGGTCAAGTTAAACGTCCGACATTTATTACCATTAACGGCAAGGTTGCCGCAGTTGTTCAAGATGCCGAAAGTTATCAGCAGATACTCGATAAAATTGATGAGCTTGAAACAATGCTCAGTATTCAGCGCGGTTTGGAAGATATTTCCGCCGGTCGCGTTTCAACTTTGGATGAAGTATCAGCAAGATTAAAGGCTCGCCATGAACAAGTATAAAATCATCATTTCTCAAGAGGCAGAGGATATTTTAACTGCCTCTTATGACTATTTGTATGCGAGAAATCCGCTTGCCGCCGTTAAATGGCTTGACGGAATGTTACAAACAATTCAAAGCCTTGATACGTTTCCTGAGCAAGGAGCAATTATTCCAGAAGCCTCTTTAGATGCTTCTTTTGCCGATTTGCACCAAATATTTTATACAATGAATGCCGGAGGCAATACCTACCGTATCATTTATAAAATCACAAATGATACGTGCAAAATCGTTGATGTTGTAACAATCCGTAGTGCGTATCAACAACCAATGGCATAGTTATCTGTAACTCCCATAAGCCGGATTAAGTCCGTAACGTTGTTCCAAAAGCGGCGATAAGCCTTCGCCTTTGGAGATGTTTTTGCCGATTGCTCCCTCGATTTTTTCAATAACGACATCCAAGCTGAAATCGCCGTTACCGAGATTAGTCTTGCTGACAGAGGTTTTGACTTCCGAGGCGGCGTTATTAACGACGTTTACGTTGACATTTACTTCCGTTCCGCCGCCGTTTCCCAACGCTTTCATCTGTTCCTTGGTAAAAACACCTTCACCGCGTTTAGCGATAATCGGCACTTCATCGCCGACAATACCACCTTTGTGGAACTTCGGCGCACCGGAAAACACCGCCGGACTGGCATAGGTTGTTTTTAAGTTATCCGCCCCGACAATGCCGCCGGTATGCGCCGCTCCAAATCCCATATATGCTGAAAGGCTTGCCATAAGCGGTTGCGTGACAGCTTGCCGCATTGCCAACTTGGCAAAATCTTGAACAATCGAATTAACCAAGTCCGAAATGTTCATTTTGCCGGTTGTCACGAATGACACCAGCGCATCTTCCATGCTATGAAAAGCGTTTCTGACGGTGCTTTCAGCCAATGTTGCAAAGTCATCGACTTCTTTTTTAAGGCCGATAAAGCCACGTTTGAAGCCGTCTTCCATCTTTTTCGAAGTGGCAAGAGCTGTTTCATCGGCTTTTTTAACCATATTATCGTAAACTTGCTCGATTTGCTTTTTATAATCCTCATAACCGCTCGCACTTGAACGCAGGTTTTTGAGCGCATTTTCTTTCCATTGGTCGGCTTTGGCCATCGCTTGTTCGTATGGCGTTTTAAGCTCCAACAGTTTGTTTTTAATGTCCTCAATATTGCGCTTATAAGCATTATCCGCCGATTTATCCGTTGTTTTCGGCGTGGTAAAGGTCGGTGTCGACGTTTCCGCTTTAACCGGCTCTTTCGGTCGCAACTCCGGATTTTCAAGATATTTAAGCTCTTGCTGAGCTTTATACGCATCTTGCTCGGCGGCTTTTAAGAGCAACAGTTTATTCTGAATTTCCTTTGCTTGCGGCTGAAAATCCGGATATTCTGCCGCCACCGCCCAAATTTCTTTCTCATATTGCTCTAAGCTGATTTTGGATTGCCGGAGCGTTTCCGCCCATTCTTTGGCATAAATCTCGTAATCTTTAAGCAAAGACTTCGGCGAATACCTGATTCGGAACGATAAACCGCCGGTGTTTTTGATTTCGGCGGTTAAATCTTTGATATTTTGCTTGGCGGTTTTGAGTTTTAAGCCCCATTCGGCAAGCGACATATCTTTCTGCTGTTCCGCTGAAAACTTCGTCGCCTCCTCGGTGGTGGCTTTGAGTTCGTCTTGCAGTTTTTTAAGCGTTTCGGCGTGGTCATGTGCCGCACGTTTGGCGACATCATGGCTGTCGACGAGTTTGTATAACGCCATACACGCCAAAACAGCAAGTCCGGCGGGACCGCCAATCAGAGCAAGCGCACCGCGTAAAACGCCGGCCGCCGTTGCCAAAACGCCCATTTGTACCGCCGCCAACTTTGACACGTTACTCATCATGGCAATACCGGCCACCGCCGATTTTGCCTGTAAAGACATTCCGGCAAGCGAGGCTTGAACATAACCGATACCGGCGCGAAGCAAGGTTAAACCGCCAAGCAGAGTCTTTGAACCTAATCGCACGGTTAACAGAGCGATTGCCAAATCAGCGTGCTTTGCCAGCAAGAAAAACGCATTTGCCGCCAAATTTACCGCGGTTGTCAGACCTTTACCGATAGAAGTCGCGGCATCTTCCGCACCGTCCACCATATCGTTGAACTGCTTCAGAGCGTTTTTAATGGCGGTTGTCAGTCCGGCTTCACCGATATTTCGGGCGAGTTTACCGAAAGCGTCCTCGATGTTTGACATTACACCACCCATCGTGTCCATTTGCTCTTTCATGGCTCCGGCAAATTGCACGTTGCCAAGAGAGCGCAAATAGGCCTCAATCGCTTTAGCATTCTTGGCAACCGTGGTCGTTATGCCCTGAAAGGTAAAATTAACCTTGTCTTTTTCGGTGGTCGCCATAATTCCGAAAGAACGGAGCGAGCGGAAGTTGAACATCACAGCGTTTGATAACGCTTCCGTAAAGTCCATAATACCGCGCCCGAAAGCCGATGCGGTGTTGCCGTAACTCGTCAACGCTTCCATACTTGGCTCTAAGCCGAGAGCCTTAAGCCGAATAAACGCCTCAACGATTTCTTCCAACTGATACGGCGTGTCCAGCGCGAACTTTTCAATCGTGGCAAACGCTTCCTTTGCACCTTCAGCCGAACCGGTCACGGTTTTTAATGAGCCGGATAGGCTTTCAAATTCTTTGTTTATACCGACAATGCCTTTGAAAGTCCGCATTAAACCGCTTGCACCGAGATATGCGCCGACTAAACCGGCGGTTTGTTTCAATATACCATTAAAGGTCTTGGCTGTGTCGCTTAAGGCAAGCAGATTGTCGTTCGCCGGAGTAATTACCTGCGTAATCTGCCGGAAAGCCTTTTGACCGTCCGTGCCAAGCGACTTAAACTCGCTTCGCACCTTATCGCCGCCCACCGCCTCAAGCCGTATTGATAATTTTTTCGCTGTTGCTGTCATTTAATCCCTGTTTCATAGCAAAAACACCGACAGACAACAATTCCGTCAGCGTTTCTTTATCAAAATTCAATGTTTCCGCGATTTTTAAGGCTGTTTCGAGATTCGGCTCGGAGAGTTTTAATAAAACTTCCCAAGCCTGGTAACCCTCGATTGTTTGCGGCGTTGTTTCGGTATAACGGCATTTATGAAACGGACATAACGGATTTAACTCTGTGCATCCGGCGCAGTAACTTCGCCCGTCACCGAAGTGCCACTTGGCTCGGGCGTAAAGTCGTTTTTTTCCGCATCCAACAACTCACGCAAGCCGCAATATTGATTGCGAAAGTTCTCGGCAACCACCCAAAAATTCGAGAAAAGCTCGTCAATTTTGGTTTCCGTCAACGGTGCAACTTTCTCGCTGTCTGCCTCTTGAACACCTTGCCATTCCAAAATACCGGCAATACCTAAGCCGATAAGCAGAAACTTATCCGCCAAAGCCTCGCGTTTAACCGGATTTTCAATGTCTTCCGATACTGCTAAGCCTGCATCTTTATTGGCTTTGTATTCCTTGGCCAAATCTGCCAGTTTTGCATTCATATAGGCTTTGGCCTCATAAAATACCGCCGATGTGCAAGGCTTAACCTTGACCTTTACGCCGTAACCAATATCAAGCCAATACGGCTCTTTGTTAATCCTTAGCTTTAACATTAGTAGCTCTCCACATCGTTGATTAACTTAATCGTCATCATCTTGCCTAATTCCTCGCTTTTTGCGCCTTGGAAGTCGTAGGAACACTCAATTCCATTCGGGCCGTCAATGGAACGTTTCGGTTTTGGCAAATACACTTCGTGGCATTCAATCACAAGTTTCATGGCGTCGGTTAGCTGATAGCCGAGTTCCACATCAACCGGTGTTCCTTCTCGTGCCTTATCAAGCAAGATATTGTCGCCGTAGCGGGCGGAAATACTGCCGGACAAGCTCGCCACACCCAAATCAATCGCTTCAACCAAGCCATCGTTGCGGATGGTTTCGATTTTTTCCAAATTGTTGGAGTATGTGGCACTTGCCGCCGTGATATTGGCCAAGAATTCGCCACCGCTCTTGATATAGCCCTGGAATTGCGACACACGCGTGTATTTATAGACATCCGGCGCGGCATCAATCGCGGTTGTTGAGCCTTTTTCGCATTGCGCCATTAAGTTCAACGTCACTTGCGCTTCGCCGGAACGTTGAAAATTAAAGGCGATACTATTTGCACGAACACCTAAAAAATGAATAAACTGCGGCACTTCGGATAATCCGACTTCCAAAGAATAACTCGGAATTGAGATTTTGCCGCTTTCAAAAACGTGATTATAAACTCCGTCAGTTTCTGTCGTAGTTGGCGCACCGTAAATTGCTTTAAGCCATACGCCGATATTTCGAATATCAACCGGAACAGCCATATCGCCGTCAACGTTAATAACATCTTGGAACGGCTGTGTCGGATCACGTCCCAAACCCAAGACATTGGATGATAAAAGGTTTTGTTCGCTGTCGAGAGACGATGAGATAAACGGTATTTGATGATATCCGGTATCCGGCATAACGCCGTATTCGCTTTCTTCAGCGATAAGTAATTGGGCATTCCACCCGTATGCACGTGACATATTTTTTCCTTTCTAAGTTAAATTTGAATCTGAAACATATTCCAAAACAATAGGCACAACCGCGCCTTTGATGGTTAAGCCGCCGTCAACCGGCTGTTCGATAAACTCCGGCGGATCGGCGTGCATATAATCGATTAAACCGGACAGCGTGACATCAACTTTCAAAATCAAGCCGATTGCCTCCAAAATGCTGTCAAGTTTGGCATCATTGTCGGAATCCTCAACTTGCTGAATAAGCACTTCAATCTCGGCTTTGTGATGAAAGACATAGCAAGCCGGAGACAATAAAATGTCCGGTTCGCCGATATCGCCGTCACGAAGCACCACAAGACCGTTGTCAGGGATTTTGACCGGCAACACGGCATTGCGCTTTACTTCCACATCAGGCAGAGCCGACAACCGTGCCAATAAAGCATTTAAGACTTGTTCTCGTTTACTCATCTTTCCAGTTTTCCATTATTAAAGTTGGGACTTGGGCTTGCCATTTTTCGCTCTCTGTTTCAAAGTTTATCAGCTTCGGCATTTTGACTTGAGGTACCAGAATAAAAGCGATAATCGTTTTTTTACGCTGTTCATGCACCAAAAACGATGCTCCGTTCGCCCGATAAATAAAGCGCAAACGCACACCCTTGGACTTTTCATAAAGTGCCGGTGTCATCCGCTTGTTAAACACACGCTTTTTTATGGACAAAGTCGGAATGGCAAGCCAAAAGCCGTTTTGCGAGCGTATCACCGAAGCATACTCAAAACCCTCAAGGATTTTCTGCGCCTTAGTGTAAACAACACCAGCTGCCGAGATGCTGTTCTTGGCTTTCGGATAGACATCTCCGCGCCAAGTGTTGGCTAAACGAGAGCCGAGTTTTGAAGCTTTAACTTGCGAACGGAGCGACATCTTTAAGCCGTTGGTGGCGGTTTTAATACCGGCGGTCACAGCTTTGGCGGCGTTTTGGTACTCCTTATCGAGAAGCTCGTCCAATTTACCTTCCAATGCCGCTTTTAAGTGCATTATTTATCCTTTTTTTGTTTTTTTGAAAAAAATACTTGACTTTTGTCTATCGGGGGGGGGTAAATAAAAGATTAAGAATTAAATTATTAAAATATAATGCTTATGAATTATTTACAGTACATTGAGACAAAACAAGTAAACAAATTGTTTGATGAAGTCTTTGATAAGCAACTCCTTGAAAAAGGAACGTCTGCTTATGCCAAGGATTTGACGGAAGATGAGCAAATTGCGCTTATTCGCAAGATGCTGACATTAGATGCAGTAGAAGTTGATAACTGGGTAGTTTTTCTGAAGTTATACAATCAGCATCATCCTATTGCAGAAAAGGCAGCTGATGAGCTTTGTGACAATCTTGGAAATAACATAGCATTTTCATTGATTGTCGATATCTTCAGTGTTCAAGGATATACTGAAAGACAAGGTATCAAACTTTGTCGGTATATTTTGGAGAGCCAAGAGGAAAGCAAGGTTATTGCACTTCTTCAAGTTTTATGCGATTATGGTAAAGAATTTTCTCTTGAGATATATAATTATCTCGTGCGAATAGACATCCACATCTGCGAACTTGGGTACCCTGAACAGGCAGTGTTAGCTAATTCTTATCAAACATCTATGTTGCATACTTTGGCAGAATAATGTTTGTCTCTTACAAAAGGCTCTTTCGTTTTATAACGATAAGAGCTTTTCTTTTATTTAACGCATATCAAATCACAACTCCACACTAATTTGTGAATATCCTTGACCGGCTCGGAATGAACAGTCAAAGTTTCGTCATCGGTATCAATCTTGTCGCCAATCTTCAAATTTGGCGCATCGGAAATTCTTATCCTTACCCGATGAGACGGGGAATGGGTATTTACAAAGCCCACGCCCACAATCTCATCAGGTTCGGTTAAGATGATCCGAATAGCTTTATTTTTGTACGTCGCCGGTTTTCCCATCTGGTTGAACAGGCTGTCTGTCGCCATTTTCATCGGATTTATCGTCATCTTCTTCGGTCTCCGTATTTGTCGGCGGTGTGTTTTTCTTTAAGCTCTCGGCATAACCAAGTGCGATGAGGCGTTTTGCCTCCGCATCGCTGACATCGCAAACACCATTCGGCGTGATTTGCTTGCCTTTGCCAACCACCAACGTGATTATTGCTCTGATTTTCGCCATGTCGCACCTCTTATCCAATATTTACGAACATGGAAGCGTTCGGACGATACGGAACGACAAGCGGTGCGGACTGCAACAACAGCCAACGAACACTCGGATCTTCCTCAACCCATGACTTTGTGAAGTAACGATGAGCCGTCCAGTTGGCTTTTTCATCGTGAATTGCGCCATAACAACGCGTTCCCTCCAAGCCGTCACGAGAACCTAAAATAACGGTCTTTTCCGGCAAGAGTTTGCAGGTTGTGCCGTTGTCATCGATGTAGGTGTCGTTATAAACCCAAATCGCAAAATCGCCGATAGAACCGGCATAGCGTGCTTTTTCGCTTTCGCTGATGATGTGCGGATCAATGTTGATGGTGTTGTTGGTGCCGCGGCGAATATCCAAATACTTCTGAACAATCGGATTTGAACGGAAGATTTTCCAAGCTTGCGGATCCATTACCACGGTTTTAGCGACAACTCCGGACTTATCCTGCACCGTAATTGCCCAATCTTCCAAGTCATCTACCGGATTAACATTGGAGTTTTCCCATGTCGCAGAACCGGTTAGAGCCTTGGTTAACTCGTCATCACGGCCGAAGTCAACAGTTTGTGCCGGATATCCGTCACCGGAAACAACAACTCTGCCGGTACGGAGGATTTCGGCGGCCATAACTTCTTCACGGCGTGTCAGGTTCTCCAACTGGTCTTTAAGATGAGTGGCCAAAGCGCGCTCATAGCGTTGATTCGGCGATAAACTGCCGCCGATAACTTCACCGGCAACACGCTTATACGGAATGTTGGCATCAAAACGGCGTTTATCTTTAACATAAGCCGGTTTGAAAGATTTGGTTTGATAACCGCCGCCGTCAACAACTTTTCCAGGCAATAACGGCGATACAAACGGCGAAATACGCGGTTTGCTGTCGGTAATATCAAAGAAGATTTCCTCTTTATCCGAGGTCTGAACGTTCGGGAAAAAAGTGTCAAGCAAAAAAGAAGGCGGAGTATGTAAACGCTCCACCACTTTTGAAAGGACTTGAGTAGAATAAATATCCATTTATATGCTCCTTAGTATGGTTGGTTTTCTTTTACAAAAATGCTCTTGGCACGGAGCTTGGCAATAAGCGTGTCAATCTCCGCATTGGCCTTTAACGCGGCTTTGTTAAATTCGCCCGTTAAATACACCACCGCTTCCTTATCTTCATCAGAGGCATCGACGGTTTCCGCTAAAATCGCTTCCGGTGTAGTGGTGCAAATAGTGTATTTGCCACTTCCGGTAAGGCCTAAAACTGTGCCGCGTTCATACTTTCCGCCGGTAATCGGCACTAAAATCGAAACGCGCGGAAACTCACCGGCAAGTAAGTTGTCGGCTTTGGTTTCGCCTTGGTCTGTAAATCCTTGTGCTACCATTTTATTCTCCTACTAAAGAGGCAATACGCTCAGCGACTGCCTCGGTTGATTCTTCTTGTGCTTCTTGAGCCGGTTGAATGTCCGGATTTCTCAGCTCACTCATTGCGGCTTCAAAAGCGTTTTGTTTTACACTCGGAATTGTATCCAAGATGCAACAGATGTTGGCGGCAGACAAATCCGTCATAGCCAGCAAGGCATGTGCCGTGGTTTCCTTACCTCGGCTTGATTCCGAGGCAAATACCTGAGCCATACGTTCGCGTTCGGCTTTCTTGATGTCTTCCGCACTCATTTGATTTGGTTCGTTCATGAAAGTTTTCTCCTGGTTAAGGCTTGAAACTATATCCTCAAAAGAGGTTAAACCGTCCGCCAAGCCGTTGCGAACAGCATATTGTCCGACTGAAACATCGCCGGCACCGAAGTCTTTGACGACATCCACCGCCGTAATGCCGCGATTACGCGCCACTTTAGCGATGAATACCTCGGCGAGTTCGTCAACACGCGCCTGTATTTTGGCTCGTCCTTCATCGGTGTTGACGTCAGGCCGTTTATTCGGGCTTTGCGATGAAACAATCTCAATAGTTTTTGCATCATCATCTTTTTCAAAAATCGAAACGACACCGATAGAACCCAAAATGGCGGTGTCGGATGCTAAAATCTTGTCACAGGCGGAGGCGATCCAATACGCACCCGAGCAACACGAGCCGGATGCATAGGCAATTATCGGTTTTATGCCACGCGCTTTGAAGATCATATCGGCGATTTCAGAACAGCCGTTGACTTCGCCGCCTGGACTATCAATATCAAGTAAAATTGCTTTTATTTCAGATTGTTGTAGACATTTATTAAAGTCTTGCGCAAACAACTCATAAGAGGTTGCACCGCAGATTCTGGTCATTAAATTAGCGTACCGGAACAGCGGCCCCGACACCTTAATAACAGCAACGCCGTCTCGAACAGAAACGGCGTTGGTATTGCGCATCTCGCGTCCCATTTCCTTGGCGATAGCTTCAGGACTCTTCCTCGTTTCGCTCGCTATTTCGGTCATGGTTTGCAGCATTTCGGGTGTTATTGCCCATATCGTCTGATTTAAGTATTTCATTTGTTAATCCTAACTCTTCAATTTTGTTTTTCTCACGAAGCCTCTGTTCGAGGACTTCCTCCCAATCCAAGCCCTGTGAGGCGCATTCTTCCTCCAAGGTTGAAAGACCGATTTCCATGCGGAGCTGGCAGGCTTGTGCTTCCTTGACCGGATCTACCCAACCGCGGCCTGGTCCGATCCATTTGCATCGCGTGTAAGCGTAGCGGTTTTGGTAAAAGTCCGGCGCATCCACTAAGCCTTTGTTGACCGCTTCCTCCAAGAACAACTCGTAAACCGGCGTTGCCCAAGTGTTGGCAAGCCAAGATCGTCGGCCATTAAAAAACCGCCAAGCTTCAAGCAAGGCGGCTCGGGCTGAAGAGTAATTGGTCTTTGAAAAGTCCTTTAACAGCAACTCGTATGGAATATTTAAGCCTGTTCCGATATGCCGGAGAACGTTTTCAATAAAGCTTCCGTAGGCGGAGTTCGGTCGGCTTGGTGTAAACGGCGCGATTTTATCGCCTGGGAATATCGGAATAATCGAGCCGCCCTCGAGTTTGACTTTCCAATCCTTTTTGGCGTTCAGATAATCGTTGCTGTCACCACCGAACAGTTCGTTCAAGCTCTCGGCATCCATCGGTGTTTCGATAAACGCCGCAATCATCGCGTTAACGATCGCCGCCTGAAGTTCGGAACGTTCGTAATGGTCAAGCATTTTGAACATCGGCATAATGCTCGTTAAAATCGGCTTTCCCTTGGTCTGTCCGATGCGCTCGACATCGTGAACGTGCAAAACCCGCCGTCTGCCGAAATCGGTATAAGCCGGAATGCGTTCCCATGTGTCGGTCGCACCGCCGATCCAGTAATCTCCAGGGTGGTTTTTACGGATGTGATATGCCACCGGTGCGCCGTATTTATCAATCTCCACACCACCGCGCATGGTCTTACTGTCCATCGCGTTATTCGGATTTGAGAGCCGATCCGGTTCGACAAGCTGAATGCAGGTGTTAAACTTCCGGTCTTTAAGCCACAGCGGCAAGGCCACCGCTTCACCGTTTATCAGGCAAGACTTGAAAACAAGCGTGGTCAAACCGTGAAAATTAAGCGTTTTGGCGGCATCGCAAGCGGTCGTTTCCGCCCATGAACGCCATAAACTCTCAACTTTAGCTTGCCATTCTTCCTCCCAATCTTTCGTTTTGCCAAGGAGTTTATAATCCGGTTTGGCCGATAACCTGAAGCCGACACCGACGATGTTGTCGTTTAAGGTCTGTATCGCACCGGCCGCCACACCGTGGTTACGCGCTAAATCACGCGAACGTGAAACGATGGTGGACAGCTCCGGCAATAAATCGTTATCCGCCGAACCTCTGGTAGGTTGCCAACTGGAAAGCTCTCGCGCCGTTATTGATGCTGAACTATGTGCTGTATCTGTCATTAAAAACTAACCTTTATAATCTTGCGTTTCAAAATCGGAGTGCCTTCGGCTTCCGCCAATTGCGCCTTTAAATCGGCAATGTAGGCTTCCAAAGCCGTCCGGCTCGTTTGGTTATAGGTTACCGCGCCGAAGTTACCAACGTTAACCGAAACTTCTTTTGCGCCGATAAGGAGCTTGTGATAGGCTTCTTCCGCCTCAGCAAGCCGTGTTTTTATCGTTTCTTTATCTAAAGCCATGGATCATCCACCTTTGTTGGTTGCATTTGAATAAATCGTTGTTGTTTTTTGCGCTGTTTTGCCTCATCCGGAGACGGAATTAACGCTTCCAGTTCCTGCCACCCGCGCTCGGAAATGCGGTCAAGACCGTAAATTGCCGCCGCGGCACGGGCATAAACGCGGCAGTCCAACGCTTCGTTGCGCCGTGTCGGATCTTTTTCCCACACCGGTTTCGGATAACCGTTGGTAACACGCACCACTTGGCGTTCAGCCGTCAGTTGCTTGAAATATTCCTCTCCGTATTCCGGAAAATGACACCAGCCGAACTGCGAGGCATCTTCGCCAACGCGTTGCATCCGAAGCCACCGGTACAGCTCGGTTTTAATGACGGGACCGGAAACATTCCAAACTTTAAGGCCTTTTTTCTTGGTATCAGCCTTGGAAGTGGAAAGGATCATTGCCGTATCGCGGCTCTGACCTTTAATTGCCACCACCGTGTGCGGTTGGCTCGCACGTGCGCCCGAACCACCCCAGACAGCCTGGCTAAACTGCCGAACGAAACTGTAAACATCCTGTGTGGCATAACCACTATCAACACACATCACGCGAATTGGCAACGTGATGCCGCTCTCGTGCTGATAGTCCTTAAACAGTACGTTCTGCAGTTTTTGCCAGACTTCCGGCTTGGCGGTGTCTCCGTCCAAGACAAAGTATTCCACCGACCAACTCTGCTTTTGCCGTCCCCATGCGACAACCTCGCACTCGATACGGTCTTTTTGAATATCGACACCGGCGGTTAAGAATAAGCCGCCAAATGGAATTGTGCCGATTTTATAGTGCTCACGCGTCTCATAAAGCCGTTGCCATTCCGGTGCATCGCTTTCAGCCTCGTAGGTTTCGCCGAGGATGGTGTTTTGAAAACCTTGCATTAAAGTTTGGTTCTTCTTGGCTTTCTCGTAGATGTCCACGCATTCTTTCCAAGAGAGCCACCCAACCGGAGAATAAAGCGAGGACAGATGAAAACCCGCCGTTATGCCGTCACTCTTGGCGGTTGGTTGCCAAAAGCCTTTTTCAAGCATCTGCGACTTATAATGCTCGGCTATTAACGCGTGGCAATGTTCGCATTCGTACATCACGCCGGTATCGGTCGAGCGGATATTATCCCACACGAGCCGTTGATATTTATGGCAGTACGGACACGGCACAACATAGTAGCGTTGATCCGTCATGCCGAATTCGCGTTCGATGTTTGATAAGCCCTTAATCGTCGGCGTTGATACCAAAAATATCTTCTTGCGCTTGCTGAACGTCGCCGTTCTGCGCTCCGCAAGCAAAATCGGATCGCCTTCGCCGTCGATATCCGGAGGATAGCCGTCAATCTCGTCCATAAACAAATACCGAGCAGGCATGGAACGTAATCCCACCGCCGAGTTTGCGCCGGTCATCACTAAAACGCCGCCCTGAAAGTCTTTTGACAGGATCGTGTTGCCTTTATCGCGTGCCTTCGGCGAACTGACCACCGAGCGCAATGCCGGACATTCCTCAATCAGCGGATCGATACGCTGGCGCGAGTTACGTTTGGCCATATCCACCGTAGGCGATACTGCCATAATCGGACCAGGGGCTTTGTGCATGATGTAGCCGATCCAGTTATTGCCGCACTCGGTGCCGCCGATTTGCGCGCCTTTCATAAACACGACCTTCTGAATCGGACTTTTCGGCGAGAGGCAGTCCATTATCTCTTTCAAATAAGGCGTTCTGGCCGTGCGCCACCGCCCAGGCTCGGAAGCCGATTTGCTCGACAACATCCGGTAGGCATCCGCCCATTCGGACACCGACATATAACTGTCCGGTTCGATGCCCTTGAAAAACTGGTCGGCGATATAAATCTCGGCATCAAAGCTCTCTATCGATGATGTCGCGGCTTTCTGTGAGTAATTTTCTGATATATTCATCTAAAACTGTCACCATTTTATGTTCATCAACGTCCATCTCTGCCGCGATCAGCGAACCGTAGCGCGTGGGAAAGCTGATAAACAAATCACGCAAAGACCGGCCGAGATTAAACGCGTACTGTCCGGCTTTTTTGCGGTCGATGGTTTCGCCGGTTATCATTTTAAGTTTGGCCTTGGCAAGCATTGCCCGATAATAAACATCGGCGGTTTTTGCCTGCTGAAAGGTCGAAAAGTTCGGTTTTGCCGCACCACCGCCGGTACTGGCAAAGGTTTCCGGCGGATTTTCAAACAACGGATCGGTCTTGTGGCTTTTCGCCGGATCGGTATTCATAAACCATTCCTTGTTGGCGGCATCCACGTCTATTTTGCCATCATCTGTTTTGTGGATACGACCGGTCTTTACCGCCGTCTGCACAGCATTCAAGTGAACGCCACGCTGGCGGGCATATTCACGCATTGATACCTTTTTTCCCATTTATTGCAACTTTCTTCAAAATTATTGCAGAATTGACTGGACTGACGGGCAATACCAAGTGCAGTATAACATTGCCGCATTTGCTCTGCAAAAGTGTTATGCGCGGAGTTGAACGCAGAGAATATTGAGCATATTTTCAAGTTCAAAGACAAAGCAGAGCACTTTTGCAGGCAAACCCGAAGGGCAAACTTCCGAATTTCATATAAACACCAATTTTCCTCGCACTGTATGCTCAATACAGTTGCTCATAAAATCAGTATTTCTCTGAAATTCGGAAGAATTGTGCGGCAAACGTCATATTGTACTTGATATTGCCCAAATTCCAAGCATTGCTGTAATTGTAAATTAACATTAACAGTCACGAAAGGAACTCAAAATGACTACAAAAAAGAAAGGCTCTAAGGCGAAGAGCAAAAACACCGCCAAAAAGCAAATTTTAACTCCGGTAGCGGAAGAACCGATTGCCGAAACTCCGGTGGAACAACCGAAGCCGGTTGAACTTACCGGATCGGATAAGCTGACCTTTATGGTTCACTTACTCAGCCGACCGGAAGGCGCAACCCTTAAAGAGATGGCTGAAGCCCTCGGGTGGAAAGAGAACTCAGTTCACGGTGCGATGTCACTTTACGCCAAAAACCACCCAGAATACACACATTCCTCCGAAAAGGTGGACGGTGTTAGAACTTACCGCTTAACCAAAAACGGCGATTAACACCACCGCCTGAACTAGCGTAGGCTTAAGGCTTACGCTTTTTCTTGTTGGCAACCGCCAATAAAAAAGGGAGCTCCTTTGCTCCCGTATACAATTCTACAACTAATCGGCCAATAGCGGATTACTAAATATTCTCATTGTCCTCAATATTATTAATCATATTAAAATATGACTTATTGAAAACTTGCAAAGTCTTTGCCTCGATAAAATAACCATCAACAACGTAACCTTGCATCACTTGATGTGTACCATCGGGATTTATGCGCATAGCATTGCACTTGTAGCATTCTTTCCCTTCCACGTGGTACTTTTCTTTTACGATTTTTACAAAATCATTTTTATCCATATTATAATATTTAAATAAATTCAAATTCTCGCTCATTTTACCTCACATGTTTTTTAATGTCAATAGAGTTATCGTGTGTTTGATTCTTTTTTATTAGATGATGATATGTGATGCAATGTAAAGTTTTTACCGGTTAGAGAAGCAATTATTATACCATTATCAAGACAAGCTCTCCACTTGATAGGATTCTTAAATAATGGTGAATTTTCTTGTTGCTCTCTTGTTGCATAAAATTCAAATTTCTCTTTGTTTACCGCCTTTTTAGTTTGAAGAATTCCTCCTGCTTTTTCTTGGATTTTTTGAGATCCAATATTCAAAGGATGGCAAGTTGTGTAGTAAAATGTATTATCCGAAAGTTGTTTACCTTGCTCATCCAATAAATATTTATACATAAAATCTATCATTACTGCATTGGCTTCAGAAACAATACCTTTCTTTTGATAATCAGGATGCAGAAACATTCCGGAATGTCCAATTTTATTGTTTCCTTCTCCATCTTTTAAAACTCTGGTTGAAATAGCAATAACACCTGTCAATTTATCATTATTTCTTTCTCTGATAGCCAGCCAATATCCCTGACGCTCTGCTTCCTTTCTTTTCTTTATGGCCGTATTGACATATTCTTGGGCTTTCTCAATAAACGGTCGTTTTAACTGAGGAAAATTTATGTGCCAGCAGTCTTCAGGTATAAAAGTATATGGAACTTTTTTATATAACTCTGTTGTATCTTCTAAATATCCAGACTCTTTTAATTTTTGTTTGTATGGATATAAGTTCGCTTTGTCAAAATAGGTAAAAGTTGTTTCATCAATATCACTTCGCAAAAGCAGATTTAGAGTATCATTCCAAGCCATATCCTTAGCTATTTGCGCAATTCCAGAAACATCTAGCAATGAAAGCTCAGAAAATTTTAATCTATCTGTATAAATTTCCATTACTCATCTTCCATTTTGTATTGGCATACCATAAAAACAGTCTTTTCGCTTCGAATAGGCTCCCCACATTCTATCTCCATAGCAAAAATGCCACCATTCATGCGGATAATTTTTAAATCCGGCATTTTCCATCGAGTTTTTAAGAATAGAACGATTTAACTTTTGCTCATCAGTTAATCCGTTTGATTTTGTAGGTGTTTTTGAACTAACTTCTAAATAAGCCGTTCCCATATCATAATCTTTTCCTAAAGCATCACATAATGTAATATCAACGGCACCGCCTGTCTGATGTCCGCCAAATCCAAAGCGCGGGTCGGCACACACCGCTTTTGTTTTATTTACAATTTCTTGTTCAGATAGTGTCGGATTATTTGCTTTTATTTCCTGATAATTTTTGTTCCATAGTTGAATTTGTTCTTCATGTGGTCTAAAAGCCGAATATACTTTGAAAAAATAATTGTTAGGTAGAGCATTTTGAGCTTTTTTAATATTTTCATATACTGATTTTCGCAAATATACAGCTGAACGTTGTTGTAGTTCATCTGAAAAATAAAGTTTTTTATCTTGCTTTATATCAACTAATTCTTCATTATTTTCCTTGATGTGTACACTGTTAATAACCGATGCTGGTATAGTTTCTCGCAAACCTAAATTCCACAACATCATTTTGATTTTATCTTTACAATTCATTACAAACCTCATTTATTTTTTCACGAGTATAACATAATATAGTGAAAAATCAAGCGATTTTATGGCTTTTAATCTACGAATTATTACCTCTGAAAAGTTATATGTTATAAGCGTACAATATACCGCACGATTTTATAAAACGCCTGAAAGCGCATTATTTCGGCCTTTGTAAGCCTGTTTCGCGGATACGGATAAACGGGGCAGTTACGCCCCGTTTACTTGCACCGTTCGCGGAGAACCAGAAAAGGAACTCGGTAGCCAAGCACTCCTCGAACGGCTGAAAGTCCCGCTTGTTTGGGACTTTGTGGCTCGCTGGCGGGGCTTTGCGGCCCCGCCGCGGTTAGGTTAATCTTCGCTCCAGACCGGCATTAAATCGCCGCTGTCGAGGTCAGCAGTGTAACCCTTAAAGCCTTTCATTTTGCCGATCGCATGGACTTCAACTCCGCCGATTGATTTTACGGTTATGCCGTAAGTCTTACTCAGCTTTGCTAAATCCCTGGCAAAATTTTCGTAACGGAAGCTTTTCTTAGGTTTGTAAGCCTTATCGTCCACATAGTAATTATAGTCGCGGTAAAGTCTTTCCTTGGTCATTTTGCGTTTAAATGCTGTTTCAAAACAATCGGCGGTTATCTCCTCAAAAAATTCATCGACCGTGTGCCGTCCCCATCGGCTGTCCATTAAGGCCAAGGTCTCGAGCGGTGTAAATCCGGCTTTTTCTTGGATTACCTTAAAGGCTGTATCCCACGTGGCTTTGACTTTTTCTTTTTTAACATGAGTGGAGCAAGTTCCCCAAAATCCCCATTTTTTGTTTTGCGTATCTAAAATTTTAAATTCTTTTACCATTTTTTGTTCCTTTTTTCTGGTTAAATGCTAGGGCTACCTTTGCCTTCGCTAACTCAATGAATGCTTGGATTTCTCGAGAAGTCCAGTACTTTCTGCATTGAATTTGCGAAATAATGCAGAAAGATTCAGGCGGGGCGTTAACCCCGCCGGAGCCTTGATCAAAGCCTGCTTATGTCATAGCCCATCGTGGCTAAAACCTTTAACTTTTCCTCGCGGCTCGGATTTCTTTCGAACCAGCACCAACCATCGCTTTCCGTGCCGTAGCCGAGGTAACTCGTGTCGATTAGCTTTAGCTTTTCGAGAGCATCTAAAATGTCGTCGAGCACGTTTAATTCCCGTATAATCAGCTCGTCGACGATGTCCTTGGTTACTTTTTCGTCTTGGAGCGGCCAGGTCTCGATTTCCGTTTTTACCAGGCCCCGCGTGGTCTCGTCAAAAAACCATTCGCGCACACTGTCCTTTATTCCCATTCCGGTGTCAAATGTAACTCCGGCTTCGATTAATTTTTGTTCTGCCTCCCAAAAGGCTTTCGCTTGTGCTTCGGTCATTTTCGATAGGTCGATTTTTACCACCGCGCTTCTTTTAATTATTTCCATTTTTAAGTTCCTTCTTCTAAGCATTCATTAAGTGGCGGGGCGTTGCCACCCCGCCGGTTTCGTTAATCCACGTCGAACCATTCGGTGCAGGTAACCAGCAGGTGGTTATAATCACCGCTGGTCGCTTCCTTTTGGAATTCGTCCCGCTCTTCTTTGCTTAATCCGGCGTGGCGCATCGCCGTCAGGCATCTGCCGATTATCGCGAATGCGTTGCCGTCTTGGCCAACCAGTTGCACGTGGATTTCCGGATGTTTTACTTCGTTTGTCATTTTTAATTTCCTTTTCTAATTTTTGTTAATGCGCAGGCTACCGTGCCCTTGCTGTCTCAATGAATGCTTGGAAAGAAGCGAAAGTCAACTTAATAATGCACATTTTTTAATTATAAGTTATTGAAAATAAATAATAATTTGAAAAACAGCCAAACACTTAAGCGATTATTCGCCCGACGTGCATTAAAACTTTCTTTTCGTACAATATACCACCTGATTGATTATACTCCGAAAGAGCGCGTGTCCGGCGATTTTACGGACACGCTGTTGGAGAATGTCAACTCATCTAATTGCTAAAATGTACCATTCTGAGCTGGAATAGTTGTTGAAGTTCCATTGTAGGCTCAGTAAAAAATCGGCTTCGCTCAGGTGTTTTTGCATAAACTCCGGTAGGAATGCGTTCTTTTCGGTTTCGTGCCGGATAAAGCCTTGGTAGGCGCGTTCAAACTCGGCTTTGAATTGTGCCTTAAATTCCTCATAGGAGAGCACCCGTAGTTCACGGGTGCGTTTGTTCTTAATGGTAATCCGCATCGTTAGTCTCCTAACTTAATGCCGAGGTAGCGGCAGTAGCTTGATCCGGATGGATCGGTGTAGAGTGTCAGGTGGCCATCGCAGGTCAACTCGATCACTTGGCGGTATTCTTTATCATCGCGGATTTCGTAGCCGCCTTTGCCAGTTAAGAACTCGTAATCGTCGAGCGGTCTCTCGCAGATTTTTTTGTATTGGGCTCTTGTTAGGTTGATCGTTTCGCTGATCATAACTTCCTCAACTCTAAAAGAGCAGTCTCTGACGATTGTTGTGCTTACCGATAAAACTTCTTCGATGTCGCTTGGCTTTCTAACCATGTATGTTTTGACTGTTTTCATTTTTAAGTTCCTTTTCTGTTTAGGTTTATGCGCTGGCTACCTTGCCTTTGCTAATTCAATGAATGCTTGGATTTCATTAATTATCCAGTCAATTCGACATCATTTTGCAATAATTCTGCATTATTTTCCGGTGTTTCCTCGGTGCTCGCCAATAGTTCCGCTTTTTTGCCGGTATATTCCTCCCAACGCTTCACAATTACGTCGCAAAACTTCGGATCTAATTCGATTAAACGAGCGACTCGACCGGTTTTTTCGGCCGCAATTAAGGTAGAACCGGAGCCGCCGAAGCCGTCCAAGACCATTTCGCCGAGTTTAGAGCTGTTATTGATGGCTCGTTCCACCAGTTCCACCGGTTTCATCGTCGGATGCAAGTCATTCCGGACAGGCTTGTTATACTGCCAAACATCAGCTTGGTCGCGATCACCGCACCAGTAGTGCTTTTTATCCGCGCCCCAGCCGTATAAAATCGGTTCGTATTGCCGTTGGTAATCTGCCCGACCGAGTGTGAACGTGTTTTTTGCCCAGATGATAAATGTCGACCATTTGCCACCCGCCGCCACAAATGAGGAATAAAGCGTGTGCAGTTCCGATGAGCTCATGCAGACGTAGGCGGCACCGTTGTTGAACATCATTAAATTTGAGAGGCTGTCGGTCAAAAATTGCCCGAAGTCATCGCCGAGGTTGTCGTTCATAATCGTGCGATTATGGTTCGGCGAGGAGTGATAGCGGAGCTTGTCTTTCATGGTCGCTCCATAGTTAACGTTATACGGCGGATCGGTAAAGACCATATCGGCAATGTCTCCTCCCATTAGTTTCTGCACATCGTCATACATGGTGGTGTCGCCGCAGAGCAGTTTATGCTTGCCTAAAATCCAAATATCGCCGCGCTTGGTTATCGGCTCAACCGGTGCTTCCGGCACTTCGTCCTCATCGGTGTTGCCGCCGGATTGCTCTTCGCCGAGGTGCTGTATCTCCGCCAGCTCGTCCGGATTAAATCCGAGCAAGTCCAAATCAAAATCAGCCTCGGAGAGTTCGGCCATTTCAAGAGCAAGCATTTCTTCATCCCAACCGGCATTCAGGGCGATTTTATTATCGGCAATAACCAGAGCCTTGCGTTGGGTTTCGGTTAAGTCCGGCAAGCAGATAACCGGCACCTCAGTCAGACCGAGCCGTTGGGCGGCAAGCAGACGACCGTGGCCGGCGATAATAACATTGTCGCTACCGATTAAGATCGGGTTGGTAAAACCGAATTCCTTAATGCTCGCCATAATCTGCGAGATTTGTTCTTCATTATGCGTGCGTGAATTTCGGGCATACGGAATTAAATCCGCAACCGGAAAAGATGCGTGAAAATCCATTGTAAAATCCTTTGTAAAATAAGGGTGACCAGCCAAGTGACCAGTCAGAACTGACCAGTGACCAGTCACCGAAAATTAAAATCGCTCAAAACCCTTATGTAGCAAGGGTTTCCGCAAATGGGTGACCAGTAAACAAAAAACTGTTTAACTAGAAAAATGCCGCGGCTTGCGGCCCCGCATACGAAAAAAGTCGAGGAAGGACCCGTTAGATCGAAAAGAGCCCATCGCGACAGAGTTTTGTAAACACCGGACGGTTCAGCCCGAGCTTGGCAATAATCTCGGAAGGTTTATCCGAAATTGAAAGCGTTGTGATTGTTTGAATGCCTCGTTTGATTGTCTTAACCACCGCACTCGGTAAGTCTGAACGTCCGATGCACGAAGAGAGATAAACGAAGCACTCGTCATTATCTTTGAGATAGTCCAACGCCAGCTTGCGAGCGTAGATGTTGAGTGTCACATCAGATTTGCTTGCATCCTTAGTCCACGGACTGCCGCCGCCAACCGGAGCCGATGCCGAGTAGAAATCACAAGCGAGTTTCCGTCCGGTCACACCGCAGTCAGCAATGGATGAATGACGTTTATATGTTCCCGTTCCGTTGACGATGATGTTCTCCGGTTCTTCACCCAGCGCACGGATAATAAAAGAAGTGAGGTCAACCTCGTCAAGCATCGGAATTGCCACGATAACCGTGTCAACACCGCTTAATTCATTGAGCGTAATCTGAGTTTTAATATCAATTCCGAGGTGGATGTTTTGGAGCGCATACTCATACAAAGCCTTGCACAGCTTGTTTGCAAGATACTGCTCACGGCTGATGTTGCCGACACCTTGGCAAGCATAGCCGACAAACACGCCTTGGTCGCCCCAGCCATCCTGTTCGATACCGGCAGAGATGTCCGCCGATTGTTGCCCGATGAAGTTGATAACCTGAACTTTACTCGGCTCGATGGCGTTATCGTGCCAGCGCACAGAGTAATAAGCATCGTAGCCAATTTCAGCGAGTGCATCCAGCACATATTCGTTGACTTTGGTCAAGCTGACGTTGCCTTTGACTTCGCCGCCGAGAACAACGATGTTGTCTTTAATCATCACTTCAACCGCGTACCGGACATTTTTATCTTGCTCGATCAGCCGGTCTAAAATGTAACTGGAAATATAGTCCGCCGTTTTATCAGGGTGTCCGAGCGACACCGCTTCCGCCGTTTTAATCATTGCTATTCCTTATGTTTGGAGGGTTATTTAAAATGCTAACGGGGACGACCTCTTTACTTTTCGTCCCCGATTATACCTATTTTTATACGATATTTTTGCAAAAATGTCTCGTACTATTTTGTTCCCAACATACTTTTTTTTGTTCCCAACATACTTTTGCCTTTCAAATAAAAAAACAGTTTTACCAGAGCTGTGCTGTATTTTCGCCACAATTCTGAACGTCCACAATCAAACTCTTCCAATAAAAATTTCCATGGGATATGTTTTGCTCGCTTCCACAACAGACGTCGTTCATAAGGTTCGAGAACTTCAAGCCAGTCAAGTACGACACGTTCCCAAAGATCAATTTGTTCTTTGGTTGGCTTAATTTTAAGTGGTGTTGTGTCCATAAATGCCAATTCCTGCGGAGTATAAACAATTTCAAAAAGCCAACACTGATACTTTGGCGGTTTAACCGGTGGTAATAGCCGCTCGATATAAGCGGCAGTTTCAAGATCGCGCTTGATTTGTTCAATGGTTATTTTACTCATGCTACATATCCTTTCCATTATTGAGGTCATCTTGGCGAGATGAAAGTTCAGCTTCAAAATAGATCAGTGCAATTCCTGCATCCTTACAATACCATTTTCGTACCGCTTTTTTCCAATCTAAAGCCACGTATTTCTTACCGTGTCGCCATCCACGTTCATTGTGCCACTTCATAAAAGCCGGAATATCAACCGAAATTCCTATTTCCTTGCAATAATCCGCTACATTTTCCGCGCTTGGCGCACCCACAAATCCGGAGTTATCCACACTTTGCAATCCTCTTTCTCTACAACCATTATCATTATCCGATTCAGATTCATTCTCCTTCTCCGACTCATTCTCCGTGGGGGAGTCAGTTAATAGTTTTGCAGATGTTTTGCTATCAGTTTGCTGAACTTTTGCTCTTGGTTTGCTTGCTTTTTGCTTGGCATTATTTTTTCTTTTTTCGCATATTTCCAAATACTTAGCATTGTTATCGTCAATGATTTTTTGTAACACATTGAATTTATCTTTGACATCGTTTGAAATCTTAAGCGAAATTTTTTCGTACAAATTAAATTCACATAGTGCGATAATTAATTCGCCAGTTTGTCGTTTGGTAAAATTATGCACAGCCGCCAAGAAGTCGGTTGGATACATTATAAAAGTAGACTTCTTACTCTCCATGATATCCTCCCGACTTTTTAATTCCCTGAATGCCGCGCACCCATTTGAGTGACAAGGTTGCACGTTCAATCTCTGCCATTATTTGACCTTCCAGTTTTTTTAATTCACTGTCACTCAATTTAAGCAGAAAAAGTGCCGGAACTGCTCTGATTTCTTCATAAACGGGTTTGTTTTCTGTGTTTTGCATTTTTAAATCTCCATTAAAATTGTTACTTACACAGAAAACGAGTCCGCAAATTTGAAAATCGTACTCACTTTTTGCAAAAATTTCTGATTTTTTCAAAAAGCTTGTAAATTGTCGCCTTTGAGACATGAACTGTCCGCGCAATTTCATCCAAACTTTTCTCTGCTAAAATCAGTGAAATTATGCACTTTTCCTTTTCAGAAAGTTCCGTACTCATCAAGCGAAGCAACATATTCCATTCGCATTGCTTAAACTCCTGACCATCGGTTGCCAGACCATTTCCAAAATCAATATTCTCTAATGAAAGAAAAAGACCAAAACGCTTTCGCACTTTGGTCCTAATCAATTTTTTTGCTTCATTTCGAAGCGAAGTCACTACGTATGCTTCACTGGGTATGGGCTTTTTATAAAACTGTTCTATATAAAAAATAAGGAGATCTTGTATTATATCGTCCTTATCGTTATCTGATGTAAAATAGTTCGTGCTCGTTAGTTTTTTTACTTGTGAGCAAATAGTTATCTTAACATATTCCGGTATACCGGAGAATACGTCCTTATACATTTTAATAAACCTTTCAAATTGTTGTGAAAGGCTTATTTTCTGATTTTATGAACTTTTTATCTATTAAATTAGCTACTTTATTAACCCAAAATTAACTAAATCCATATTTTTGGCGTTGTTCAGCCCATGATACCGGTATTGGCGATTTAAAGAAATCCGTAAGTTTTAATTTACTCGGTTGTGTACCGACTAAGATGGCTTCAACAATATCCGGTGCAAGGTAGACCATTTTTAGAATTTTTGATAAATACTGTCTGCTGATGTTTTCACGCTTGGCCAACTGACTGACCGAGACAGCATTATCAATTTCTTTTTTCCAAGCAAATGCCTTAACTAATGCACCAACCAGTGTGTCGTTTGCTTCTATTGGTTCTTCTTCCGGCAACGTAACCGTAATATGACCGTTTCTGCGCCTAAAATCCATAGAATAATGTAATTCCATCAGCTCCGGATATTCGGTACTCGGTACAAGCGGTTTTGCCTTAGTTGCTTCTAATAAAGTCGTGCCAAGCGGTAAAAGCCGGATAACCAGTTTATCTTTATATATGACAATTTTTGACACTAATCTTTCGATAACTGCACGTGCCGTTTCTACCGATAAATAATTGAATATATTATCTGTTTCTTTGAGTTTTTCTGTAATTTCGGTTAATCCTATGTTTTCATCTTCCACCGCTACTTGTTTGGAAATCTCGTCCAGTAATCGCGGCGATCTGAATATATTATGCAGTTGCTTTAATACCAAAGCATCTAATTCTCCGGCACCGATAGAACCGACTTCGCAGTGATGACGGCCTTCTTTGTTGGCCTTTGATGAAGTGTAATAGTTATATTTTTTAGTTTTCTTAGAAGTGTAGGTTAAAATCATTCCGCTATGGCAACATCCGCATTCAACCATGCCCCGCAACAAGGAATGGTGCATCACCTCCTTAAAATTAAATCCATCTTCTGAATTATTTTTCTTTATCTCTTGCACTTTATCCCATAGGGATTGACTGATAATGGCTTCGTGCTGACCGTCATATACCGTGCCTTTATGCACAACTTTACCGATATAAATCGGATTACTCAAAATGTGGTTTAATTTACATTGCTTCAATTCTTGACCATATTCTGTTGTTCCGTCATCCTTTAGGCGATCTGCCGTTTTGTAATTGTTCTCCCGCAAATAATTTCCAACTTCACGAACCGAACGGCAGCAACAATACTTATTATATATCAGCTTAACAATTTCGGCTTCCTCCGGATTAATAATCAGCTTTTTGTTTACGGCATTATATCCAAACGGCACCCGTCCTCCCATCCACATTCCTTTTTTGCGAGAGGCGGCAACTTTATCCCTGATACGCTCGGCATCAACCTCGCGTTCAAATTGCGCAAATGATAAAAGCATATTTAAGGTCAATCGCCCCATTGAATCATATGTATTAAAATTTTGCGTAACCGATACGAAAGAGCATTGATGTGCATCAAATACATCCACCAATTTTGAAAAATCAGTCAACGAACGTGTTAAACGGTCGATTTTATACACGACGATCATATCAATTTTATCCTTACGAACATCATCAAGCAACTTCTGCAGAGCCGGTCGATTGATATTTCCTCCGCTGTAACCGCCATCATCATAACGTTCGGGTATCACTTCCCAACCTTTATAAACTTGGCTTTTTATATAGTTAAGTCCAGCTTCATACTGAGCTTCCAACGAATTAAATTCTTTTTCCAAACCCTCATCGGTGGATTTTCGTGTATATATTGCGCATCTGACTTTTTGCATTTATTTTTCCCATTTGCTTATAGTAAAGAATTCGCGGCCGGATATTTTCATTCCCGTGATGTGTTTGGCTATTCCCGATAAACTCTTAAACCATTGGCCGTTGAGTTCGTAACCTTCTTCCAAAACGCGCACCACGTAATCCGTACCTTTGTAATTCTTAACGATTTTTGTGCCAATCGGTGCAACTCTCGGCTTAGAAGATTTGGCATTAGATGCGGTGGACATCTTATCCAAAAGTTGGCGTGTTTTCATTGGCAGTCCGCCAAATTCCAGCTCCTGCATTCGATAGCCGATGTTTTCAATGTAAAATTCGCGCGGTCGGTTCTGAATGGTATAATTAAAATACTTTTCGAACAGTTTTCTGATTTCCGCGTTCGGTAAATTCTGCATTTCTTCAAGCTGTTGTTCAATCATCGGTTGTTACCTCCTGAACACAATGAATGCTCTGTTTTTCTCTATTATCCAGTCCTTTCTGCACAAAATCGCTGATTTTTTCGGATTTAAAATAAATAAGTAATTCCGGTAGCATCAGCTTAACAATCTCTTCAATTTCGGTCATTTTGTTACCTCCTGAAGAGACCAAGCCCGCAGGAGAAAAAATCGTACTCAAAAAAGTGAAAAAATTTTGTATTGTTCGTTTGCTGGTAGGAAACGAGATGCGAACCGTTAACAAAAAGCCAACAAAATAATTTTGCTTATACAATAGGTTAGCGGTGGCAACATAAAACAGAGGTGTTACTACCCAAAAGTATAGATTTGTGCTGAAATAAGGATTTTTTATAAAAGAATAAAAAAGTATATTACCACTTTAAGGTTGCCATCGCTTTTCAAACAAACCGCCAATTCTGGCTTATAAACGGTGGTATTTAAAAAAGAAAAAAGAGGAAGTATAGCCTTCCTCTTTTTGTATTGGTGATCCCAACGGGATTCGAACCCATATTGCCACCGTGAAAGGGTGATGTCCTAACCATTAGACGATGGGACCACATATTTAACAAGTGCATATATACCTGCATTTTTTTTCAAGGTCAAGTGTTTTTTTCAATAAAATATATATTTTTTTGCATAATCTTAAAAATATTTATTAAAATAACAAAAAATCCCGTTCAATTTGAACAGGATTTTTTGCCTTATTAACGATTATTAAACCGCTCAATTTGCTCTTTAGAATATTGATTTTCCACAATCAATGATGAAAACTGCGGTAACTTCATTTTTTCAATCAGGTAACGATACGCCTCATGATCAGTATCAATAGTGCCCCCCCAAATGTCGCGCTGTCTTTTGCAATGCAATTTTGCAGCATCATCAGCATAAGCCCCCAAGAGTTGGTTCACGACTTTGTTCAGATAAATTTCCAACCGTTTTTCTGCCGGCGGCAAAACGCGCTGTAATTCTTGCTTAGCTTCAAAATATGTTGCAAAAGCCTCTTCATCTTTAAATTCAGGAGTGTTTTCAAGCTCTTGGACCATAGCTTCACTGAGTTCGGCAGATACATTCGCTTTTATGGAAAATTCCACAGATGCAAAAGCAATGCTAAGTGAAGATTCAAGATCAACATGGCGTTTATATAGGCGGTTGGCAATATCGATCAACCAATAAAGCAAAAACAAACGTTGTTGTTCTTGCTTATTGCCATATTACATCGGCAAAAACATTTTCAAATAGTTTGACCAGCAAACGGGAAATTTGCTGATTTCATCTTCAATGTTGATCACGGTCGGAACTTTAGGAAGAAAAGCCAATAATTGAGCTTTAACGGAAGCCCTATATTCTTTAACATGAGCTTGCCATTCTTCTTCGATTCTTTGTGTGTACTGCACTTCCTGTTTCATCTTTTCGGAATATTGATCTTCCGAAATTTCAAACAAAACGCGACCGTCCATTTCGGCAAAAACAATAAACTTGTCAACCAAAACTTTTAGCTTGAGTTTATGGCTCTGCCACGGAAATTTCCACACCGGCGGTATTTTGCCATATACCAAATCAGTTTTTAAGCGAAGTGGCTTTTTTCCATCCTTAGGATAAAGTTCCCAATACTCATCAACTTTCTTCACCTTCTTGATGCGAAAGTTTTTTGCTTTAATAATTTCCATAAGATTAAGCTTTAAATTAATAATACACAATTTGCTTATCTTATAATTCAAATAGTATGATTTAGCAAGTGTTTTTATATAGCTAAAAATAAAAAATATTCTCAATGCGGCGAATGTCGTTTGGAGCCACATATATAATTATTTTATCATCAGCTTCAATGCGATATTCAGAAAAGTCAAATATAAGTTCACTTTGCCGCCAAACCGCAAGCAAAGCGCTGTCTGACGGCAAATACAATTCTGTAACTGATTTTCCTAAATTTACACTGTCTTGCCCCAAGCGTAACTCCCATATTTCACCGATACCGCGACCAATGGCATATGCTTCATTCATCCGCGCCCGCCGCAAATAATTTAAAATAGCAGAAATTGTAATTACGGCTCTATCCACAATAACATTATTGCGAATGTTTGTTCCTAAAACATTATAATCACGTGAATTTACCAGTGAAACTGCCTGTGCTTCTTTATTTTTTGAAGCCAACAATGAAATGAGCAAATTATCCTTATCGCGGTCTGTAACGGCAACATCAACATCGGCATAATTAAATCCGGCATCTTCCAAAATTACATCGCTCAGCATTTCTCCACTAATTACGGCCGTTTGATTAAGTAGTTCAGCCAATTTTTGCGCCTTTTGCGGATTATCTTCAACAATACTACAATTTACAATACTGTCATTTTTTTCCAGCTCCGAAGCAATATAGTAAGAAATTGCATTAGCACCGAAGATAACCGCTTTTTCAAATGCATTATGGTCAACTCCGAACAAACGCATTGCCTCAATATTGTACCGTGGGCGGCAGCATATATATACAACATCATTGCGCTGTAATTTTAAGGTTTCATCATTTATCAAAATCCTGCGATTACCGCGAATAATTAACCCTATATGCGCACCAATTTGTGCCAATTTTAAGTTAATATCCAAAATACTGAGCTTGAGCAAAGGTATATCTGTATCACGACAACGAAATGCTATAATATTTATATCATTGTTCACAAACGGATATATAGCAGTACTACCGGGTAAATTGAGCAAACTCAAAATAAATTTAGCAATTTCAACATCAGGTGTAATAACTAAATCAACAGGTAAACTTTTTTCATTATACAAAGCGTTCCACAGCGGATTAAGAAAATATTTAGAATCGACGCGAGCAATTTTTTTCGGCACATTAAATAGTGTATATGCCACTTGACATGCTACCATATTAACTTCATCGCTGTCGGTAACCGCAATCAACATATCAACATTTTTCATACCTAAATTTTCTTGCACATCAGGATGCGAAATTGAACCTAAAACAGGTTGAATGTCATATTCTTTGGCAATTTCACCAAGTTTAATTTCATCTTCATCTACTACAACTATATCATTATTGCCTAAGCTTAAATAGCCGACAATACTTCTGCCTACATTTGATGCCCCGCCAACTACTATTTTCATATCGTCACCTTTGCAAAAAAGTTTTCAATTAAATCTTCTGCCGCGTTCAATTCATTCAGTTTGGTATATTGTTCTCGAAACGCTTTAGCCTCATGCAAACCTTTAACATACCAATTTATATGTTTACGCGAAATCGCCATACCGCTTTTTTCACCATAATAATCTGTTAAAAGGCGCAAATGTTTAAGCATTGTTGCTTTAATCTGCGTTAAAGACGGCAATGGTAATAATATACCTTGCGCTAAATATTGATGTGTGGCATTTAATAGCCAAGGATTACCTAATAATGCCCGCCCAATCATAATACCGTCAACATGAGTTTCTTGAATGCGTTCGGCAGCTTTTTGCGGGTTGTCTATATCACCGTTACCGATAACCGGAATTTTTACGGCATTTTTCACAGCTTTAATAATTTCCCAATCAGCAAAACCGCTATATCCTTGTGTACGCGTTCTGCCATGAACCGTAACATATGATGCACCGCTGTTTTCACACATTTGCGCAAATTCAACAGCATTAATATGTGCATTGTCCCATCCTTTGCGAAATTTCACACTAACTTTAAGTGGTGTCGCTTTAACAGTAGCTTCAATAATTTGTGAGGCAAGTTTAATATCTTTCATTAGAGCCGAACCGGAATTATTGTTTACAATCTTTTTTACCGGACAACCCATATTTATATCAATAGATTTTGCCCCTAAATCTGCCACTAATTTTGCCGCTTCGGCAAACAATTGCGGCGAATTACCAACTAGCTGCACCACAACCGGATATGGCTCGTTATTCACATTAGCAATTTGATAGCTTTTAGGATTTTTATATTGAATCGCATTGACGGCCGCCATTTCCGAAATGAGGTTACCTTTCCCGCATTCGTTAATTATCGTGCGCCAAGGAGCATCAGTAATGCCGGCCATCGGAGCCATAAATACGGAACTTGTAAAGCCGTCAATTGCCATTAATTCAGCTTTCCTAAAGCACGCGCCAAAACATAATAAACTTTACCGATATCAGAACCGGAAATCAGAGCTAACAAAGTACCGGCACGATTATTTTTACGTGCCGCCGCAATCAAGCTGTTGAAATCATCAATGTATTTATCAACCACCACTCGGAAATCCGGTTTGTTTTCATAGTCTTGACGAATAGCTATAATTTCATTCTTCGTCATATTTTCCGATAGATAACGAACGAATACCCCATGGTCACCAGCATAGTATTGCTGCCACAATTCTTTGTCTTTTCCTTGTTTATTAAAAATGCCATGAACATCAATAGCCAAAGCCTCCAATTCAGAAATAACATCTGCTGAATTTTTCATAAACATATCAATGTTGGACATTTTATATTTTTGTTCAAGCGCTTCTATCTGCTGTTGCGCTTTATCATAATTATTGCTTAAGTCTTCAATATGACGGCTGATGGTATTGCTAAATCCGGACAACTTACCTTCATATTGTGATAAGGTTTCACCAATCTTGTTGCCGGTGGCAGACAATTCATCATTAACCGAGGCAATTTTGCCGGTCATTTGCTTCAAACTAACCAATGATTTATTAACATACTCATCTTGCTCAATCAATAATGCCGCATTAACCTTACTTTGTTGAACCATATTATCAGCATTTGCGGATAACTTATTGATATTTTCCCCAATTCCGACTGTTGCTGATTTAAATTTATCGGCAATACCATCTGTAATTGAGCTAAATTGCTGTAAACGATTATTCAAATCGTTTTCTACTTGTTGCAAATTAGTTGCCACCTCAGCAAATATTTTATGCATTTCCCCATTTTTGCTTTGTGTGCTATCGTAATATTCCTTCAAGGCCTTTAGTTCTTCTTCCAAGTGACCGGTGGTGGCACTAATGTTTTTCACCATCTGTGAACCTTCAATTTCAAGCATTTGACGCTTAGCCACAATTCCCTCGCCTACTTTAGCAAACAAATCAGAAACCTGATTAGCCGTTTCTTTCAAATTAGCCAACTGCGCTTGTACATTATTTTCTAATTTACCGGAGCGCTCTACCATGGCTTCAACTTCCAAACTGATTAATTTACCATATTCGCCGAGTTTATTCTCCAGATATCCCGAATTTTTATCAAGTAAATCAGCCTGAGCTTCAATAACTTTTTTCTGTTCGGAAATGCTGCTCTCAATTTGCGATACCCCGGAATCAAGTTTACGGAATAAGTCGTCACAATTTTCAGCAGTGCGCAAGAAAGTTTTTTCTAAATTTTCGCCTTTTTGCGCCCACGTTTCAATAATCTGACTAATGGCTTCGCGGCTAGTTTGCGAATATGTAAGAAGTTGCTCTTGCGCCTTATTGATATTTTCATTATTCACATTTACGACCTCTTTAACGTGTTCGGCAGCCGTAACCATTTGATTAACCATCGGAGTTAAAATGTTGGCTAAATTTTCACTGTCTTCACGAATTTGCAAAGTATTAACACGAAAGTCTGCCGTGGTTGTTGAGGCTTTTTCTGCCACATCTTGAAAGTTTTGGGTTAAATTGCGAATTTCTTCCGCCAAATTAGGAAGTGCTTGAGTTGAATATGTATGAATTGACTCGGAAAGCTGTCGCATATCATTAATTCGTTCTACCAAGTCGCGGCGAATAACATCGCTTTGCGCATATACATCACGAGTTGCTTCTTTAAGCTCTGCTACTTGTTTTTCAATGGCATTAGCAATCATTTTAGTTGCATTATTTGCTTCCGAATCGGGAAAAATGAGTTGGTTAACTGAACGTTGCAACAATGCAGCCTCGCGGCGATAGCTGTTTCCGCGATCAATATAGGCCATAATCACCCAAATAATGGCCAATGGCAACGTAACACCGGCTAAAAATCCGCTAAATTCATTCGGCACCATTGAAAAGAGGTTATCCCAACCGAAGAACTTTGTAATATAAACTGCCACAACCCCGAACCAAATAACACTAAAGAGAATAATAAAATAGTGCAATCCACTGGTTTTAGTATGACCGTTTTTAGTGATAACATCATCGTTGGTTGATAATTTTTCCGTATTTTGCAAGCTCATATTTACCTCATTGTTACAAAATTAACACAATTTTTCATATATAATATGCCCTAAAAGTAAAAATTTTACATAAATTTTACAAATAATATAAAAAAGTGGTTGATTTTTAAAAAGTTCTATGTATTTTGTAGTCATCGGTGGGTGCTTTAACGATTAAAGTTGAAGTTTCCTTATTGAGATTTGGGCAAATTTTTATGTTTTATATTATGATTATGCCGTTGTAGCTCTAGTTCTAGAGCACGTCATTGGTAGCGGCAAAGTAAAAACAACCTCAAAATGTTGTTTTTACGAGCTCAGCCCGAAGACGTCCGGCAAGCAAGGAAAGCTTTATGCTTTCAGCAGCGAGCCGATGACGACGAGGCGGGGGAGTAGACCCCGTCATTATGAAAATTGTATAAATTATGCCGTTGTAGCTTTAGTTTTAGAGCACGTCATTGGTAGCGGCGAAGTAAAAACAACCTCAAAATGTTGTTTTTACGAGCTCAGCCCGAAGACGTCCGGCAAGCAATGAAAGCTTTATGCTTTCAGCAGCGAGTCGATGACGACGAGGCGGGGGAGTAGACCCCGTCATTATGAAAATTGTATAGATTATGCCGTTGTAGCTCAGTGGTAGAGCACGTCATTGGTAATGACGGGGTCGTAAGTCCGATTCTTATCAGCGGCACCATTTTTGAAGACCGCCTCAATGCAGGCGGTCTTTGTGTTGATAGGGCTGCCTCCCACAAAGTCCGATAAATTGCTTCTCGAAAATTGCACTTTTTCAAACATTATCGGAGTTTTTTATTTTTCACAAATTTTTGGAGTACCCCAAAAAAACACCGCAAATCTTGTGAAATGCAGTGTTTTTGAGCTTAATCAGGATGCCAATCATAGGTTACCGTAATGGTAATATCATCAGGCGAAACAAAAACGTCAGATTTATTCATCCTTACGATATGATAATAACAGAAAAACGGTTCGCTTTGATATTCAAAATAGCGATTGTGCGCTACAATCTGAAATTTAAGCAAAAATTTTTCGACTATATCTGTTTCTCCTTCATCCGGAGCAATTTCCGTTATTTCTGTGCTTATATTTTCAAACACAAACGGTTGCTCTAAAATCAATTTACCATTTAGCCAAATTTCTTCAGCCTCATAACGTATCGGTATGTATTTATTCCGTCTATTGCTACCAAGCCATGAAGATGTAATCACTTCAAAGGCGGTTTTGTATAGACAACGTTTTACCGTATAGTTGCCATAATTAACAGAATAAATAGTTTTTACGCGCTCCACGGGGTTAAAACCGGTTTTGGCCGTTTTTACCTCGTCCTCAATAAAAATTGAATCGCTCTCCGTTCTTATTTCTTCAAGCAGCTTAAAGTAGTTCAATGAGTGTTCATAAACTTCTCCTTCACTGATGATTTTTATTTCCGAACCGTTAACTCTGTAAGAGTCAATATATTCGGTGTTATTACATGAAATTAAAAATAGTACGGAAACGAAAACTGAAAAAAATAAATACTTCATAATATATAAATTTTAATTACCTACTTTATTCTACTCCCCTCTGCAATTTTTGTCAAGTATTTTTTTTACTTTTGTGGGGTTGAACTTCTAAAAGTCAATAAAATCAAGTAGTTTGAGAAACATACTCTAAGTTGATAAAAAAATATCTATTGACATCAAAACCTTAATGCACTAATAATCCTTTCTTCCAACTTTCTGTAATACTCATAATTTTCAGTCCGATAATCGCATAGTATCGCGCACCATTAAACCCAAAAAGACCGGTTGCAAGACCGGCCTTTTTTGGTTTAAAAATACCATTGAGAAAAACAGGTTAAAATCTAGTCATTAGCCAATAAGTGCTCTTGCACGTCATTGGTAGCGGCGAAGTAAAAACAACCTCAAAATGTTGTTTTTACAAGCTCAGCCCGAAGACGTCCGGCAAGTAAGGGTAGCTTCAAGCTAACCGCGGCGAGCCGATGACGACGAGGCGGGGTCGTAAGTCCGGAGTCGACATCGCCGAGCGCATATGAGCGAGGCGGCGGAGAAGTCGCGAGCTTTAGCGAGGGACAATCTTATCAGCGGCACCATTTGTTAATTTGAGCCGTTCGAAGCAGTTTGTCGAACGGCTTAACTATTGAAAATACTACATTTTTCCCATCAGTGAAAAAGTCCGATAATCAGATTTCCTAAAATGCCATTTTTTCAAATATTATCAGACTTTTTAAACAAAAGCTAATAAAATCAAGTGATTTGATAAATCAAATTCCGGTCCGATAAAAAAATAAATTCAACTTTCGTTTATTACTTGTTTTATTGCAAATTTTTGTGCCACCAAATTAGATTTGCATTGTTTTTGCATTTTGTCGGCAAACTTTAAGAGATTTTCCATTCTTGAAATATCTTCAGTTTCCATAAAATTAGTTGTTATTCCACCATCTTTATAAAAATTGATAACCTTTTGTTGAAAAGTATACACTTTATCAATTTCTTCCGCGGTTCTAGCTTTTCTTAAATTATATTCTACTGCACCTTTTAACATTTCATCGGATTTTTGATTATCTTCTTCAGAACCAAGAACATTAAAACCTTGTAAATAATCTGCAAATTTAACTTTAGATGCTTTTATCGTTTTATCAAAATCTTCGGCAAATTTTTCACTTTTTCTAAAATAAACATCTTGAATAAAAGCATTGTCTTCGATTTTTTCCCCTATAAGTAAATCTGCCATAATAACTTGTGACACATAACCGGCGTTTGTTCCGGGACCTATGCGCCCATGAGCTCTGCTAGCCAATGCATCTGTTATAGTTTCATTCAAATCGTCATTAGTTCTTGAAACTATATTACCATCTCTATCAAATTCGGCATATTTTGAACCAACTTTTATATATCCGCCGCCATTTTCCGTTTTGCCAGCATCAGAGGAAAAAGCATGAAGAGCTTCATGTGTTATAACATGACTACTTGCTATAGGAAAAATAGCTATTCCTTGAGTTGTTGTAAATTCTTTGGTATCAATATTTTCCCAAAACTTAACTGCTGCGGCAGAAAATTTAGTATCTTTCAGTTTTCCATCTTGAAGAGCCTTAAAAGTTCTATTACCATCACACAAAACAACAGTCAAATCAGTATATATTTTTTCAATATTCTCTTTCCAATTATCAGGTGCTATTTTTTGTGCAAAATCCTTTGCTGACTTCAATATTTCAGCAATTTTTGCGTCTTCTTGCGTTTCCGAATGATCAGGTTTTCTAAAAATCATAAAACACCTCTTAAATATAATACTAGCATTTTTATCAATATTTGTCAAGCAGCTTCAGCTTATATTCTAGCTGCCTATACTCGTCATAATTTTCAGTCCGATAATTGCAAACTATCGCGCACCATTTTATAAAAAGCACCTTTCAAGGTGCTTTTTTGCTTTATCAGGGCTGAATCCCATAAAGTCCGATTGTGTCGTTCATCAAAACTGCATTTTTTCCTAAATTATCGGACTTTTTATGCAAAAGCAATAAAATCAAGCGGTTCAGAAAATCAAATCCAAGTCCGATTTATCTGTCCGAGTGGGTGTAATGACATCTCGGATAATTACTGCATCCGTAAAATTCTCCATATCGTCCTTTTCGTAAAACTAACGGTGCACCACATTTCGGACAAATTCCTTTTTGTACGTCAAGTGCTTCTCTCATAACATTATTTCTAATCTCGACCACATGATGCTGTTTCATATCCGGAGAATTTACGTTAATAGCTTTAATCCGTTCAACTATACCATCTATCTGCGTTTTATCAAACTTAATCTCAGTGTGTCGTTTAATTTCGCTATAAATTTGAGAGATATAAATAATCGGAGTTTCAGTATCCACTTTAAGTGAACAATTACCGGAAAAAGCAATAATCGGTATAAAATTGTCCTCAATGATATAAAGTTCGTTCTTAAGAGCAAGTATATGGCTTTTGTTTTGCTTGATAGGATTATAAAACGAGTTTTTGTGACCAAAAATGTTCTGTGTCCACTGCTTTGAATTTTCATAGCCAGTTATCCAGCCGGAATAGTTTTTGGTTTCAATTACAAAAATCCCATAGATTGAAACAACTATATGGTCAATTTGTGAAGTATATCTGTTTGTTTGAATAATTACATCGTTGATAATTTTATAATTCTCTTCCGGTAATAACGATAAAATTCCGGCAACCTTCATTTCTCCCCACTTTCCCTTTATATCAGGAGAATAGAGTTTGAAAAAGAATATAACTGCAAGGACTATAAATCCGACTATAAATTCCATTATTAATTCTTTCTACTCATCAAAATTAATTTTTAGAATTTAAGTTTTGTAGATTTACAGCTTTGCAGGCATATATTAAATACCGTTTATATGTATTAAAAGATGTTCCCGAAGTATTCATATCATATGAAGAGAAAACTCCAAAAGAATTTTCTCTGCCTTTTGTATTAAAATCTGAAAAATTTCCAGTAGGTGTTTCTGATGACATTACAATATCATATCCTGCAGGACAAACTCTATTTGCCTCAATGAGACAATCACCAAAATCGGTCCAACTACAATCTGTCTGATAAACTTCGTGTCCTTGCTCATTAGAATATAAGAAACGACTTTGAGAGTGAACACATCCGCAAAGTAAAAAAAATATTGCTAAAACCAATTTCTTCATATTGAATTCTCCTAAAACTTTTGTTTAGAATACAAAACTATAAATTTTCTTTCAATATGCTTTTATATATTTTCCATTACTTTCTCTATTTTATAACAAAATATTTATTTTCCATCAATTATAGTACTTCTGATAGAACTTATCTTGATTTGAAAAAATCATATATATCATGACCTATTTTTTTATCAAAATATTTCTTTATTTCATTACTGTCTATCAAAATATCGTCAACATTTACATTCCCATGGCGCTCAATGAATTCTGCAGCTCGTTGTTCTAACGTTACAAGTCCATTTTTATTTGCTAAATTATCACACAATTGGATTAAATAATCTTCATCTACTGGTTTATTGTTTTTGATAAAATTTGCAATAAATTGGTAATCTTTTTCTTTTCCATAAAATAAGTTTGTGCATTGTTCATATGGAGGCAAATTACTCCATGGAAACATATGTACTAAACAAATTCGTGCAACATCTTTATCTTGATTTATTAATTTTTCATAACCGAGTATCCCGTGAAACCGCTGAACTCTATCTTCTTCGGTTCTGCATATATCGTGTAATAATCCCATAACATAAACTCTATCTGCATTCATTGTGCTTATTTCCGACGCAATCATCTTTGCAATTTGAGCTGTTCCATATACATGATTTTCATAAGTGAACCAAGTTTTAGGATCTCGCCCCAATGCCAATTCATTTTGTTTTAGTTCTTCAATAAAATTTTGCGCTTTTGAAACAGATATTAACATATTTATTACCCCTATTTTTTTAATTTTTATGTTACAAAACCATAAAATTTATTCAACATATTTTTATATATTTTCCATTACTTTCTCCAGTCTATTTTAATTGCCGGTAATTCATTTGAGATTGGCTAAATTGCAAATAATTTCAGAAAAATAAAACATCTAGGAATTAATAAAACATACTATTCTATAAAGTTAAAGAGTAAGAGGAATAACTCTTACTCTCTAACTTTTATCTTTGCGCATTATAAACTAGGTATTTTGAAAAGTGTCCGTAGCTTTTAGCACTGTTACATGTTCCAAACCTTTTTTGAAGATATATTTTACTTAATTAATCAAATTCTTCTTCATCAACCATTGGGGCAACAGGTGTTGCCGATTTAATATTAGTTGATGTGTTACGAGGCATCTTCCCCATTTTTTCTGCCTGACGATGCTTATACATTGTCGGTTGAGTTCCATCGGTATTGATAATTATGACATTTCCGGCACCATCAGCATAATTAGGCGTCATCATTGCATGTTGTTTCATCATAGCACAATGATGATGAGGACATCCGCTACCGGAATGCTTAGCACAACGGCAGGCCATTGCCAAACCGAAACCGGCAAAAAAGATAATTAGAGCTGCAACCAATTTAGCGCCTTTATGTTTGCATTTTCCGCCGCAAATGCAGTGTTTCCCTTCTTGACAGCCGCAATGGCAATCAGGCCCGCAATCGCATTTCGGTTTAAGATGTTCTTCCGGATGCGTATGAGGTTGATTCTGTGGATTTTCCAGAGGTTCATGATTTTCGTGTGGCATATTTTTTCCTTTCTTTTCAGTTGAATTTACGCCCATAAAATAATCATAAATTAGGCAAATTAAAGGTAATCAATATAATTTTTTATTAATAGCGGTGTAGCAGGCTAATTGCTCGTAAATATTCTGCAAGTTGTTTTGGCATAAATTCTGCACACTGAAAAAAAATATAAAAAATTAAGGGTGTTAAATGTGCTAAACACCCTTAAATAATTAAACGAATTTAAAATGACTTGTCAGATTATTCAGGCAAATATGGTTGCACATAATAATCAAACACTTCGTGGTCTTTAGGTCCCCAGCCCATAATATAGTGTTCGCCAAAACAAATTAGCGGTGTTCCAGCGGCACTACGGATATTATAGACCATAACAGCTTGCTTGAACATAGCCATATTTCCGGGTAGGCGTATATCGCGCTTATCAACAGAAAGCTGCGGGTATTTATTTTTAATATATTGTGCGGCAGTGTGGCAATGAGGACAAGTGTTTTGGTAGAAAAAATACACTTTTTTAGCACTTAAAGTCTTGATGTTATCTTCGGAATTGCAAGCATTTAAGGCAAACAAACTCATAAAACATACAATGATAGTCCAAAAATTTTTCATTTATGCCTAGCTTTCTTATTCAATACAACAATTAACCGCTTTGCGCACCATCCGTTTCATTTTAGCAAAAGGAGAATTATCTTGAGGTTCTTCTGCAGAGATCGATTCAGAAGCTGATGTTGGTGAAACATTTTGCACGGTTTCTTCGGTTTTAGCGGCAATTTGCTTAATTTTTTCTATATCAGGTTCAACCCACTTCAGCTCTTTACTTTCAATCATTCCCATATTTAAGCCCCAGAACAAACAATATAGGTCATATGCTGAATTAAAAAGTTTATATGCTTCTTCATCGCGTCCAAGCGATTGCTGCTTGGTACCTACTTCCATTAAACGCATAGAACTTGCCAGCAAATGCTTAGAAATGCACCAAACTTCGCCTTCGTAGCTTGGAATTATTTTTTGCAGCAGATTTTTGCGCATTTCACGAATTTGTTTAATTAAATCATAGTATGAATTTTTACCAGTCTTAGCACCGGAAAAAACCAAATGTTCTTCAATTGAAATTAAATTCATAATGGCAATGCTTAAATCTTGATCAGAAGACAAATCTTTCGGATTTAGTTTTTTTGCAGCATCAACACGTTCAACAAATTCTTTTACATTTTCGGCTTTTTTCATTATTATATCTCCTAAATAAAATCGTTATCCTTAAAATAAGAACATCTGCAAGTGTTGTCAAGCATAACATTATACTTTTCAAATTTTACTAAAAAGAAAAAACAATACATTTTGGGTTTTATATTTTATTTTACATTTTAGGTTGCGGTTTTAGGTTCAAAGAGTGTATAACGCTTTAGCAAGTATACTTTTTATATAATATAATATAATTTTATATAATATA
>JAFUBQ010000007.1 GCA_017460085.1 Alphaproteobacteria bacterium
CCTAAATCTTCGCGTCATTGATATTCTATATAGCGTTGTTTGCTATACTTTACTTCTTCCATAACCGCAGTATAGCGCGAAGATTTAGGATTGTCTACATCTACCTGCTTGCGCAGGTAGTGTTACGTTCGAATCATAAAAAAAACACCGATAAAAATCGGTGCTTTTGCAAATTTTGTATATAAGTTAAAAATCTAATGCTTTGCGATATGTTTCAACCACAACTTCCTGTTCATCACGGTCTGCCGCATTCATTTTGCGCAGTTTCAAAATTGTACGCATAGCCTTAACATCAAAGCCGGCGCTTTTAGCTTCGGCAAAAATATCTCGAATATCACTTTGTAATTCTTTTTTTTCTTCTTCCAAACGCTCAATGCGTTCAATAAGAGAGCGCAATCTGTCAGCAGCCACACCGCCTACTTCCGCTTTAACTTGATTTTCATCTGCCATTTTAATTCTCCTTTAAAAAATAATGATGTAATGTCTTAACAAAGTTTTTTATATTTGACAAGTGCAAAATTTTATGAAATGACCATATTTAAATAGATTATAATTGTTCAGCAAGTATGAACATAAAAAAAATACAATATCATATAAGGGGAAAAATTATGCCAATAGATACACATACAAAAATTTTAGCAACCATAGGACCATCAACCGCTTCAAAAAACATGATTGAAAAGTTGATAAAATCAGGTGTTGACGCTTTTCGCTTTAACTTCAGCCACGGCACCCATGCAGAGCATGCAGAGCGCTTCAAAATTGTGCGTGAGTTGGCAGCAAAATATAATCGCCACCTTACTATTGTGGCCGATTTGCAAGGCCCTAAACTTAGAGTCGGAACTTTTAAAACCGATAAAGTTTTGCTTAAAAAAGGGCAAAAATTCACCCTTGATATGATTGATGAAAACGGTGATGAAACACGTGTGCAACTGCCGCACAAAGAAATTTTTGCGGTTTTAAAGGCCGGCGATAAACTGTTGCTTAATGATGGTAATATTGAACTGGAAGTGCTAAAAAATAAAAATCAGGTTGCTGAAACCGTGGTAAAAGTCGGCGGCTATCTTTCGGCGCATAAAGGAGTTAATTTGCCAAATGTAAAATTGCCGATTTCCGCCATTACCGAAAAAGATAAAAAAGATTTGGAATTTGCCCTTAATCTGGGTGTTGATTGGGTTTGCCTCTCTTTTGTGCAAAGTGTTCAAGATGTGCGTACGGCACGTAAATTAATTGGTAACCGCGCATGGATTATATCTAAATTAGAAAAACCAAGTGCTGTTGATGAGCTTGATTTAGTTGTTCGAGAATCAGACGGAATTATGGTTGCCAGAGGCGATTTAGGGGTTGAATGCCCAATTCAAACAGTTCCGGTTTTGCAAAAACGCATTGTAAAAACTTGCCGCAAATATGGCAGACCGGTCATTGTGGCAACTCAAATGCTGGAATCAATGATTGTTAACCCTACCCCTACCCGTGCCGAAGTTTCCGATGTGGCAACCGCCGTATTTGACGGTGCCGATGCCGTCATGCTTTCAGCTGAAACAGCTGCCGGTGCTTATCCGGCAGAAGCTGTGGCTATGATGCATCAAATTATTACTCAAGTGGAAGATGATGCCTCATATTATGCACGCGTACAAATAGATAAAGATTTATCCGACTGTGATGATATGGCCGATGCCATTACCTATGCCGCCAGTGAAATGAGCAATGTCTTACCGAATATTGCCGCCACCGTAACTTATTCGGCTACCGGATTCACCACTGTTTCTATGGCGCGTGAGCGTCCATCTTTGCCAATTGTAGCCATTACTCTAACGCCGGAAGTAGCTCAACGGCTTGGTTTGGTTTGGGGCGTAAGAGCATTTGTTAATCCTGAAGTATTTACCGATATTACCAAGTTGCAGGAAACTGCGTTGAAAATTGCTAAAGAAGCAAAAATCGGCAAAAAAGGTGAATATCTTGTTATCACCGCCGGGTATCCGATTGGCGTTCCTCGTATGACAAACTTGATTTATACCGTGCAGTTGTAGCAATTATGAATGTTTACATACCTGTATGTATGTTTAGCTGTAGAAGCCGCACAATAGAGCAAACCGTATAAAATTGCTCAAAAGCTAAATCTATGTTTTGTTTGCGTAAATTACTTTTGAAAAATGAATTTGTTTCAAACATATTTTGTTTGGTTGCAATGGCAATCAGCAGTTTATTATTATTAAAACTGAACTGAATACTTTTTCCTTCATAAAGTTTTTGCAGTTTCAGCAAACGTTCCATAAAAGCAGTGGTCAATAAATAGCGCGCTTCTATTTGATTATCGGCATATATTTCAAAAATTTTTTCAAAGCGGATATCTTCTAAGCGCACATTTTGCAAACCTTCCGGCCGGCAAAACATATTAAACAACCCACGGTCGCACAAACCAATTGTTTGTCCTCTGAAATTTTTATTCATTTCCAATAAAATGCACACACCGCAAAATACATTTTTTTTATGTTCATAGCTAATGTTCATAATTGCCATGTCTTGTGGTTTTTGCAATTTTTCCTCTGCTATGGTAATTTTAACTCCGTCATATATGCCGCAAAAATAATCGTCACCTTGATTAATTGTAAAGTCTTTAAATAGTTTGGATTGACGCAAAATTTCACTATCTATTGTTTGCTCAAAAACATATTCAAACGTCCCGAAAAAATTAGCAAAAGTTGGCATAATTTGATTTTTAACTTTCTTTTTATAGCGATGTATCGGGGCATATAAAAGCATTACAAACAAGCCGGAAACCAACAAAACAGGTCCTACATCAGCACTTTCAAACTGCGCCATAATCCATATTGTTGCAACAATTAAAAGCGGATAAAAAATTAGCGACAATCCAAATAATAAAAAAAAGCGAGTTAGATATTTACGGCGTATTTTTTCTTGTTCCTGCAATAATGGGTGCAAATTTGTTTGATAATATATCTCAAACTTTTGCTTTGCTGTTTGATATTCGATGTTTGCGTTCTTGTCAAACATTATGCTCCCCTGGCAGAAAGTTCCTGCATTAGTTCAATAAACATAAACACTTCCGCAAATTTTTTATGTAAATTTTTAAAGCTTTCTTTTTTAATTTTAGGCTGCCAAAGGCCGTTTTTTTCAGAATACAACGTGCTGCTTTCCATATAAACAAATACCTTATTTTCATTTAAGTATAAATAGATTTTATTGGTTTTGAAAACATCTCGCACATCTAATATTTTTTCAAAAAAAGGCGAACACAACAGTTTTTTAGGCGCATATTGTTCCGGTGAAAAAATATTAAAATAAGCGGCTGCCGGAATAAAAATTTGTTCGTTAAGCAATGTCATATTTTCATATTTGTTTTTGTGATAAAAACCACCTTTGGCAAATAGCAAAATTTGATGCTGTATATTTTGCGGCAACAATATTTCTGCCACAACTCCACGACCAACCGTTTTAGTTTGGCGTTTGTAGATAACCTCAGAAAGCTTTACATCGGCACCGCAATACGTTCCTTTTGCTCCATGTTCGGTTTGCACTTTGTCGTGCAAAGGTAAAATCGGCATATGTGCGCCTTGAAAAACTGTTTCAGACGGCGATAAACTTTGCCAGTCACCATAAAAACGCAAATATTCGGCAAAAATATCCGGATGCTGCTTTTTTTTATATTGTCTAAGCGGCCATATAACAACTAAAATAGCTGCTATTAGCAAAAACAATATTTGTTCAATATTCAATGGATGTTCGTATATCAGATGATTAAACAAAACAAACAATGTATTGGCGCAAATCAAAAACATCATTGTCCACAAAAAGCCCCAAAAACGCCCACGGTACGTGTCTTTAAGTTTATTAGACTGCTCAATTAAAGGAACTATCTTCTTGTTTAAATATTGTTCAAATAAATCATCTTCAGAATTTTGCGCTTCAGTCATTTTTATTCTTTCAATTAAAATAATCCTTTGCATTAACCGGCATACGTTCAGATTCGGCAGCTTCAAAAAACGGTGTTTTTTCATAAGTAATATGCAACCAATCGGCTATTATACTGCTTGGAAAAATTTCCACTCTGTTTTTCAGCTCGTTAACATTGGCATTATAAAAACGCCGAGCCGCCGCAATGTGTTCCTCTACTTCGTTCATACTTTGCATTGCAGTCATCATTGTTTGATTAGACTTCAAATCCGGATAATTCTCAACTGATAATTTAAATTCTTGCAACTTCTGATTAAGCATATTTTCTAGTGCTATTTTTTCTTGCGGATTAGCAGCAAAACTATTTTGTATGGCTTTTGTGCGCAAATCAGCAAGCTCCGTCATCAGCTTCTTTTCGTGTTCCATAAACTTAGCAGCCATTTGCAGCATATTTGGAATTAAATCATAGCGTTTTTTAAGTTGCACATCAACATCAGCCATAGATTCATGCACTTTATTGCGACAAACAATCAGCTGAACATACAGCACAAAAACAAACACTAATGCTAAAGCAACAATTAAGCTTAATATCATCATCTGAATCTCCTTTGTTCATCAAAAAAATCATAACATTATTTAGTTAATTTTCAATAAAAACTTGCATTGAAGTTTTTTTTGTGCTAAAATAAGTCTATAAAGGGGAAAGATGATGGTTAGCAATGCAACATTAAAACTTTTTGAAGAACAGTTTGCAAAAGCTGTGCAAGATAAAATTGACGCAGAACATAAAAATGATTCTGTTAAAATTGCTGAAGCTGAAAAAGCTGCACAAGATGCGCGCGATGCTGTTGCTATTGTAAAACAACAAGAAGAAGTTACCGTTGAAATTTCAAGCGGCGGAGGTAATTTGCCTCGTAAAATGAGTGATGGCAAGCTAATTCAAACTAAGCGCGGTGTAATAAAAGATAATGAACGCGGCGCACGTGAAAATCCCGATGTTGTTAAAACTTATGAGCGTCAACGCCCAACTCGCAGCCGCCAACACGTTCGTGAGCGCTCTAGAACATAATTTTTGTTTTCATTCTACAAATAAATTGCGATAATCAATACATAAAATGATTGACATTTGTTTTTTTATGCCTTATACAACTGGCAAAGATGAATGCTTCATCGTCTAATGGTAGGACAGCGGATTCTGACTCCGTCAATCTTGGTTCGAGTCCAGGTGAAGCAGCCAACAAAGTTACGCCCTTTTGGGGCGTTTTTTTATTTCAATGTATATTGTCATTTCTGCACCTAAAGCGGCGCACAAAAATATAAACAGTCATCCATCTCGACTGCGCAAAGCAAAATAAAGATGTCATCGCTCTCGGATGCGCAAAGCGCAGACGAGTCAGAGAATCTACCGATTATTTTAATTCGAAGATCGCTGGACGATTCCTGCGGAATCGAGCGATGACATAAAATGGACGCACAGCGCCGCGCAAGGAATGACATTTTTTTTATTTATAAATGCCTTGTTTTTTCGCCCAAGGGAAAAAAGCAGAGAATAAATTGTTCTCAGCTTTTTTTCGTGTTTTAGAATTTATATCGACAGTTCAAAATTCCGCTATGGTCGCGATAATCTTTTCTGAACAGCCCCTCATAGCCGGCACCAAATTCCCAACTATCACCGAATTCTGCCATAAAACCAAAATCTGCTTCAATGGCAAAGCGTTTCATGGCACGACCGTCAACAACATAAGATGAACCATTCGATAATTTAACAACGTTGCCATTATTATCCCGAATAATATCATAATTTACACCTAAATGAGCTTCCGGCGTAATAGTTGCTTCATTAGCAATTTCATACGATTTTTTCAGTTTCACACCGGCAGATGCCGTAACCACATCATTATGCACCTTACCAATGCGTTTATCATCGCTGTCCTTATAATCATCCTGAGTTATATTTACATAGCTCAAACCTAATTCCGGCGTAAGCACTGTCTTTTCAGCAACTTCAATATCATACCCTAAATTAGCCTGAGCCTGCGCTGCATAAACATCAAAGTCTGACTTTGTTGTGCCTAAAACAGAATATGCTTTACTCTTATAATCAGACCAACCATAGCTCATAAAGCCGTTAACATACCAATCAGCAGGTTTATATTCGGCGTAGAGCATTGCCATATGTGTGTCTACATCTGTGCGACGACTGCGGTTTTTAATTTCTCCGTCAGTATATGCATATCCCAAACCAAGTTTAATATTTTGGCTTAACATTTTATCAGCACCCATAGCAATTCCGTTATTTTTGCTCTTAAATCCGGCATATCCGGCCGAAGCATCAAGTTTGCTCCGATTATGCAAAGCCTTAGACCATACAGTAATTCCGCTTGGCATATCACCCGAAGCAAGCCCCTTGTTTGCCATACTAACGCTGCTGCTAGTGCGTTCTTTGGCAGCTGATATAGCTGTGGTAATGGTGCTTAGTGTATTTTCGGTCACCATATTATTGTCATCAGGATTTGCTGCATCTAAAGCTTCAATAAATTTATTTTCTGCTCCTGCAATTTGCGATAATTCATTTAAGCCTTCAGCAACCGCATTTTGCCGTGCCGAAGTTAAGGCTTGTGCATTATCAACAAAGGCACCCGCAGCACGGGCCGCATTAACCTTCTGCGGGTCATAACGAGTAACCGCCTTATTGGCCTTAGTTTTTTCTTCAACCATAAATTGCCCCACTTCATTTTCCGTGAAAGCAAAGCGATTATTAGCAATGTTAACCGCATTCAAAACCCCTTCAACACTGCCGTAATCTAAGAATTTGAAGTCATACGATTTTCCGCCTGATACATCTAACGCCAGTTTTTTATTCAGCGTAACCGTCAAATTAGTCGTCGGCTTGCCGCGTGCATCAGTATCGAGCATAAGATTCCCATCTACCAATAATTGGCCATATGTTTCCGCATCTTCAACCTTTAAGGATATGTTAGATTTGTTCGCCAATAACGCATCGCCGTTGACTATTAATTTTCCGGTGCCTAAATTCAACGTTGATGCATTGCTGCTCAAGCCCGATACCTGAACAATTCCATTATCTGCCAAAACAAGAGTTGAACGTTCAAGCGCCAAATCACCATATGCAAAATCATTTTTATCGGCAGTTAATGTAGAATTTTTTAGCTCAGTCCGCCCAATGTTTGCAACATTTCCGGCAAACAAGCTGCTCAGTTTGTTTTTAACGTTGCTGAATGTAATATCAACATTGCTGACATCACCGCTTATTAACGCCGCCGAATTAGCAACATTCAACGTACCGCCGTTGCCTTTCACTTCACCGTTAATTTTACCTTGCAAATTAAACACCGTATTTTCATCTAAGCTAACATCACCATTAAGTTGTTGCTTAGCAGCCAAAGCAGCAATAGCTGTGTTTGCTAAATTAACATCAGCATTCATATTGCTGCGAATGTCTAAATAACCCTCGCCGGCAACGTTGATTTCATTGAATGTGTTATTTTTTTGCATAATAGCTTTAGTGTTTTCTATTTCTAGAACTTCGGCCGATATGCCGGTGAGTGTTGCCGTGTTATAGATATTGTTGCCCTTCTTATCCTTTGCAATATCTGAAGCATAAAATCTTATCCCAGCTTCACTGTTGATATTATTCAAAGTTGCCGTTGTTGTATCATTAATGTTTAAGTTTCCTAAAAACTCAACATTATTCATTGTTGCCCGCGCATTTTTCACACCATAGTTGCTAATGCTTAAACCTTGCGATTTAACATTATTAAAGGTAGTATTTGCCGTCATTAACACCGACATTTCATCAATGTTGGTATTAGAAACATTAACGCCGGCCTTAGTATTATTTTCATTATTGATATAAATACCGAAAGCTCGCAATTCATCTGAATATTCTTTTTCATTACGGCCGCGTGCCTTACCGCTCACCGTTAATGACGAGTCATTGATAGAAATACTATCGGCATAAACTTTTGCACCGGCAGCAACCTTAACGGTAGAACCGTCGCTTACTTCCATTTTGCCGATATTTCTCTCTCCGGCAGCTAAAGTTAATGTTGCATTTTCCACATTCAAATTGTCAAATATAATATCTATGCTGTCATCAAGTGTAAGATTCGCTTTATCTGTTACTTCAAAAGTATCAAGTGTTTCAGCTCCTCCCATATTCAGATACGTATTATATGCCTTAGCAATATCTTTTTTAGAGCTGATACCCGAAATACCAAACGAAGTGATACCGCTAAGATTAACATTATATTTATCGCTTGGTGCTGTTGCGCCTAAAATTAAGCTTCTAACTGAACCGCTTAAATCGGAATTGATAGTACCAATCCATTTAAGGCGAGCGTTTGAAAATACAATTTCGCCACCGCCGATATTGTTCAAAACCGCTCCTTTGGCAACGTCAAGTGTTGAATTATCAATATTAATGTTGCCAATAGCTTCTATAACATTCTTACCGCGAACATTTAATTTACTGCCGTCATTAAAGTTAATGTCGCCGGAATTTACTTCTGCATCAGCCAAATTCTTAATGGCAGATGTGCCGTTCATATTAACAACAGTATTGTTGAAAACAACATTGCCTTTAAGCCCGATAACTTCCTTTGGCAAAATTTTACCGCGACCGGAAGTGTCACCGTCTTCAAATATAACATTTTGTTCAATGCTGCTTGAAGCATTCAAATTAACGAGTGAATTTTCAAATGTCATATTTGCATCAATATCGCTGTATATTTCATCAGGCTCATATTTATTGCTATATTCAAAATCAGTAACTAAACGCGATTTATCATTCACATTAATTGTTGCATTAGCAATATATGCATTATTAATGCCGAAAATAGTATTTTTAGATAACGTTAGTTTATTAGAATAAATTTGCGTATTATCAAATCTGATATCTGCATCTTCAACACTAAATGAACCGCCTGATAAATATGATTGAGATGCTTGCAGCCATGTACCTCCGGACTTAATGTTAATGCTACTGTCAACAGCTTCTAAAGTATCACGAATTAAAATTTCTGCATATTTAGACGTATTTAATTTGGAATTTTCAAGCATCATATTTTCCATACTTAAATACTCAACAGCATTCAAATTAAGCGTTGAATTATCATACATTGTAATATCAGGCAAATCCATTTTGAGCATTGAACCGTTAATTGTGGCCACAGCGCCATCATTTAAGTTCAAATGACCATATAATAAACCATTATTCGACACTAAAGTTGCATTATCAATATTAATATTTTCTGCCGCCAAAGATTTATTAACTGTCAGTGCGGCTTTGTTAGAAACATTAACATCGCCTAAAATTTGATTTTCGTAAACTTTTTCTTGGCAATTATTCTCCAAATATTCATCATCATATTCATCAAGCATCCACCAATTTGCTTCATCAATATTTTCTTTTTCATACTTGTCATAAGCATAGGCCCTTGCAGCTTCACTCACTGTAAACACGGCTGAATCCAATATAACATTCGGTGCGCTTACTTTGCCGTTTGCCGCAATTGTTCCGGCAATAGTCAGTCCTTCAATATCTCCAAACATTGTCCCCTTTAGCGTAGATGATGTTTTGCCGTTTTGACCACTGCCGAGAGCCAGTTCTTTCAAACCGACAACTTCACCTTCAATTCTGCCTCCGTTCAAAATAAGAGCAGATTTTGTTTCATCATCGGCATCATTAATATATAGATTAGATTTAAGAACACCACCTAAGCTGATTTCACTACCACTGACATAAAGTGAATGTTCCGCATTTTCATTATCTGCATAAGTATTAATGCTTAAAGTTGCTCCCTTAGCCAAATTTAAGCCTGAATTTACTATTCTAACCATACCATTAGCCGCAAGAGTATTATTTTTGCCTTTAACATTCAAAATAGAACCGTTTTCAAAAGCAATATTACCGGAAATCATTTCTTCATAGTCTTCGCCAACTTTTGCCGTGTTCTTAATTGAAGATGTGCCATTCATGTTGACTTCGGAATTATCAAATTTAATATTAGCGTTCAATGCAATATTATCATTGTACATTATCGCGGTTTCAATGGCGCTTGTTCCATTTAAATTAACAGTTGAATCGCTAAAGTTCATATCTAAAGTTTTGCTCTCATAGCGTTCGGCAAATTCTTGGAAATATGCTTCTTTGTTTTCATAATCTTGATCATCATATCCACCGGTTAACATTTTTGAATTATCATTCAAAGTTATTATTGTTCCATCAGATATATCTGCTGCACCAATTGCCCAAATTGTTCCTTTGGAAGCTGTTATATTAGCACCGCTAATCGCAGTATTAAAAAACCCGATTTCTGAAGCAACCGCGTTCAATGTTCCGCCGCTAATATCCAAGGTACGCTCCGTTGCATCGTCATCTTCCCACATGCAGGCTGAAGATATGGTGGTTATAGTATCTTTTAGCGAAACTCCGGCAAATGGGTCTAAATCTGCTTTGTTACTGATATTAAGTTTTGAATTATTTGCCGATAGTGAGCGAACTCCCATCCAGTCAATTGCATTCAAATTAAGCGTTGAATTATTTTTAAGTTCAATAACACCCATACTAACATCAGATGTTTTACCGCTTATGGTTGCAGTTGAATTATTATCTAAACTCAAATTACCGTCAATACGAGCGTTGTTTGCAACCAAAATTGCTTTATTATCTAACTCAAAGGTGTCAGCGGCCAAAGCTGAATTTACGGTTAAACTTGCACCATCTTTAATTTCAACATTACCTTTAATTTGGTTATCAAAAGCATGAATTTCATATTGGTCATTGTTTGCATAATATTTTGCAACATTCTCCCATGTTCCCAAATTTTTATACCCTTTGGCTTTTTTATCATAAGCATAATATTTTTGATTTTCTTCATCACTAATTGCAAACATGGCCGAATCTAAAATAATTTTCGGTGCCGTAGTTTTACCGTTAACAATAGAACCGGCAATGCTCAGGTTTTTAATATCAGCAAATTTCATACCTTTTAGTGTTGCTGATGTATTACCGTTTTGACCGCTGCCGAAAGCTACAGTGTTTAAGCCGCTCACTGTGCCTTCTACCCGACCGCCGTTCAAAATGAACTTGCTGTCATGCAAAATTTCAACATCATCATCTTCAATTTTTAAATTTGCCTTCAAAACGCCTGCTAAATTAATTTCACTTCCGGCCACATGCAAAGTATTATCGCTCTCTGCTTCTACCGCTTCCGAAATTATACTCAGCGTTGCCCCCTTAGCAATATTCAAAGCAGAATTGAGCATTTCAACCCGATTATTAGCTGAAATAACATTATTTTTGCCTTTAATATTCAAAACAGAATTGTTAGCAAATATAACATTACCCGAACCGTTTTGGTCATCATCAGATGCAATAGCCTTATTGCTGATATGCGCCGTGTCTGCCATATTTATTGTAGCACTGTCAAACACCACATTACCCCTTAAATCAGCATCTAAATAGCCTAAATCTTTATCACGCCCTTCATCGGCATATTGCAATTTTACAATAGCTAAATCTATACCGCCGGAACCATTCAAGTTGACTGTTGCATTATTGATAAATTTCATATCATAATTTGTGCCGTAATCATGCCATTGATAAATATTCCCCAAGCTGTCAGTTATAATTTTAGAATTATCATTTACAGTCATCTTTCCACCGGATATAACCGCATTATCTATCGCAAACAAAGTCCGTTTAGATGCTGTTACATCAGCGTCTGTTATACTGGTATTGCGGAACTTTACATCGGCATCTGCAATGTTCAATAAACCACCGGTAACATTGGCATTATTAGCTAAAATCCAAGCTCCGCCGGCGCCAATATTGGTTTTGCTGTTCGTTAGCAACAAATTACCAACTCCCATTTCCGTCCACTTATTTGTGTTGAAATTTGCATTATCTGTCACCAGTGAATCCATCTCGATATATTCTACCGAATTAAGATTTAAGGTTGAATTAGCAGCTAATTCCACATCTTTCATCACCATATCCATCTTGTTGCCGTTAATGGTAACATTAGCCTTATTATCCAAATTCAAATTGCCATACATTAAAGCATTGTTTGAAATAAGTGTTGCATTATCAACATTGAAATTTTTCGCCGCCATAGCCTTATTTAAGGTTAGTATTGCACCATTTTCAATATTAACATCTCCGCTAATTTGATTATATGCCATAATGTCAACATATTGGCTTTCTTGTTCTTTGCTAACTCCATCTGAATAATCATAATATTCTTTATCGTATTTATAATATCCGTAATAGCGTCTAGCATCTTCATCGCTAAGTTCAAACAAATCTGAATCTAAAGTAATTTTCGGCGCCGTGGTCTTCCCGTTAACAATAGTGCCGGCAATAACCAAATCTTGAATGTCCGTAAATTTCATGCCTTTTAAAGTTGCTGACGTATTCCCATTTTGACCGACACCGAAAGCTACAGTGTTTAAGCCGCTCACTGTGCCTTCAACCCGACCGCCATTTAAAATGAACTGACTTGCAACATCTCCGCTGTCGGCAAAACTTACATTTCCTTTAATCACACCGCCTAAATCAAGCGAAGTACCGTCAAGCGTAATATCTTTCCCAAACTGTTCTTCTGCCGTATCAGAAATAATATTCAACACTCCGCCGCGCAATATGGTTAAACTCGAATTTGTTAATTTTATATCTTTCGCCGCTGATATTGTTGCATTATTGCCTTTAACCTCAATGGCGGAATTATATACTTGAATATCACCCGACATATTATCTTCTTGCGTATTTAGGGCCGCATTTATAATAGCAGAAGTTCCATCCATAACAATTTTACTGTTATCAATGGTAACAAAAGCCTCATAATTAAGCGCCGCATCAAAGCCGTCTTCAAAGTTTTCAAAATCATATCCGTTAAAACGTTTATCTTTTAGGAAAGTGCTAGGATTTTCATATAAATCAGCGGTAATTAAACCCTCAATCACACCTTGTGTTGAGCTTTTCCAATTTACAATGGCTAAGCCTGCACCCAAACGAGAATTGCCGCTTAATTTAATTTCAGAATCATCTACATCAAGCACCATATTAAGTTCTGCATGGTGGTCATAGTCATATGGACTGTAATAATGCAGCCTGTTCTTTACTTCTCTGTCTTCAACTTCAATCTTAATTGCGTGCTTAAAGACGCCGATGTTTGAATTGTCGGCAACAATGGTTGAACCATATATTCCGGTATTTTTTTCAGCCGTTAGGGTGGAATTGGCCTTTAAATTAATATCACTTGCATCGTCAGCGTTTTTGGTAATAAACAAATTACCATCGCTTTGCACAAATGAGCCGCTGGCATTAAGCTTAGATGCATCAAAATTCATTGCGCTTCCCTTAACTTTAAGCCGTACATTCGTAGCATTAACCGTTGAATTATCAACCGCATTCAGCACACCCGTATAAACCTCGCCGTTAGAAACATTATATGTACTGCCGCCGGAAATATTCAGCTCTGCCGTTTCTTCTTTTTCGCTATTTTCATCACCTATTTGCAAATAATTAGTAGTCAGCGTTGAACCGTTGCTAACATTAACTCTTTCATCAAATCCGCTCAGCGTATAAACATTTTTGCCCAATAAACTAACTTTAGAGCCGTTTGTCACATTCAATGTTTTAGCCCCTAAAATGCGGTCAGTCACATTCAGCGTAGAATTATCCACCACAATCTCATCAGCTGCAAAATTGCTTGATGACGTAACATTCGAATTTTTAATTTGCAGTTTTCCGATAATCTGATTTTCATAATTAAATTTCGGGCCTGCATCATCATCTTCATCGTCATCATCTATGTTGCTTTCATCAGCATAATATTTCTTACGATTATAATTTCCGCTTTCATATTGGCGGGCATATTCTCTATCATCAACCGACAATACAAATATACCGTCTTTATCAATGTTCAAATTTTTGTGGTTCATAATAACCAAATCGCCTAAATTTGTAATTTTACCATTGACCATCGCTGAAATTTTGGCAGCGTCTGTAGCCACAAATTGGTCTTCTTGCACTGCAGGTCCGCTAATAATAGTCAGCTGCGCCAAGTCTTTAACATTACCGCTTAAATTACTTCCTTCATAAATGTTAATAAAGCTGTTATCAAGTTCCACCGCTCCGCCTTCACCAACATTAAAGTTAAGTTGTGCATTTTTCTTAATATTGATAACACTATCATTTAATTCAATGCTGTTTTGGGCATAAATATCATTATTCGTTCCGGTAACGTTCATAATTGAGCCGTCCGCCAACTTTAAGCTGTCATAAGCTGATAAATATACCCCTCCTGTTATATCAACGATTGACTTATCAAGAATTATCTCATTTGCCGATAAACTTTGATTTTTAAGTTTGCTATTTGATTCATTGAAAATAATTTTATTCAAAATGCTGGCATTTCCGTTCAAAACCGCATCATCATAAATATTTAACACAGCATTATTCTTAGCACTAATATCTCCGTTTAATGTTCCTCTCAAATCAACTGTAGTGTTGCTTAAATTAATTTCACGATAGCTTATCGGTTTAATATCATTATTAGGCACAAGCTTAGAGCTTTCAACATTTAAGGTTGCGCCCTTGTTAATTATAACATTAGAATTATAAATATCAATCTCATCGCTTGCTGACAAAGTGTTATTGCCGTTAACCGTAATGGTTGAACCGCCGTTAATACTAATTCCACCCGAAGCATCGCTTATTTTACCTTCATCAGCATTAAGCATTGCATTAATAATTTTGGCATTATCATTCAAAACAATGTTGCTGCCGACAATATTAATTTGTGCTTTATATTGGTCGGCATTTTGATAACTGTCGTCATCAAAACGTTGCATCTCATAATTTTTGTATTTTGAATTCAGCGCCTTTAACAAAGTTTCATCTTTTAACATTTCAGGCGTTAAATAGCCGATAATATTGGAAGTATCGTCCCATTCCATAATTGCCATGGCGACACCTAATTCCGAGTTGCCGTTTAAGGTAATTTCCGAATCGCTGACCGTCAAATCGGTCGTAGGCGTTACATCTAAATATAAACCATGCAAAATATCGTTATAAATCGTTTCATCTTCCACATCAATATCTATAGCGTGCTTAAATGCTCCGACGTGCGAATTATCGGCTGTTATGGTCGAATTTTCTATAATGGTCTGATTGGCAGTCAAAGCCGAGCGATTTTTTATGGTTGCAGTCGAATCTTCAAGTTTGGTAATACCGTGCGTGTAGGCAAAACCGTTATCCAAATCAATCGTTGCTTTATTGAACACTGCCGACGGATTTCCGTCATTAAATTTGACCGTAAAGTCGGCATTTTTGGCACTGATGGTAGAATTATCAACCAACAACTGACCAACACCAAAACCGTCATCGGTCATATTTAAGGCACTACCGTTCAAAACATGTACATAATCGCTGTGCTGATGATTATTCCCGATATCAAGCGATGTAATATTCAAAACAGAATTGTGGTCCACCACAACACTGTCACTAAAACCGCTTTCATTCCATAACCGCGAATTTGTATGTTGTAAATATGCGGTAGAATAGTTATCAACCAACAGTGATTTACCGCCGATGATTTTGTTTTGAGCATTAAGGGTTGAGTGGTTATCTATCACAAATCTTTTGGCCGCTAAATTGGTGTTTAATTTCAGCGTAGAATTATTCAAGCTCAATGTACCTCTGATTTGATTTTCATAATTACGAATATCTCCGTCTTCATCTTCATCAAAATCATTTTCATCGGTTATTTCGGTATAATATCCATGGTTTACATAGCTATAGCGGCGTTCATCATCGTTAACCTTTAGAATATTGGCACGATTTAAGATAATGTTTGAGCCTGATGTAATATTCAAATTGCCCACATCAACACCTCCGGTAATAAACGATGACATATTACCGCTTTCGCCACTAATTTTGGTATTTTTATACATACCGCCGTTAATAATTCCATCACCGCTAATATCAAGCGAATCGGCTATCACATTACCAAGCAATGTACCTTGAACATAAATATGTCCGTCATTAAATCGAGCATAATTTCCCTCACCCACATTCAAAGTTAAGGTGGCGCCGTCTTTAATCAGCATATTGCTATTATTAAACACAATATCCTGCGCCGATTCGATTGTGTTTTCACCGCTGTTAATATTGATAAGCGAATCATCAGAAAGTTCAATATTTTCCACCAGTGAACGCAAAACCACATCACCGTTAAAATTAAGCGTTGTACTGTTTAAGCTAATATTATCTGCTGTCAACGTCTGATTTTTAAAACTCGTATTCGAACCTGTAAATGCAATAGTTCCTAAATCGAGAGCATCACCGTTTAATTTTGCTTTTGTACCGCTAAAAGTTAACCGTGAACTGTTCTTATCTAAAATATCTGCATTTAATGTACCATATAAATCGATGTCAGAATTTGCTGCATAAATAGCCTTACTGCTCATCGGCTTAGTTTCGGCTGCCGGCTTAACTTTTAAACTTTCAACATTTAATGTTGCACCTTCATTTACAACTAAAGAGGCATCATTAACATAAACTTTATAATTTGCTTCAATATCATTATTACCGTTAACGGTTAAAACAGAGCCGGAATTAATATTAACATTCCCAATGCCGTCATAATCTCTTTCTACATTCAGCATATTGGCAATTTTAGAATTACCATTCATATAAACTTTGGCATTGTCTTTAATATCTATTTTGCCATGTGCCGCCAAAGCAATCGACGCATCATCATTAAGCGTTACCTCAGTATTAGCACCGCTGATAATAATATCGCCTTTTTCCACAATTTCGCCGCTGGCAATTTTTTGTGCCATAGCTTCTCCGGCCTCACCTTCACCGTCTGCACCGCCCAGCCAAATAAGGCTGTTACCGTTAGCATTAACTGTACCGCCGCTAATTTCAATATTACCTGTAATTTCATCACCAAACTGCTCAATATCCATATCTTCATCAATGTTTGCCGAGCGCCCTAAAGCCGCATTGTTATATAGCGTAAGCTCTCCGCCTGACATATAAACATTGCCGTCTTTATAATGTGATGAAACAGCGCTCCAAACCGAACCGTCTTCTTCTAAAGAAACAGGAGCAACATCTGCCTTTCCTATTGTAATATTGCCGCCGGTAATGTTTATATCGCCATAAGCGTCAATTGTGCCGTTGTTATAAAGATTTATCGTTCCGCCCGAAATGTTAACATCTTGGTCCGAATTGATATGCGAATCATCATAAAGTGTAATATTTGCATTTTCACTTATATTGACATCGCCTTTAGCACGCTCGCTGCCGTCACGATGATGACCTTTTTGAATATCACCGGCTTGCATTTCCAAAACGGCATTACCTTTAATATTGATATTGCCGTCACCATAAATCTGAATCCTACCGGCCGGCCAAATGTCATCGTCTTCCAAATTTGCATTTTGTGGCAAAAATGAGGTAACTTTTCCGCCGGTAATATTTATGCTCGGATTGTTGCTACTGTTGGCATATATTCCGGCTCCGTTGCTTAAATTAACCGTTCCGCCAGAAATATTGACATTACTATTATCGGAATTCTCATGGTAATATGAATAAATTCCGCCGTGTTTATGTGCCAAATTTACCGTGCCGCCGCGAACATTAACTGTTCCGCCCGCCGTTATATCTTCAACATCAACATAGCTGCCTTCATCAATATTGATATTGCCTGCACCTTTAATTGAAATATAACCGTCACCAACAACTCTGGCATTGCTGATATTGATATTGCCGGTGTTTTTATAAGTGGTAGAAATTCGTGCATCTTCGTCATTTAAATTAATCGTACCTCCGGTAATATTAATATCACCTTGTGAAACGTGATATTGTCCTCTATCTATTGTATACGGGTCTAAACCTGCAGCACGAATATCATCGTCGGTCACACTTTCTTCAGTCAACCATTTGCCGGTTATATCATGAAATTCATCTTCAGTCATTAAGGCGTTACCATCATTGTCATAAATCCAGTCGCCGTCATATCCGCCGCGTTCAATTTTAGCATATTTTCCGCGCAAATTTATGGTTCCGCCCGAAATGTTAATATCACCGCTTTTACCTTCGTGCAAAATTCCGCCGTCGTGCCCATAGTTATATCTATCTTCTATATCGGCAAAATTCATATTTATCACCGTATTTGCACCGCTAATATTCAAATTTCCATTGCCTACCAATGTAATTTCACCGGCTTCATCACCGTCTTCTTCATCTCTAATTCCCGATACTGTAATGGTGCCGCCGCTAATGTTTAAATCTCCTGCGTCATCACTATATTTATTGGTAGAACTTTCAAGATAAACACCATCACTAACATTTATTGTGCCGCCCTTAATGTTAACTGCGCCGCTTACAGCCAGCCCCTCTCCTTTAAGCGTAGTTCCGTTGTCCATTGTAAATGATGTAAACATTGTGCTTTCATCATCTGGAATTTTATCAAAGTCCAACACACCTTTATATAAATGCAAATTACCCAACGAATTTATATCGCCGGTAATAAATTTGCTTATGGTCGTATTGGCATAAATATTCAAATCTGAACCGGAAAAATCACCATCAATAACCGAATTAGCTCTATTAACGTTTATTGTTCCTTCACCGGCAACATTTGCTTCCAACTTTCCGCCATTTAAATTGACAATTCCGTCTTTTGTTATAATCAATGTGCCTTTATTAAAAAACTCAATCGTTTCATCATCGTCATCATAATTTTGCCAAATACCAAGCGTAGAACCTTGAGCAATGTTTATAGTGCCGCTTAAATCAGGTGTGTCCATAACAAGCGCGTTTTTACCGGTTGTCACATTAATAGTACCGCCGGTAATATGACCTTCTCCGGCAGTATATCTCTCATAACTGCCAAAATCTTCCATTGTATTGCTAACAATATAGCCCTCGCCTTTAAGGTTTATCGTTCCGCCCCTAATATAGATGCTCGGTTTATCAGTATGGTTTTCCGGTGTGGCGTATATTGCCGAATTTATTAAATTTATGGTTCCGCCTGAAATATTAAGATATCTTCCGTCTACCCCAACATTAGATTCGTTTTGCGCCGTTATTGTTCCGCCGAGAATATTCATTTCTGTTTTGGCTGTTAAATCAGAATCACCATCAAGCACAATTTTCGCATTATTACTTATGTTTGTTATACCGCCATCAATACTACCGTTTGTAGAATTTATATTACCGCCGCTAATATCTAAACTGCCGTTACGAGCATTTATTCCACCGCGGTTAATAATAACGCTGCCGCCGCTAATGGCTGCGTCTGTAACACTATATATGTTGAAATCACTTAAATCAACCGTACCGCCGGATATGATAATGGAATTATAGTTATTGCTCATATTGTTTTTATTGTGTGTACCCGAAGAAACAACTAAATCTTCATCGGCAAAAGCCTGAGTATAACCAAACAGCGTAACTAAAGCAGTGGTAATCAATAATAGACGTTTCATAAGTAATATCCCCGTATTTAATAATGATTTAAAATTTAAGCCAAATTAAACTTTGGTCGATATTTTACAATAATGTTATTAAAATTGCAACAACAAATATCTCAAAAAAAATTAAATTATTTTATTATTTCGGCTAAGCTTATAATTTCATCTTCATTAACACAGTGAGCTAAATTCGGATATGTTGTAACTTGCAGCGGCACCAAATTATCTTCTAGCCACTTTTTGCTTTCTGCCAAAGTTTTATATTGCACTTTCATATCTTGCTCACCGTGAAACATATAAACCGTAGGGCGTGATTTTATGCTCAACGACAGGCTGTTTTTAGCGGCTACTAATCCTGAAAAAGCAAAAACTCCGCCCAACTTTTTATCTCGCGTTAACGCCGCATAAATTGCCAACATTGCTCCTTGCGAAAATCCGGCAATATAGGTCTTGTCATCGGAAAAACCTAGCTCTTTTTGCCTAGCTGATACAAAATTGTTAATCAAAGCCGATTTATCTGCAATTTCAGCTGCTGCTGCTTCATATATAGAAAAAATTTCCGCCGTTTTTGTTTGCGGCATAATCCGACGTGCCTCGGCATCATATTTCAGCATTCCGAACCATTGCCGCTTGCGTTGGTTTTTATCGCAAATTTCCGGCGCTAACGGCACTATAACGGCACTATTGGGCAAACAATCCGTTAGCCAATCAATAATATATTGATGATCTTTCCAATTACCATTATAGCCATGCAAAAATATCAGCAAATTTTGCGGTTTAGAACTTGATATATATTGCCTAAATTCAAGCATAACATTACCTCTAACAGGCAATATAACTAAATTCGGTTAAAAAAAGGTTCATAAAAAATCCCAACCTTAGAGTTAAAGATTGGGACCACACAGAATGATTGAATTACAGCGCACCCTGCGCCGTCATAAAGATTCGCCTTTTAAGATGAATCCTTCATGATATTCATCCGGCCTTTGGGGGCGAGATGCAAAGAATTCATCAAAGGCGGAGAGTTTTTGTTGCTTGGGATTATTCCCCAGTAAATCTTTCTCCATACCCAATAATTTTTTTTCATTTTGTTCGTAGCAGAAAAAATATTTTATGTCAAGATGTTTTAATTTAAACTCAATATTTTTTTATAGCGCTTGACATTTCACATTTTTCTTTTACGATACAAAAAAACATTAGAGATGGTGCATGCATAAAATTATACTTTCAATTCTTATATTTATTTCATTTATGGCAACAGCGGCTTTCAGTTGGTGGCCGTTTACAGTTGAGCAGCCGGCAATAAAAGGTAATCACCACAGCCAATCGTTCTATACCGTCAAAAAAGAAATGCTGGAGTATATTTATTATGACCATAGGCAAACGCTTTATTGCAATGCCGAATTTACCGCACATAAAAAAATCATCAAGCCACGCGGTTTCAAATTACCTAATTTGCGGAAAGTGGATTTTAAGGTTTATGATAATATTTCGTTTGAAGAATTGCAACGCAAAGCTGAGCGTATGGAATGGGAACATATTGTTCCGGCACAGAATTTCGGAAAAACTTTTACCGAATGGAAACATGGAAGTAAAAATTGCACATTCGGACAGGGAAAAAACTTTAAAGGACGCAAATGCGCCGAGCAAGAAAGCGAAGAATTCCGCTATATGTATACCGATATGTATAATTTATATCCAAGTATTGGCGCGGTTAATTTTTTACGGGCGCACTTTAATTTTACCCAATTTGATGGTAAGGTAGCAAACACTTTCGGCCAATGCGCTTTGAAAATTTCTCAGAATAAAGCAGAGCCTGCAGATGACATCAAAGGCCTCATTGCCCGCACCTATTTTTATATGGAACAAACCTATCCGCGCTATAAAATCGGAGAACCGATGAAAAGTGTTTTAAGCGCATGGAATAAAAAATTTCCGCTCACTAAATGGGAATGTGTGCGCGCTTATCGCATAGAAAAGTTGCAAGGCAATGAAAACAGCATTATCAAACCTGCCTGCCTTCAAAAAGGTTGGTATAAATAAAAGGAAAGTAATTAAATATGAAAATTATAGAAAATCTAAAAAAGCTAAAATATAATTTTTTAATGGGTATCCTATTTGCATTTATGGTCATTCTGCCCGACTATTTATATCAAGCCTTTCTGCCGAACATTCGCTATTTAACAGATGTTTTATTTATTTTGATAATTGCAATATTCGGCACTTTTCTTTCCATGGTGAACGTATGGCTATATATTATATTTTGCTGTTTATTTATGGTTATGCAGTTCATTCAGCTTGGGCATATTGCCTATTTTTTCCGGCCGATTAATCCGCTTGATATCGGAAAAGTTTTTGCAGAATTCAGTGATGTTTATAATGCTTCAACAACTGATATTGACGATTTTTGGTTTGTTCCGTTTGCCGCAATTTTGCCGTTTGCCATAATGATTATTATGCGCATAAAATGGCAAAAAAAAATATATACTTCGTTCATAGGCCTCCTTGCGGTTTTGGTCTTTTTGGGTGTAAAGCCGGAACGCGCCACACGCCGCGGCCTGCATCATTTTTTGCCGCCGGAAACACGCTATTCCATACATAACTCCATTAATTCGTTTTCTTTCTATTTGGTGCGCGGATTTGATAAAGAAAATTTGGAAGACATTGTTCCTGCTAATTTTTATAAACCTGATATTATCACAAGAACAAATACATCAGCAGATTTAGTGGTTTTAGTTATGGGCGAAAGCACCGGCGCAGCCAAAATGCATCTGCTGAATCCGGCGGCAAATATGACAACACCGCAACTTGAAAAACTGGCCGAAAATGCTGATTTTTCAGCTTCTGTAGCCGTTTCTGACGGAGTTTCCACGCACGCTTCATTACCTTTGTTTTTTAACTTAGTCAAAGAACCAGGAAATTCGCGTAAAATTATCAATTCGCCGGCAAATTTATTTAAAATTGCCAAAGCAAACGGATATACAACCCATTTTTATTCGGCATACGATATGAAGCAAACAAATCTGATTGGTGTGCCTTATATTGATTATATTATAACTTCCGAAAGCAATCGTCATAAATTTAAAACCCAAAAGGAAGATTATCTGGTTGAGCTATTCAAAAACATCGATTTTAAAAAGGGTAAAAACTTTGTGGTTTTAAATTTTCGCAGTACGCATTCGCCATATGAAAAATGTTATGAGCATCATGCCGAATTTGACGTATTTAAGCCTAAAGATGACAGCCGATATGAAGAAGAAAATTCAGCATACGATAATGCTGTTTTATATGTTGATTCTGTTTTGGCTCAAATAATTAAACATTTTCAAGCTCAAAAAATTGATAATGCTCAATTTTTCTTTACTTCAGACCACGGCGAAATGCTGGGGACAACAAATGGCGAATATGGTCACAATAAAATAAATTCAGAAGTGTATTTAGTGCCTTTCATTTGGGTTGGAAAATCTAAAAACGTAAACATTCCGCAAAATTATATCTCTCATTATGAAATTGCCAAACTAATAGCCCATTACTTAGGTTATGAAATACAAAATCAAAATTTTGCCGATAATGAGCTGTTTGTTCACGGTAATAATTTATTTGAGGACTATGAATTTATGAAATTGCAGCGTTTTTCAGATGGCCGTTTAGTTGAAGAAAAATCTGATACGGTCAGGAGGTTTGTAGAAAAATAGCTATCGGGAACAAAAAAATGACAACACAATTTTCGCGCACGGAAATGCTTATCGGTGAAGCAGCGTTGGCTCAATTACAAAAAGCCCGCGTGATTGTTTTCGGCATCGGCGGTGTCGGCGGATATGTGGCAGAAGCACTTGCGCGCGCCGGTATTGGTGCGCTTGATTTAGTTGATAATGATGTAGTCAGTTTAAGCAATCTCAATCGGCAGATTATCGCGCTGCACTCAACCATCGGTCAAGCAAAAGTTGATGTTGCCGCACAGCGTCTGCTGGATATTAATCCTAATTTACAAATTGTGGTTCATAAAACATTTTATCTGCCGGAAAATAAAGATAATTTTGACTTTAAGCAATATGATTATGTGGTTGACGCCATTGACACGGTGGCCGGCAAAATTGCTTTAATTGAGCAAGCGCATGATGCCGGTGTGCCGATTATTTCCGCCATGGGCGCCGGTAATAAACTTGATGCCACCAAATTGGAAGTGACCGACATCAGCAAAACTCATACTTGTCCGTTGGCTAAAGTAATGCGGCAAGAACTCCGGCGACGCGGGATAAATCATGTGCGCGTGGTATATTCCACCGAGCCTGCGCTCAAACCATTTGCCAGCACTGAGATAAGCACTAAGCGGCAAACCCCCGGCAGCATTTCTTATGTGCCCTCGGTCATGGGACTGTTAATCGCCGGTGAAATTATCCGTGATTTAATTGAAATTTAAACGACAATTTTTTTTATGAAACTCCACCGGCTTACGCCGGTGGTATCATTTTAGGTCAAGCCAAGCTTGTCCTAAATCTTCGCGTCCTTGATATTCTATATTGCGTTGTTTGCTATACTTTATTTCTTCCATAACCGCAGTATAGCGCGAAGATTTAGGATTGTCTACATCTACCTGCTTGCGCAGGCAGTGTTACGTTCGAATCATAAAAAAAATCCGCCGGAGCAACCTGCTCAGACGGATTTTTAAACGATTACAAATTTTCTGTTTTAGACTTCAGTGCTTTCCATATATCTTCAGCATATTGCGGAAAATAATATGCCATAAAAGCACACATGCTGGGGCTGAAAGTATGCAGCCACGGCAACAAATAAATTTGAGCAAACTCATCTTTTTCATCAGCCGGAGTTTCGTAGTACTTCAAAAGCAAATTTACTTCTTTTGCTTTTGGTGCGATGGCTCCGATAAATACACCTTTTTTCTGTTCTTTAATAAAGCATCGATACCGCTTTTCGGCAATATAATACTGATATTTCAGTTCCGGAATTTCTTGCTTTAATGTTAAGGTAAGAGCCAGTATATTCGGCATAAAACTAACTTTTAAGAGCAAACGCAATGCCTCAGTTTTTTTCCGCTTTATCAAAGACGCTATCATATCTTCATGCAACAGCGACGAACTAATTGAGCACCGCTCAATCAGCATATAAAGCAAGTCATCATCGTCCAAACCCAATAACATCTTTTGCGATTCACGCGAAGCCATTTTTTCCTTACCTACACCGCTCAAATATGCTTCAAGAGCCTCACGCCAGCCATTAACTTCTTCGCCGCCGAACTTTAATATAGCCATCTTCTCGTCAGGTTCTTGTAAGCTACATCTATATTTTTCAATTAGCATTTTCTCAAATTTTAACGGCAAAGCAAAATCACGGCAATAAGCCACAATTTTGAGTGGATTGCGTGTTGCAAACAGCATTTGCAGATATTCTTCAGGCAACTTCTGCGGAAAACGGCGAAATCTGTGCCATGGCATGCGTAACACCAACATTTCCAGCTCTATGTCGGTCAGCTTGCGATCAAAAACGGACTCTATCCATACATCTTGAATGGTCGAAGAAGCCTTGGCTAAAACATCGACCTCCTGTTTTTGCAACGGATGCCTAAAATAGATTCTGAGCGATTTTTCTGCCCACATTTGCTTTTTTGAATTTGCAATAAACTCATAATCATCAACGAGGCCTACCAAAAAGGAAAACTCATCTATCGACAAAGTTCTCCGCCACACTTTCCAAAAAAGGTGGATAATTTGTAACTTTTTCATAATTCACATAATTATTGTTAATACTTATTGCTAAGGTAAAATACATCACCGTCAAAGTCAACAAAAAATATTGAGCTTGTTTTATAAATTAGGCGCCAATTTCAATTATAAATAAACACTTATACAAGGCAATTTTTACCTCGCAAACGTGGTCGCCGGCTCTATATTTTCATTTTGGCGCATCCAGCAATCAAGCCCGCTGCATTCTATTTTATCCAATTCAATTACAGAATCTATAACACGTAGTGTTTCCGCAACATTACGCCCGATTTTGGCATCATAAACAGCAATATAGCGAACCTTGAAATTGCGGTCTATTAAAAAACTTGCCCGTTGCGTAAATCCGTCGCTATCCAGCACTCCATAAAGATTTCCAACCGTTTTTGCCACATCAGAAACCAATGGTATTGATATTTTGCCGACACCGCCTTCGGCAAAAGAAAGCTTTCGCCACGCCTGATGTGCTGCCAATGAATCAACACTGACTGCAACAACTTTAATTCCGCGCTTTAAAAATTTTTCATATGCCTGATTGAATTCCGTAATTTCTTTAGGACAAACGGCCGAAAAATCGGCTCGATAAAAAACTAATAGTGCGTAGCTATCCACAATGTAATCCAAAAAATGAAATTCCTGAGTAAAACTATCATCTCCAAATACCGCAGGAGCCGTAAAATTTGGGGCAATATTTCCTACTTTTACTCCTGAATTAACTACTGATGCCTTAAAATTACTACTATAGCTGCGTGCCATATTTTCCGGATATGTACAACCGCATCTGTCATCTTCCGAACATTCGCATCTATCAGCATAGTCATAACTCCATGTTTTTGAATTTACCATTTTATCTCCTTTTTTATTGCTACTAAATAACAACTGTTATGTATAGCAAAATATATCTGTTTCAACCTTACTAAATAAAAAGGCGATGTTTTCACACCGCCCTTTTATTGCCATATTTTAGCGTTTTTTTTATTTATATTGCGCTAAATGCTCAAGCAAGGCACGTTTTTCAGTGGCATTTTGCTGGGCTTTTTCAACCAACGTTTCATAACGTGCCGGATTTGATTTATTTACTACTTGGAAGCGTGTTTCGCTGGCCATAAATTCAGCGAGCGGCTTTGTAGGAGCTTTAGAATCAAGCATTAACGGAGCTAAACCGTTTTTAGCATTTTCCGGATTATAGCGATAGAGCGGCCATGAACCGGTTTCTACGGCATTCTTTTGGTGGTTTAAGCCATCAGCCATATTCAAACCTTGGTTAATGCATGGGCAGTATGCAATAATAATTGACGGACCATCGTATGCTTCGGCCTCATTAAAGGCTTTAATAACTTGCATATCATTTGCGCCCATTGCAACTTGCGCCACATAAACATTGCCGTAGCTCATAGCAATCATACCCAAATCTTTTTTAGGCAATTCTTTGCCTGCGGTAGCAAATTTTGCCGAAGCACCCAATGGTGTGGCTTTAGACTGCTGACCGCCGGTGTTAGAATATACGCCGGTATCAACAACCAAAATATTTACATTGCGACCGCTGGCAATAGCGTGGTCTAAACCGCCGAAGCCAATATCATATGCCCAGCCGTCACCGCCGATAATCCATACCGATTTTTTGATTAAATAGTCGGCAACTTCAGCTAAATGCTTAGCTTCATTGGTATTGAGGCTTGCTAATTTTTCCCGCAATTCTGCCACATTATCACGCTGAGCATCAATTTCCATATCGTTGCTTTGCGGGTTGGTTAGAATTTTGTTGGCAACTTCACCAAGTTGATTTTGCATACGCTCTAACAAAGATTTTGCCATTTGTTCACCTTGGTCAATAGAAATACGCATACCCAAACCAAATTCGGCATTGTCTTCAAACAACGAGTTTGCCCAAGCCGGACCATGACCTTTTTCATCTTTGCAATATGGTGTGGTCGGCAAGTTACCAGAATAAATTGACGAGCAACCTGTTGCGTTTGCAACCACCATTCTATCACCAAACAATTGTGTCAGCAACTTAATATAAGCAGTTTCGCCACAGCCGGCACAAGCTCCGGAATATTCAAACAATGGTTGAATTAACTGCGTTGTTTTCGGCATATTCTTTGCTACTTCGATGCGTTTTACATAAGGCAAGGTTTCAAAAAATTGCCAATTTTCCTTTTCAGCTGCCAAATGATTTTCAATATGGTCCATATTGATGGCATGCAATTCCGGATTTTCCTTATTTTTAGCCGGACAAGCAGAAACGCATACGCCGCAACCGGTGCAATCTTCAGGTGAAATTTGCAAAATAAATTCTTTACCGGCAAATTCTTTACCTTTATACGGAACGTGTTTTAAGGTTACCGGTGCATTTGTCAGTTCATTATTGTCAGCAACTTTCATTCTTATTACACCATGCGGGCAAACAATGGAACATTTACCGCATTGAATACATGTATTCGGGTCCCATACCGGAATTTCAGTGGCAATGCAACGCTTTTCATATTGCGTAGTGCCTGTTGGCCAAGTGCCGTCCACGACTTCCTGCAATTCCGAAGTTTTAACGCTATCTCCTTTATCGGCAATCAGTTTAGCGGTTAAGCCTTGTACAAATTCAGGAGCATTAGCCGGAACCGGTGCCAAACGATGGAAAGTAGATGTAACGTGGTCCGGATAGTTAACTTCAAACAAATGCGCCAATGAAGCATCAACCGCCGCATAGTTCTTTTGCACCACGGCATCGCCTTTTTTAGAATATGTTTTCTTAATGGCAGCTTTAATTTTAGCTATAGCTTCATCTTTCGGCAAAATGTTGGAAATGGCAAAGAAGCAAGTTTGCATAACCGTATTGATGCGTTGTCCCATACCGGTAGCACGGGCAACATCAACCGCATTAATTGTATAAAACTTCAGATGTTTTGCTAAAATTTGCTCTTGAACTTCAATCGGCAGTTTATCCCAAACTTCATCAGCCTTATACGGAGCATTTAACAAGAAAGTTGCACCATCTTTGGCGATGTGCAAAATATCAACCTTTTGCATAAATTGAAATTGGTGGCAAGCCACAAAATCGGCTTTATTTATTAAATAAGCACTGCGAATAGGATTATCGGAAAAACGCAAGTGCGAAGTTGTCATTGAGCCGGATTTACGCGAGTCATAAACAAAATAACCTTGTCCGTATTTACCGGCATCTTCGGCAATAATTTTAATGGAATTTTTGTTGGCACCAACCGTTCCGTCTGCTCCTAAACCAAAGAACACCGCACGCACCACATCATCAGGTTCAACATCAAAGTTAGCATCATAAGCCAAAGATTTATGCGTTAAATCATCTTCAATGCCAACCGTAAAACCGTTAATCGGCGCATTAGAAGCAGCATTATCAAACACGGCTTTAGCCATTGCCGGTGTAAATTCTTTAGAAGACAAGCCATAACGGCCGCCGTAAATTTTCGGTAAGCTAACAATTTTACCATTACTATAGGCTTGTGACAAAGCCGTTACCACATCTAAATACAGCGGTTCGCCAAGCGAGCCGGATTCTTTAGTTCTATCCAAAACTGAAACTACTTTTACTGTTTTCGGCAAAGCCTTCAAGAAAGATTCGGTTGGGAACGGACGATACAAATGAACTTTCAATACTCCCAGTTTTGCACCGTGCGCATTCAAATATTCAATAGCTTCTTCTACTGTTTCAGCGCCGGAACCCATAACAACCACAACATTTTCGGCATCCGGTGCGCCAACATATTGGGCGACATGATATTGACGGCCGGTAATGGCGGCAAATTTATCCATTTCTTCTTGCACAATGCTTTCAACCTTTTCGTAATATAAATTAGCGGCTTCGCGTCCTTGGAAGAAAACATCAGGATTTTGTGCCGTTCCGCGGATAACCGGTTTTTCCGGCTTCAGCGCGTGTTTAGCATTGAATTTATAGTCAACGCCTTCAAGCATTGCCCGCAAATCATCATCAGAGAGCAATTTTATTTTCTTAATTTCATGCGATGTGCGGAAACCGTCAAAAAAGTGCATAAACGGAACACGAGAACGCAAAGTTGCTGTTTGTGCAATGGCAGCCATATCACCGGCTTCTTGCACTGAATTTGAGCAAAGCATTGCAAAACCGGTTTGTCTGCATCCCATAACATCGGAGTGATCACCATAAATTGATAAAGCATGATAAGCAAGTGAACGTGCCGCCACGTGCATAACAAACGGCATTAATTCACCGGCAATTTTATACATGTTCGGAATCATTAAAAGCAAGCCTTGCGAGGCGGTAAAGGTGGTTGTTAAAGCGCCTGCTTGCAACGAACCGTGGCAAGCACCTGCCGCACCGGCTTCTGATTGCATTTCTTGCACGCTTGGCGTAATGCCCCAAATATTAGGCTGCTTTGCTGCCGACCATGCATCTGCCCATTCTCCCATCGGAGAGGACGGTGTAATCGGGTAAATAACACAAACTTCGTTCATGCGATGAGCCACACTGGCACAAGCCTCGTTGGCATCCATCATTTTCATTTTTGCTTCTGACATTTTAATTATATCCTCAGTTAAAAATATTAGTTAAAGTAAAATACTGGCGTTTTTATAGCATATTTTATCTTAAAATCAAGCTCAATTAACATTTTTAGCGCAATAAAAAACCCCTTAGGCAAAAAACTCTGTCAAGGGGTGTCGTTTGGTTTTTTAATATAAGTTATTCATCAATAATCATAGCGGTTAAATCAGCTTCCGATACTACTTGATCATCAACTTTTGAAATACCATGAAAAACAAAAATGTTGCGATGAACTTTAACTTTTTCCAAATGCATTTTCATCTGGTCACCCGGGCGCACCGGCTTGCGGAATTTAACATTATCCACGGCCATAAAAAGCACACTGCGCTTTTTATCCTGCCAGTCATCTGCTCCGCTCAGCACCACGCAGCCTGCAGTTTGTGCCATGGCTTCAACTTGCAACACACCAGGCATAATCGGATTATTCGGAAAATGTCCTTGGAAAAACAGTTCATTCATGGTCAAATTTTTTAAGCCGATACCTTTTTCTCCCGGCACTTCCACTTCCAATCTATCCACCAACAAAAACGGATAGCGGTGCGGCAACATTTTCATAATTTCATCAATATTATAAATTTTATTTTCTGCCATTTTTTCCTCTTATTTTTTAGAATTTTTTTGCAAAAACGCCACCTGACGCATAAAGTCTTTGAACGGCACACATGGACTGCCCATCATCACCGCGCCGGCTTCCACATCGCGCATCACACCGCTTTGTGCGGCAATTTGCGCCATGCTGCCGATGTTTAAGTGGTCAGCCAAACCAACCTGTCCGCCCAAAACCACATAGTCACCCAGCGTGCAGCTGCCGGCAATGCCAACTTGCGAAACAATCACGCAGCCGCGTCCCAGCTTATCGTTGTGAGCAATCTGCACCAAATTATCAATTCGTGAACCGTCACCGATAACCGTATCATCTAAAGCACCGCGGTCAATGCAAGTATTAGCACCAATTTCTACATCATTGCCAATAATCACACGCCCTAATTGCGGAATGCGATGATGTTGACCGTTAATCAGCTGAAAACCAAAACCGTCACAGCCGATACGCGCTCCGCTGTATATATAGCAGTTGTTTCCAATATGCGCATAAGCAATATAGGCGCTGCTGCCAATCCGGCAATTGTTACCTATTTTACAATGATGCTCAATGACCGTATGCGGTTCAATGACACAACCATCACCGATTGTTACGTTTTCACCGATAACCGCATAGGCACCGATATGACAATTTTGCCCGATTTCAGCGCTTTTTGCAATTTGCGCCGTAGCATCAATGCCTGCTTGAGGCTTATGTTCGGCATACATATATTCGTTTAATGCCACAAATGCCAACTTCGGATTTTCACAGGTCAGTGCAATGACACTTTGCGGTAAAAATTGCACTAAATCTGCCGTTGTCACACAGGCCTTTGCTTTTATTTCAGCAGCTTTTTCTTTGCTTTTGCGGTCGTAAAAAAAGCAAATATCTTCCACACCGGCACTTGCCATTGTGGCAATATCGGCAATTTTTTCATTGCCTTTGCTTTCATCGCTCAAAACGGCAGATGTAACCTTAGCCACATCGGCCAAGGTCACATTTTCTTTTACTTTATAAAAGCTTTTATCTACCATTTTAGACCACCTTATAAGCTGGTACCGAAGTTCAAGCGGAAAACTTCTTTTTCATCGTAACGTTCTTTAACAATCGGAAAACCAAAGTCAAGGTCAATTTTACCCATTGGCGACAGCCAGTCAAAACCAAAACCGACCGATTGTCTGATTTTATCCGAATATAATACCGGATGATACGGGTCTTTCATATTATCCGGCTTGCCCAAAGCACCTAAATCCCAGAACAAACGGCCTTTAACGCCAAGTTCGTCCAAACCGATTGGGAACAAGGTTTCTACGCCTGAATACATCATCCAGTTACCGCCTAAAGCGTCGTTTGTCTGTGCATCTCTGGCACCTATACCGGCAAATTCAAAACCACGCATATTTTGTCCGCCTAAATAGAAACGGTCAAACAAACGCACATCTTTGCCGCCGTAGCCTTTAATATATCCGGCTGTTGCAAAGAACTTAAACGTAAAGAAATCGGCAAGTGTGTAGAATTTATAGGCCTTTGCCTCAAATTTATTATATTTGTTGTTACCACCCACACCGGCAATATCGTGGCTCAGCGATAAGAAGTAACCTTCTTTGGTATTGTAAGCATTATCACGCTTATCATATACCAAAGTTTGCCCAATTGCCGAGGTTGTTGTTTTACCTTCTTCATTTTTAATAAAGTAAGAAGCATTGTCTTTAACGTGGCGAACTTCGTTTTCACTCAACGTATAACGAACATAATGTCCAAAGTCGTCAGTATAGTTCCACCCCATGCGCAAACGGCCGCCGTATGTTGAGGTATCATAAGAAGCCTCATCTTTATAATCTTGCTCTTGCATAAATAAATCGGCACCGGCGCTCAAACGTCTGTTTAAGAAATATGGTTCCGTAAAGCTCAAAGTAACATCTTGCGTTCTTTGCGAAATACCAAAGTTAATACCTGCCTGTTGCCCTTTGCCGCGGAAGTTGTTTTCCGTTACACCGGCACGGAACAAAGCACCGTTGGTTGTTGAATAACCGACACCAACGTTGAAGTAACCGGTAGATTTTTCTTCAACCTTAACATCTAAGTTAGCCTTATCCGGCGCAGTTTGCGTGGTTTCAATATCCACTTTGCTGAAGTAATTCAAATTTTCTACATTGCGGCGCGAATCACGAATTTTTGAATAGTTCATTGCATCGCCTTCAGCCACGCGAAATTCGCGGCGAATTACTTCGTCCATTGTGCGGTCATTACCGGTAATGTTAATGCGATCAATAAAGATACGGTCACCTTCATAAACATTAAACACAATGTCAACTTTGCCGTTTTCGACATCGCGCACCAATTCCGGTTCCACATTAACAAATGCAACACCGCGTTTTCCTAAATAATCGGTCATCTGCGAAACGGTTTTTTCCACATCGCTCTGTTTATACCAATCACCTTCGTCAACTTCAATTTCGCCATATAAATCATCGGCATTAACATTTGCCATATGAGATTTTACGCTTACTTTGTTAACTTCATAGCGCGGACCTTCATCTAAAGAATAGGTTAAAATAAACGATTTTTTATCTTCGCTTAATTCTGCCACGGCTGATTTTACCGCAAAATCGGCATAACCGCGGTCGGTATAGAAGCGGCGCAGCAATTCTTTATCATATTCCATTTTTTCGGCATCATAATTTTCTTTAGAGCTGAAAATTCGATACCAACGGCTTTCTTTGCTCATAATTTCTTCTTGCAAATCAGAGCTAGAATAGTGCGTATTACCTAAGAAATTGATTTTATCAATCTTTGCCGTAGCGCCTTCATCAATTTCATAAATTAAATCTACGCGGTTTTCATCACGCTCAATAATTTTCGGCTCAACCGTAACCGTATAGCGTCCGGTTTTACGATACACATCTAAAATGCGCTGAACATCTTGCTGAACTTTTGCTTTTTCAAAAATAGAGCGTGGGCCTAACTGCACCTCTTTTTCTAAAATTTTATCATCAATCTTGTCATTGCCGTCAAAAGCGCGTTTGCCGATAATCGGGTTTTCAACTACATTAACTTTAAGTACATTTCCCGTAGTGTCAAAGTTAATATCGCTGAACAGACCCGTTTCATACAAACTCTTAAACGCATTATCCAATGCATCTTGCGACACATTGCTGTTTTGCGGCAAGTTCAAATATGACAGCACTGTGGCTTTTTCCACACGCTGCAAACCGTTAACTTCAATGTCTTTAACATACAAACCTTGCGCGTTTGCCTGCAAAGCCATAAAGCCCGATAATATACCTACATATAATAGTTTTTTCATGTTTTTTTCCCTTATACTAGTCAAACCAACGACTTATTAAATGCACAACATCATTCCATGTTGCCAAGACCATTATGGCCAAAATAATAATAATGCCTAACTTAAAGATAAAATCCTTAATTTTAGTATTTAAATCACGACCGGTTAACATTTCGATAAAAAATATAACAAAATTACCGCCGTCAAGCACCGGAATCGGCAACAGGTTAATCAACCCCAAATTAACCGATAACAGCGCCATAAAATAAATAAAACTGATTAATCCGCCTTTTTTGCTCACATCACCGGACATTTCGGCAATGCGGATAATACCTCCGACTTCTTTTCCGCCGCGCTGACCGGTAATCATTTGCCCAACCGCGCGCAATGTATTGGCGGTTAAATCATAAGCTTCTTTAAAGCCGGCCTTAATAGCTGCACCGGCTGACATATCTGTTTCTGCAAACGTAACTTCTTGTGAAGAAATAACTCCAAGCATTCTCCGTTTAATTTTTTCACCGTTTTCCGGTGCATAAGCGGTTTCCCGCAAAATCACATTCAATATCATCGGCCGTCTTATTTCTATTTCCGTTGTATCTGCATTTATATCGGCAACAGAAACATCTTTCTGCCCGTTCACGCTAACTAAAACATCAGTCGGTTGCAACAAATTTATATCATTGCCTTGCAATATCATCGGCCGCTCAATTTCAACTTCTATCTCGTCTTTGTCTGCAAGCATAACTTCATTGCTGATTTGGCTGAAATCTGTCGTTTCGTTGCCGTTAACCCGCTTAATTACATCTCCAACCATAATACCCGCTTCGGCTGCTGCACCGTTTTCCACCAAACCGCCAACAACCGATGGAAACACCATTCTACCGAAGTTATAAAACAATCCGATGAAAATTAAAATGGCAAACAAATAATTAAACAGCGGGCCGGCTGCCACAATTGCCAGCTTTTTCCACGGCTTTTGCAATTGAAAAGCTCCCTTTTGCGCTTCAGCAGATAAATTTGAAACATCGGTTGATGTTGATGATGAAGCATCACCATCACCCAAAAACTGGCAATATCCGCCTAATGGTATGGCTGATATTTTCCACTTTGTACCATATTTATCTTTGCGGCTCCACAGTTCTTTGCCGAAACCAATTGAAAAATCGGTAACCGTTACACCCAGCCATCGTGCAATAATAAAATGCCCGAACTCATGCACAAAAACCAAAATGCCTAATAAAACAATAAACGGCACAATATAATAAATAATATTCAGCAATGTCTCCATAATTTATTTTTCTCCTTTTTTATAGCAAATACATGAAGAACATATATACGAACGGAGCTGCAAAAATCAATCCGTCTACCCTATCAAACACTCCACCGTGCCCAGGAATGAGTTTTGAAGAATCTTTAACTCCAACCAAGCGCTTAATTGCCGATTCCACTAAATCACCAATTTGCGCCAACACCGCAATAACCGCAGCGCAAACAGCATAAAACAACTGACTGTTCACAGTCCATTCTTGATGAATATTTAGTGCTTTGTATGAAAATGAAATATAGCGGAATTTACTGAAATCATAAAAAGGCATACCCATAACTTCAACACAAATATACATAAAGATAATACTTACCGAAACCGCAAGCAAAATACCGCCCATTAAACCTGACCAAGTTTTGTTCGGACTAATTGTCGGAGCCAATTTCGGACCGCGCAAATTACAACCGACAACCAAGCCACCTATATCCATACTCCATACAATGAGGAAGAACCACATCACCATCATAAAGCTATAGTTGTAGCGCGGGTCAAAACTTCCTTCACTAGGGTCAAACAACAAATACATCCAAACCAAAGCGCCGATACCAACTGAAATATATGGTACGCCAAGCGTTAACAATTTGCGGTGTTTTTCCTCGTTAGCAATAAACCAAGTGAAAAACGTTACAATTGCAATCATCGGCAAAGCCAAATCCGTACTCCAAACAGATATAGCCAAACTTATCATATATGCAGTAACGTAATATGATGTTGTTTCCGCTTTTGAGAGCATTGTTGCCCACTCCCAAGCAAGCAAACCACCAACAACAATTGCCAGTGCCTCAATAAACGGACTGCCCAAATAAAGTGCTTCCAAAGCAATCGGAATCATCACAATTGCCGCTAATATGCGTTTTGTAATAGCCCCAAATTTACGACTTACCATATCTTCTCTCCCTTGTCTGATAATTTTCAACAATTTTCATCAGTTCTTCTTTTGTAAAATCCGGCCACAATGTCGGTGTAAAATAAAGCTCCGAATATGCCGCCTGCCATAATAAATAGTTGCTGATACGCATTTCACCGCTGGTGCGAACTAGTAAATCAGGTTCCGGCATACCTGCGGTATAAAGCGCATCTGCAAACATTTTTTCATCAATATTTTGCACTGAAATTTCGCCATTTTGCACTTTTTGTGCCAAACAGCGCGCCGCTGCCGCAATTTCCTGTCGCCCGCCATAGCTTAATGCCACGCATAACGTTACATCGGTATTATTTACGGTTTGCCGTTCAATTTCCGACATTTTGGTTCTAATATCCTCGGCCAGCATTTGCCGCTCACCAATAAAAACAATGCGGGCATTATTTTCTTGCAGCTCCTTAAAACCACGCTCCAAATATTGCCGCAGCAAATCCATTAAAGCTGCAACTTCTTCGGGTTCACGCTGCCAATTTTCGGTAGAAAACGCATACACGGTCATATATTTTATGCCTGCAGATTTTGCTGCTTTAGCAATTTCTACCAAAGTTTCCGCACCTTTTTTATGCCCTGCTGCAATCGGGAAACCGTGCTTTTTGGCCCAGCGCCGATTGCCGTCCATAATAAAAGCAATATGTGTCAAAAACTTTGTCGTCACGTTACTATGTCCTTTTTATACCTGCATAATATCTTTTTCTTTTGCGGCATATAAATCGTCAGCCTTTTTAATGGCTTCATCGGTCCATTTTTGAATGTCGTTATTATAGCGCTTTTCTTCATCTTCTGAAATTAACGCATCTTTTTTCATTTTTTTAACTTCGTCCATTGCATCGCGGCGAATATTGCGAATGGCAATTTTCCCCTGCTCTGCATATTTGCCGGCAACTTTTACCAGCTCTTTGCGGCGTTCTTCGCTCAGCGGCGGAATCGGAATACGAATAGTTTGGCCGTCGTTCATCGGATTCAAACCCAAATCACTTTCCAACAGAGCTTTTTCCACGCTTTTTAACAAACTTCTGTCCCATACACTAACCGATAAAGTGCGAGCATCAGGCACACCGATTGTTCCAACTTGATTAAGCGGAGTCATACTGCCATATGCATCAATCATAATCCCGTCCAGCAAACTGGCATGCGCACGACCGGCACGCAAACCGGCTAAATCGGCTTTTATATTATCCAAAGTTTTTTCCATACGAGCATTTGTATCTGTTTTAAGTTGATTATAATCCATTTTAACCTCACTTTATTTTATTATTGTATTTTTAATTTCACCGCACACGGCTTTAACCAGCGCCTCAGGTTCTTTCAACGCAAAAATCATCACCGGAAGTTTATTATCGGCCGCCATAGAAATTGCTGCCATATCCATCACATTCAAATGCTTAGCCAAAACATCGGCATAAGAAATATTTTCATAGCGTTCCGCATTAGGGTTGCTGCGCGGGTCATCGCTATAAACACCGTCAACCTGCGTTGCTTTTAACAAAACATCACAATGCATTTCAATGGCACGCAGTGCTGCGCCGGTATCGGTGGTAAAATATGGGCTGCCGGTTCCGCCGGCGAAAATAATCACCGAACCTTGTTCTAGGTCTTGTAAAGCTTTTTCAAACTGATATGTTTCACATGCCTGCGGCACGGCAAATCCGGAATATATTGTTGTCTTAACCCCTTTTTTCAATAAAGCCGCTTTCAAAGCCAGTGCATTCATCACCGTTGCCAACATGCCAACTTGGTCGGCCACACTGCGGTCCATATCGGCCGTAGCATTTTTAGCACCGCGGAAAAAATTGCCGCCACCAACCACAATGCAAACTTGAACCCCAAAAGCAACAACGCGGGAAATTTGCGTTACTAATTCCCTTATCACATTTGTATCTATGCCGGTTTTACTTTCTCCCGCCAATCCTTCACCGGAAAGTTTAAGTAAAACTCTTTTAAACTTAGGTGCCATAAATTCCTCTTTGTTTTTGCAAAAACTACCTGTATGTTAGCGATTTTATTTTCTTTGTCATTATTATTTTACAGTTTTTCAGCAGAATTTTTTTATAAATTTCAGTTGACAGCAATAACAAAATGTTGTAGCATTTATATTAGAGCGTTGGTTAGCGCTTGCTGCCTGCCTTTAGGCAAATCCGGATGGAATAACCGCTTAAATTTATAAAAATAGTTGAAACTCTTAGCAGAAGGGATTTTTGACAGGCAGGCATCAAAAGTTTATATCCCGCTTAAGGAGTTAAAGCTATGACTGATACTAATTCCCTTAATTATGAAATTATCGAGCAACTGTTTCAAAACAGTGCGTGTTTAACGTATAATCCTTTGGAACCGATGGCGGCATGGCAATATGCCAAAGAACTGCAGCAAAATTTTGAAAAAGAGCATAACTTAAAATATTCGCGCATCTGTTCAAAATTTGCTAAAATGCGGCAAGGTCAATATAATGCCCGTTTTCACTATTTTGCCGATGGCACACTGGTGCATTGCTCAGAGCCGCAAAGTTTTTCTGAAAATGAAACAAATCGCTATGGAACGGAAGATTTAGAGAGAATTATGACGGCGCTCAAGATTCGCCGCTATCCGGTTAATAAAATTTACGGCCCGCAAAATCAAATGGATGTGTTTTATTATTCCGATTTTTTACGCTACATTTCCTCACAGGCATTGTTGAAATATTCATACAAAGAAGACTTATATGTTGAGCCACTGCCCAATAAAGAAGATTTCGTGCGCGAATGTTTTGCCAACGGCAATATTTTGCTAACCGCCTCAAAAGATGAGTTATTACCGCCATCTTGCCGTGAGTTTATGGCTTTGTTTGCCGACGGCCGTTATTATGTTTCTGAAGAATATCGCAGCCATTTAGGAACAAAAAATTATGGTAAAGTCAGCCGTTTTGATGCTGATTATTTGTTGCATTATTGCGTTATGGCCGAAGAATATATTCCGCAAGACTATCTTAATGCTCTTTATAAAGAAGCCGAAAAATATGAGTGGTTTTCTTCTGCTGAAGAAACAATGGCAAGAATGCCTAAGCGCACAAATGTTGATGAATTAGTTAAAATGAACAAATACATTGATGATTTATTTAATAACCGCAATTGTTTAACGGTGGTCAATCCGGATATAAATTCAACTTTTATGTCGCCTGATTTTCAACAATATGCTGTGTTTTCCGATGGTTTAGTGGTTGCCGTATATCATGATGAAGATGACAAGCCGTTTATGAAATCGCTCAAAAAATATTTTCCGGATTTAACTTTTCGTTTTGAAAAAATATCAAAGGAATATATGGAACAGCTATACCGCCGCTTGCCGGAGTTTCAAAAAGGCGCAACGGTAATATATGTTGAAATGCTTAAGCAAAAAGCTCGAAAATTAAAGCGAATGACTGATTTAACGCACATTGAAGCGCTTGATGTCGTGGCACAAATGGCCGGTTGGCAAAGTTGGAAAGCGGTTAAAATTGAAGATGAAGCGCACGCGCGGGAATTGATTGACGCCGAAAAATGGCGCAAAAATATGGCGGCAAATTTTAATGCCGAAAATCCGCTGGCGGAAGAATATCGCCGCTATTTGAAGCACCGCAGATGATTGATGGATAAGAGCGCCGATTAGCGCTTGCATCCTGCCCATAAGGCAAATCCGGACGGAATAATCATTTTTAAAACACAACTTTAATCAAAGGGAAAACAGCAATGAGGCAGGCATTGCATATCATTCCCGTATTTTAAAAGGAGTATGTGTTATGAATACGCAAAATTTATTAGAAAAATTATTTAACGAAGGCAACTGCTTAACGTATGACTGGAAATTTAATGCTCGCCGCAAGACAGAGAAAATGTGCGAGCAATTTATGCTGGAAAATCCACATAGTTTTTGCTTTGTGCAAAATAATAAAGTGCCGCTGCCACTATTGAAACACACTGATTTTCAATATTTTTCCAATGGTGCACTGGTTATTTGTATGTGGCCGCAATGTGCCGATGAAGTTACTGAAAAAGCACGAAAAATTTTAGGATTGCACGGCTATGTTATAAAAGATGTTTATGCTCCGCAAAACAAAGAAGAATGGCAAGATTACTTCAAATTGCTTATTGATATTTGCGATAAAACCAGAGAATTACCGGTTAATGATGAAGATTTAACGCTTCGCACCTTTAATTCGCCGGCCGAATTTGCTGACTATTGTTTTAACGGCAGCAATGTTTTACTCACTGCCTCCAAAGATAAAATTTTTGAGCCGAAATATCGGAAAATTCTGGCATTATTTAGCAACGGATTATATATGGTTGATGAACAATATAAGCATAGTGATAATTTTTACGGCGATGTGGAAACTAAGTTTTTTGAAGATTGTGTTTGTAATGAGCCGATGCTGCAACCGCTTTATGTGCCGCAAATTTATCTGCAGGCGCTCTATCAGCGAGCTAAGCAATATAATTGGTACAGTTCGCCTGAAGATGCAGCAAAAAATATGCCGCAAGTTAAAGATTCCGAGCTGGAAACGGCCGCCCAATATGCCGAAGATATTTTGCCAAACCGCAAGTGTGTCAGCATATTAACACCGCGTATAATTTATAGAGATATATTGCTTGATGAGATTTTAACATCTCCGGATTATCATCGCTATGTGTTGTTTGCTGACGGTAAATTAGTGCTTTCACAAAAATATTATAGCAATGAAAGAAAACAAAAGCATCTGTTAGAAGATTTGAAACGGAGTTTTCCATATATGCAATTTGCGGTGGAACTTGTGCCGGATTATTGCATAGATTATCTATATCAAGAAATTTATAAACGGCAAAAAAGTGCCCGCGATATATATTTGGAAATGATGCGGCAAAAGGCAATGCTTATTAGCACGGTGTTTGGCGTTCCGGTGGTTTTGGCGCAAGATGCGGCGGCACAGTTTGTCGGCTGGAAAAATTGGCAAGAAATGCAAACCGTAACAATTCCTCATGCCCGACATTTAATTGCCAACCAGCAAAATTTAGATAGACGCATGGAAAAGAATGGTTATCAAAATGACGTTATTTATAACGCCATGGCTTATTTTGACCTATTGAAAGCGCAAAATATTCCATACGAAAATTCACAAGCCGTTTATCGGCAACTGAAAGCCAATTTGGCAAATGCTAGAGCCAATAAATAACGGAGATTATAATGATAAATGCAATTATAACGCAAAAAGATGCGGTTGACGAACTGTATGAGCGCGGAAAAGTTTGCATAACAGCGCATAAAGAGGCTGATATTGATAAAAAATACCGTCCATATTTAGCCTTGTTTGCTGACGGCACATTTTTAGTAGATGAGCGTGCTAAGAACGATATTGTTTTGCAAAATTCAGTGCTGGAATTTTATAAAAATTATCCTTCGCAAAAAAGGTTATTGAAACAATATGTTTCGCCGCAGCTGCTCAAAGCGGTTTATCATCGCGCGCAAAATTTTGACTGGTATTTGCCGCAATATGACATTCCGACAAATTTAAGCACTGCCGACCGGCAAAAGCTGCAACATTTTTTAAAACGTATGCTGCAGCGGCAATGTTTGAGCATTACCACACTGACAACGCCGGAGTGGTTTCGCTTTTATTCACCCGATAAAGAAAAATTTGCCCTTTTTAGCGGCGGAAGATTTGCAGTGTCGCAAAACAATTTGCAAAAAGATGAACTGCTACGCAATATCAGCACACTATATCCGCAAATTGAAATGATTGAAATTGTGCCGGAATATTATATTAATGCCATATACGAAAAACTTTTGTATGTAGAACCAAGCGCGCGTGAAATATATATAGGATTGGTGCAAAAAAAATTGGCTGAGCGGCTGAAAATAGGTTACAATGAAGCTCTCAAAGTGATGCAAAATCAAACTTACGGATGGCGGAAATTGTTGTTTCTTTCAGAACAAAACGCGCGCTCTATGATATATAGCGACTATGTTGAAAATTGTTTTATGCGTTCTGATGCAGCCTTTGCCGCACAAATGTTTGCAAAAAAAGATTTTCATATCGGCGTTTTTATGTAGTTATTGCATAAAAACCCCTAACGGCAACTTTGTAAAAAAGAAAGGATATAAGTTTTTTGCTTGCATTTTGCTGAATTTTATCAATGTGCGGTTTTGCATTTTGAATGAAAAGAAATGAATAATTTCAATGATGAAGGCATGGGCGTGGCAACCGCGGCTGTGACTTTAAATTCAGATAATTATGGCATGGGACGCGATGCTACACGGCAATTGCAAAAAGACTTGCAACAACGGCATCCTTTGGTTTATGGCACATCGGAATTTATCGGTGCGATGACCACGCCGCTACATTTGGTTAAAGATGCCACTTTTGCCAATAAGGCTTTTAATGCGGCAACCGATACCCTCAATGCTTCAGCCGGATATGCTGAAAATTGGAACGATTTCGGAACAAATATGCTGGTGAACGGAATAGCAAATGCAGCAGGATTACAAACCGAATACCTACCAATATTCAGAGCTGCAGGCAGACCTCTTGTTCAGTGGGGTAAAAAGGCTTTTAAGCAAGGTATAAATTTTTCTGCTGACAAAGCTAAAGATATGTATTATCCTAACGAAGATTAAAAGGTAGCAAAAGGAACAGAATATGGAAAAAGAGGTTATACTGATTTTTATCAAAAAAATACTGCTGAAAATTATATACTGGTTTGTATCTTTACTGATTTTGTGTAATGCTTTTATTATTTTGGGCTTACATTTAGTTGCGCCTTTTTTTCCAATTCTGTTTTTATTTAATTTTTGTTTTTGGTTGGGACATCCTTTGTTTGTAAAATATGTTTCGAAAAAAAAGTGGTTTGAATGCACTAAAGATGATTATTTAGCATTAAAATACATTTTATTTCCTTCGTTAATAATGGAAATAATGGTAATAATCTATTATTATCCAAAATTAGAACTTGCGATAAATGCTTTTATAGAAATGACCGGCGGATAATATGAAAAATATGTATTATAATAATAAAGAATAAAACATAGCGTAACGAAAATACATTTTTATTTTTTTTCCTTGCAATTTATTTTCATTACTTTAATATAATCCCTGTCGGCGGGTGTTCTGCCGATGGAGTATCGTCGCTCCTTCTAAGAAAAACTCCTCTCTAAGGGGAGCCGGCTCAATATATTGAATAAGCCGGACTGAATCTTAGACAGTGACGAACTCCCCTTGCTTTGAGAAAAGCAAGGTTTTTGTTTTAAATTTTGCAAAAACTTTAAGGGAGTTCTATAATATGAGTACGAATAATTTAATGAGCAAAGAAATTTTAAAAGATATATGTCCGCAGCTGAAACAATTGCGGCTTGAGCGCGGTTTAAGCCTTGAAGAAGTGCAGGCATTGGCGCACATCAGCCATAAATTGCTCAGACGGGTTGAACAAAATAAATGCCTGCCTTTCAGTTGCCTGAGAAAATTGCTTGATTTTTATGGTAAAAAAGTAAAAATTTCGCTGGAGTGATAATACCTTTTTTTATAACGCTGTTAATTTTTTTTATTTTGCGTTTTTTTATCGTTCTTAAAAATAGGGTTGCAATTTTTTTTTATTTCGGCTACACATTGATAAGCAAAATTTGGAGAATAAAAAAAATGAATACATTATTAATTTGCGCCCTAGGCGGCTATTTAGCGGGTTCAATTCCGTTCGGCTTGGTGTTATGCTATCTTTTCGGATATGGCGACATTCGCAAAATCGGCTCCGGCAACATCGGCGCCACCAATGTTTTACGCACCGGTAACAAATGGCTGGCTTTGCTTACGGTAATTTTAGATGCCTTAAAAGCCGGTTTGGCGGCCTATGCGGCTTATAAAATAGTTCCGGCAACACCGGTTATGCACTTGTGGGGGCTGAATGCACCGCTCAACACGGTTGCATCGCTTATTGCCGGCACTTGCGGTGTGTTGGGGCACAATTTTCCGATTTGGCTCAAATTTAAAGGCGGGAAAGGTGTTGCTTCAGCCTTTGGTTTCATTTTATTAACTCAGCCGGCTGTGGCTTTAGTGGCTTTTTTCATTTGGCTGGTTATGGCGTTTGCTTTTCGCTATTCATCATTTGCGGCCATTACGGCTGCAGCGGCAATGCCGTTGATTGCTTATCTGATGTGTCCGCCGATATATGCCGTGTTTTATAGTGCGCTTGCTTTGCTGGTTGTTGTGCGCCATCATGCCAATATCAAACGCTTGCTTAACGGTCAGGAAAGCAAAATCAGCTTTAAGAAAAAAGGCTAAAACACTTAATGTCCGATTTAATTGAAATATTGCAAATCATTAGCACAGACGGCATCGGTCCGGTAACATTTTATAATGCGCTTAAAAAAGGCGGCAGTGTGGCAGAGGCTATGAACATTATTGCCGCTAAAAAAACGGTTTACAGCCGCTCTCAGGCGGAAGATATTGTGGCGCAAGCACAAAAAATCGGCGTAAAACTGATAACTTATCAGGATAAAGAATATCCCGAAGGCTTAAAACAAATTAACGATGCTCCGCCGATTATATATGCGCTGGGCAATATAGATTTATTGCATCATCCGGCGGCGGTGGCAATTGTTGGAGCGCGCAATGCTTCCATTGCCGGCCGCAAAATGGCCTCGCGCATTGCATATGACTTAACGGAACGCGATGTTTTGGTGGTTTCAGGTATGGCACGCGGTATAGATTGCGCGGCGCATAAAGGCGCATTATATGCCAAAAACCGCCGCGGACCGACTATTGCCGTTTTAGGCACCGGCGTTGATGAAATTTATCCGCCGGAAAACGCTGATATTTATCATCAAATTGCTGAGCAAGGCTTGCTTATAAGCGAATTTACGCTCGGTTTGGCGGCGCAAATGTCTAATTTTCCGCGCCGCAACAGGCTGATTGCCGCTTTAACCGCCGGCACATTGGTTGTGGAAGCATCTTTGCATTCGGGCTCTCTGATTACCGCTAAATTGGCGGCTGAACATGGCAAAGAAGTTTTTGCCGTTCCCGGCTCCCCAATAGAAAGCCGTGCTGCCGGTCCGAATTATTTGATAAAACAAGGTGCATTATTAACAGAAAACGCCGATGATATACTTAATACATTAAGTATAACCCAAAATCGGCAAATAAAAAATTATCAGCTTGAGTTGATAGGTCTTGACAAACCGCAAAATAAGGCAAATATTTCAGAACATAAAATTGTGGAGCCGGCAATAGTTAAATCACCAACCGAAAAAGTTCCTCTTTTAGAACTGATTAGTTATGAAGGTGTTGACATTGACGAGCTTCTGCGCAGCAGCGGTTTGGAGCAGGCCGATTTCTTTATGCAAATTTTAGATTTGGAATTCGGCGGCAAAATTGAGCGACAGGCCGGTAACAAAGTGGCGCGGATAAAATAGGGAATAAAAAAATGAAATTAGTGGTTGTGGAATCTCCGGCGAAAGCCAAAACAATTAATAAATATCTCGGCAGTGATTATAAGGTGCTGGCCAGCTACGGACATATCAGAGATTTGCCGAGCAAAGACGGCTCGGTTGACCCTGATAAAGATTTTGCCATGCAGTGGGAATTCAGCGGCGGCGGACGTAAACGTTTGAATGATATTATAACTGCGCTTAAAGACTGCGACACGCTTATTCTCGCCTCCGACCCAGATAGAGAAGGAGAAGCTATTGCGTGGCACATTTTAGAAGAATTAAAAGATAAGAAAAAGCTCGACGGCAAAAAAATTGAGCGTGTTGTTTTTCACGAAATTACCAAATCGGCCGTTAAAGAAGGAATAGAAAATCCGCGGCAAATTGACCAAGATTTGGTTTCTGCCTATATGGCACGCCGCGCTTTGGACTATTTAGTTGGTTTTACGCTTTCGCCGGTTTTGTGGCGCAAACTTCCGGGGTCTAAGTCGGCAGGGCGCGTGCAGTCGGTGGCTTTGCGGCTTATCTGTGAACGTGAAAACGAAATTGAAAAGTTCAAACCGGAAGAATATTGGACCATAGATGTTGATTTAATTACCGCGCATCAGGCGCAAATGACCACGCATCTTATCAATTTAGACGGTAAAAAGCTTGCTAAATTTACGCTGAACACAGAAGAAAAAGCTCTTGCTGCCAAAGCTAAGATAGAAGCTGAGGATTTTCACATTGCAAACGTTGAGCGCAAAAAAGCTAGCCGCTATCCGGCACCGCCGTTCACAACCTCTACCTTGCAACAAGAGGCTTCGCGCAAATTGCGCTTTTCGGCCAAAAAGACCATGCAGGTGGCACAAAAACTTTATGAAGACGGTTTCATTACCTATATGCGTACCGATGCCGTTAATCTTTCTCAAGATGCCATCAAGGCTTGCCGTGAAGCTATTGAAAAATATTTTGGTGCGCCGTATTTACCGAAAACACCGAAAGAATATAAAAATAAAACCAAAAATGCTCAAGAAGCGCACGAGGCTATTCGTCCGTCAGATGTGATGAACACACCGAAAAAAATGGAAACTAAGCTGGATAATGATGCATATCGCTTATATGAGCTGATATGGAAGCGCACGGTTGCCTGCCAGATGAATCCGGCAATTTTGGACCGTGTGGTAGTTGATGCAGCTTCAAGCGATGATAAAATTTTGCTGCGCGCCACCGGACAAGTTATTCAGTTTGACGGTTTTTTACGGCTCTATCAAGAAGGCAAAGATGACAGCGATGAAGATGATGATAACATCATTCTGCCAAATGTTGAAACCGGTGAAAATGTGACTAAGGGTGAAATTAAGCCAGCACAACATTTCACCACGCCGCCGCCGCGCTTCACCGAAGCCAGTTTGGTAAAACGGTTGGAAGAACTGGGTATCGGCCGTCCTTCGACTTATGCTAATATTATTGCGGTTTTGCAAGAACGTAAATATGTTAAAGTAGATAAAATGCGTTTTATTCCAGAAGACCGCGGCCGTATTGTGACAGTGTTTTTGGAGAATTTCTTCAAAAAATATGTGGAATATGATTTTACGGCGCAACTGGAAGAATATCTTGATGATATTTCTGCCGGTAATATGGAATGGAAAAAGCTGCTCGGCGGTTTTTGGGCAAAGTTTATTAAAACGGTGGAAGATGTTCAGCCTCTGCAGGTTGCCGAAGTAATTGACCGCATAGACGCTGCTCTTTCAACACACCTGTTTCCGCCGCGCGAAGATGGTTCTGACCCGCGCTCTTGTCCGGTTTGCGGTAAAGGGCATTTAAGCATCAAATTCGGACGATTCGGAGCATTTATCGGTTGCTCGAATTATCCAACCTGTAATTATACCAAGCAGCTGGCCGATATTAAAGATGAAGAACAGGAAGCAACCGAAAAGGCTGAAACCCGCATTACAAAGAATGAAGACAAAATACTGGGGCAAATGAGCGGCGCAAACATATATTTGAAAAAAGGGCCATACGGACACTATGTTCAGCTGGGTGAAGATGCTACAGCCACCACCGAAAAGCCGAAACGCAGCTCGCTGCCGAAGTTTGTTAAACCGGAAGAATTAACGTTAGAGCAAGCGCAAATTCTTTTAAGTCTGCCGCGCGTTTTAGAAAACGGCATAGAGGTCAATATTGGCAAATTCGGCCAATATTTGAAACAAGGCGCAAAATCGCGTTCGCTTACCGGTGATGACAATATTTTCAATATTACTGCCGAGCGCGCTGCCGAACTGCTGCAAAATGCGGTAGCTAAAGCCGAGCCAAAGCTTTTAGGCAAACATCCTAAAAGCGGCGAAGCAATTTATTTAAGCAAAGGGCGCTATGGCATGTATCTTAAATGCGGCAAAAATAATTATGCCATTCCAAAGGGTTATGCGCCAAGCAGCCTAACCGAAGAAGATGCCGTAAAAATTGTGACGGCAAAAAAATAGTCGGCATTTTATAAAAATTGCTTGCAAAATGATAATGATGTGTATATACAAAAAACAACGTAATAAATTTTGAGGTTTATGTATGAGTAAAGAAGAATTGCTGGAATTAACCGGCGAAGTGATTGAAAAATTGCCGAATGCCATGTTTAGAGTGCGCTTGGAAAACGGGGTGGAAATTTTGGCGCATACCGCCGGAAAAATGCGCAAGTTTCGCATTCGCGTTATGGTGGGTGATAAGGTGGATATTGAAATGACTCCTTATGACTTAACCAAAGGGCGCATCACCTTCCGCCATAAGGATTAATTTTACATCATATAAAAAACAAGTTATTTAAATGTTGCAACCATATTATGTTGCGGCATTTTTTTGTGTTTGATGTGTGCTGATAAAAAAAAGGACTTTTCGCAGTAAAACATTGCCGGAAAAGTCCTTAAATTATTTCTGAAGAAATATACTATTTAACTTCTTCGTAGTCGGCATCAACCACATTATCGTCTTTCGGAGCTTCGCTTGATGCACCGGCATCAGCACCTTGTCCGGCACCGGCAGCGCCTTGAGCTTGCTGAGCTTTATACATTGCCTCGCCAAGCTTCATTGAAGCCTGCATCAAAGCATCTGTTTTAGATTTAATATCAGCCAAATCATCTTTTTCCAAGCTTGATTTAACGGCATCAACAGCTGTGGTAATATTGCTCTTTTCCGCATCAGAAACTTTATCGCCGAATTCTTTAAGATTCTTTTCAACTTCGTGAACCAAACCTTCAGCGTGGTTTTTAGCTTCAACTAACTCTTTTTTCTGCTTATCGGCTTCGGCATTGGCTTCGGCATCTTTCACCATTTTATTGATTTCATCTTCGCTCAAGCCGCCGGAAGCCTGAATGCGAATAGCTTGCTCTTTGTTAGTAGCCTTATCTTTTGCTGAAACATTAACAATGCCGTTGGCATCAATATCAAAAGTTACTTCAATTTGCGGCATACCGCGCGGTGCCGGCGGAATACCAACCAAATCAAACTGTCCAAGCAATTTGTTGTGTGCGGCAATTTCACGTTCACCTTGGAACACACGAATGGTTACTGCGGTTTGTCCGTCTTCGGCAGTTGAGAACACTTGACTCTTGCGTGTCGGAATTGTGGTATTGCGGTCAATTAAGCGTGTAAACACACCGCCCAATGTTTCAATACCGAGTGAAAGCGGAGTAACATCAAGCAGCAACACATCTTTAACATCCCCCATCAGCACACCGCCTTGAATGGAAGCACCAACAGCCACCACTTCATCAGGGTTAACACCTTTGTGCGGTTCTTTGCCGAAAATTTCTTTTACTTTTTCTTGAACTTTCGGCATACGCGTCATACCGCCGACCAAAATAACTTCGCTGATGTCGCTCGGTTTTAAGCCGGCATCTGCCAACGCTTTTTGACACGGACCGGCGGTTTTTTCAATTAAATCTTCAACGAGTGATTCCAACTTAGCACGTGTCATCTTAATGTTTAAGTGTTTCGGACCAGTGGCATCAGCCGTGATAAACGGCAAATTGATTTCTGTTTGCGTGGTTGAAGAAAGCTCAATTTTGGCTTTTTCCGCTGCCTCTTTCAAACGTTGCAAAGCTAGTCTGTCTGTGCGCAAATCAATACCCTGCTCTTTTTTGAATTCATCTGCTAAATAGTTAACAATGCGTTGGTCAAAGTCTTCACCGCCCAAGAATGTATCACCATTGGTGGCCTTAACTTCAAACACTCCGTCACCGATTTCCAAAATAGAAACATCGAACGTACCGCCGCCCAAGTCATAAACAACAATGGTACCGGAAGCTTTTTTATCCATTCCGTAAGCCAAAGCTGCAGCCGTAGGTTCGTTGATAATACGCAAAACTTCCAAACCGGCAATTTTACCGGCATCTTTGGTTGCCTGACGTTGCGAGTCGTTAAAATATGCCGGCACGGTAATGACGGCTTTTTCAACTTTTTCACCTAAATAGCTTTCGGCATATTCCTTAATTTTTTGCAACACAATAGCTGAAATTTGTGATGGAGCATATTTATCGCCTTTTGCTTCAACCCAAGCATCGCCGTTTTCACCGGAAATAATTTTAAACGGCGAATGTTCTTTAAATTTTTTCACTTCTTCCGAATCATAACGACGACCAATTAAACGTTTAATGGCGAACAATGTGTTTTCCGGATTGGTCACAGCCTGACGCTTTGCTGGATATCCGACCAAACGCTCCGTATCCGTAAATGCCACCATTGATGGCGTTGTGCGTGCGCCTTCCGAATTTTCCAACACTTTTGCTTCTTTTCCTTCCATAACGGCAAAGCAAGAGTTTGTTGTTCCTAAATCAATACCAATAACTTTATTACTCATAATTTTAATCCTCCAAAAATCATTTCTAAAGCTGTATATAGGATGCTGATTTTTGTTCTGCAAGAGTTTGAATAATTTTTTTGCATTTTTTCGGAATAAATTATCAATTTGTTTGTCTGGCGGTGGATATTTTTTGTGTTTTAAGACAGATTGATTGACAATATAATATTTTATTTTATGATGTAGCAAATGAATTATTTGAAAGGATGTAAACTATGAAAATAGGTATTATCGGAACAGGATATGTTGGTTTACCAACTGGTGTCGGGTTTTCTGAATTAGGTAATACGGTTGTTTGCACCGATAAAATAAAAGAAAAAATTGACGATTTGAAATCCGGTAAACTTACCATATATGAAGACGGGTTATATGATTTGTTTATTAAAAATGTGCAAAACGGCCGTTTAAGCTTCACTACTAATATGCGAAAAGCCGTGTCTGATGCCGATATTGTATTTTTGGCGGTTGGAACCCCGCCACACCCGCTAACCTACGAAGCAGACTTAAAATACATTTATGCTGCCGCCGTTGAACTGGCCGACTACTTAACCGACTATACCGTAATTGCAGTTAAATCCACTGTTCCTGTCGGGACCGGTGATAATATAGAACAACTTATCCGTAACAAAAATCCGGCAGCACGTTTTGATGTGATTTCCGTTCCTGAATTTTTACGCGAAGGGTTTGCTATTCATGATTTTTTTAATCCGGACCGCGTTGTTATCGGTACTAATTCGCAAAAGGCCTTGAACATAATAAAAAAATTATATCTGCCGTTTGCCGATAAAACCAAAATGCTTTATGTAACACGGCGTTCAAGTGAAACTATAAAATATGCTTCCAATGCCTTTTTGGCTATGAAAATTCACTATATTAACGAAATGGCAGATTTTTGTGAAAAAGCCGGAGCCGATGTGCGCGAAGTTGCAGCAGGAATGGGATTAGATGCCAGAATCGGCAATCGTTTTCTTAATGCTGGACTGGGATTCGGTGGCAGCTGCTTCCCTAAAGATACTATGGCAATGGCCTATATGGCACGAGCGGTAGGCGCACCGATAGAATTAATTGAAACAACCATATCCGGAAACAAAAAACGCAAACAAAAAATGGCAAATCGAATTTTAGAGGCAATTGCGGATATTAAGCAAGCCAAAATTGCCATTTGGGGTTTGGCATTTAAGGACGGCACTGATGATTGTCGTCAAAGTCCTGCAATAGAAGTAATTGAAGAACTACTGAAGCATAATGCCAATATTACAGCTTTTGACCCGAAGGCAATGGGAACAGCATGTCAGATTTTGGGAAATAAAGTCAGCTATGCCGATGATATGTATCAAGCCGCCAAAGATGCAGATGTTTTGGTTATATTGACTGAATGGAAACAATTTTCTGCTGCTGATCTTGAGATGTTATCACAGCTTATGAAGCAACAAAAAATTCTTGATTTCCGCAATATGCTGAATGCCAAAGAAGCCATAAAGGCCGGATTTGAATATCAATGCATCGGTCGATGCTTTGCAAATAATCAGAAGGAAAAATAAAATGAAACAACTTAAATTTTATAAATTTTTATGCCACGCATTATGCAGCGGATTTGGTGTTGGCTACTGTCCTATTGCATCGGGAACAGCCGGTTCATTAGAAACATTGCCTTTTGCTTTTTTAGTTGCATATTTTTATGGATTTTGTGGTATTATGGCTGCCACGGCAGTTAGCTTTGTTATTGGTGTAATTGCCAGTAAAGAAGTTTTGAAATATACCAGGCATGACCCTTCGCTGATTATTATTGATGAAGTTGCCGGCCAATTGTTGAGTTTTGCTTTGGTTGCCAATGCCTTAATTGGCAATTTACATGCTTGGTGGACTTATATTATCGGATTTGGATTGTTTCGTTTGTTTGATATAACTAAACCGCAGCCGGCCAAATTTTTTGACGCCAAAGTTCTTAATGCTTGGGGCGTTATGCTTGATGACATTGCTGCCGGAATATATGCAGCAATTGTTCTGTATATTATCCAATTATATTTGCCGATTTTATAGCTTAAAAATATTTCCACACTATGCTGCAACCATTGGTTGAACCGCAACCGCAAGCAATTGCCGCTTGCGCCTTAGTGATAGGGAGATTAGATTTTTGCCCGCCCGCACATGCAATCATCAAACCTTGTGAGGCATTTTTTCCATCACAACTTGCACCGTTTTTCTGAAATTGAATCTCAGTAATATCGGCAACGCTTTCAACCGTAGATTCTGAAGCTGATTTTTTAGTTGTACCACTCACTTTAATCCCCATAAGTCCGGAAGAACCTGCCCCCCAATCGTTGCTTGCTAAGGCGACACATGCACTACGCGACAATCCAGTAAATTCCAGCAAAAATGTTTTTTTATCATTCTTAATTTTTGAAACACCCTGCCCAATATTTCCGCTGCCAATATAAACATCTCCGCCAAAAATATTTGTTAATTTTCCTTCACTGTTCTTATCAACCATTTCTTGCGGAACAATTTCAGATTTTACGGCAGAAAGATTATTCAAACCATTATATGAAGTTTGTTGCAAATATAGAGTGCGAATATTGGCCACGATTGATGTAATTTGTTTTTCCGTTTCATTCAACCTGTATCTGTTCATCGCCTTAGTATAACCGGCAATTCCGCCAACCGTTAAAACCCCTATAATCGCCAGCACACCGAGCATTTCAATCATTGAACGGCCATATTCATTCATCTTCATTAAATTTTCTTTCTAATATTTATTGCCTATAAATAAAGACGTAGCAAAATTTGCCGTTTAAGTCAATATAAAATACGATATATTACTTTTGGCTGGAATAAAATGAAAAAATATTTTCGGTTTTATTGTTTAATACGTTGCGGCATTTTATTTTTATGTCCGCCATAGCCTTGCCCGACTTTACGTCCTATAGCAGCAATTTTTGCCCCAATGCAAGTTCGACAGTGTAAAGGTGTATCATCAACACAAGCTTTACCTGGATATAATTCATAAAGCCGGCGATATTCCCCTTCTGTCACATTAGGCATCACCACATTTGCACCACCTTTAAGCGCCATAATTCTTCCTTGCGGGTGTAAGCTTTCCATGGCTGTTGTTGCCGGAATATTAATATCTTCCAATAATAGGCGCATAATTGCCATAGTACGCAAAGATAAGTGTAAATTATTACCACCGGCGTTTTTAAGCGGTGTCTGCGGATGCGGTATAAATGGACCTATACCTGCCATATCAACACCGATTTCTTTTAAATATAGCAAATCTTCGGCTATAGATTCAACACTCTGATTCGGTAAGCCGACCATAATGCCTGAACCTAGCTCATAACCAAGTTCTTTAATCATCAGCAAACATTCATGCCTATGCTGCCAGCTCATACCGGGGTCTAAGCGGTTATACAAGTCTTTATCGGTTGTTTCAATACGCATTAAATAGCGGTCTGCGCCTGCCTCTCGAAAAGCCTTATATTCAGCATAGTCACGCTCTCCGATACTCAGCGTTAGCGCCACATCATATTTTTTAATACCTTCAATAATTTTGCACATACGCTGCTGGGAATAATACATATCTTCACCCGACTGCAAAACCAGTGTTTTGAAGCCCATATCAATAGCTTGCTTGGCTGTATGCAACAGTTCTTCTTCACTCATATGGTAGCGCGCCAATTTCTTATTGTTTCGCTGCAAACCGCAATATTGGCAATTATTACGACAAATATTGGAAAACTCTATAAGCCCGCGCAAATGCACTTCATCGCCCACAAATTGATGCCGAACCTCATCGGCGCGGCGCAATAAATTGGCCTCATTTTCCTCGTTTTGCAGCAATTCTGTAATTTGTGCTTTGCTTAAATTCATCTGAAAAAAGCTCCTAAAAGAAAACCGCTGAAATTCAGCGGTCCATAAAGGAAATGGCGCGCTCCGGGCGATTCGAACGCCCGACCCACAGCTTAGAAGGCTGTTGCTCTATCCAACTGAGCTAGGAGCGCAGCAAACAATATGTTAATTGCCACATTTTTTTGTGCTTGTCAATAAATTTTTATCATTCTGCTCTAGCAACTAAAATTTATGTTTTCGCTAGAGAAAAAAAATACCTGCCGCAACACGACAGGTATTTTTTTTTATAAACATTTACGACATATTGTCATATTTAATATGTCATAAAACTTATGTCCATCAACATGCTCAGTTATTGTAACCAAAATGTGATGTCCAACTTTCATCAAAGCCAGTTCTCGGGCAACGGCGCAAGATAGGGCCTTACCCTGAATAGGAATCTTTATGAGCGTGTTAACGGCAGATGTCTGCGGTTTGTTCATTTCTACACCATCAGTCATCATCAAGGTCTGACTGTTAACCTCTATGTTAAGCTGCGCAACTCCGTCACACAGCGACACATGACGAGCAATGCCGTCATAAATAATAACATTTTTTTTCATAATTGTATGTTTTTATGTCAGTTTACATTATTATTTTTATTTTGTCAATAAATATTTTTTTATCGTAATAGCAAAATAAAATTTCATAATTTATAAAGGACTTTAATTTAGAATGGAGTGCAATGTAAATAGAAAAAGGAGAATGTTTATGCCCGTTTTAGCTGCAGTTGCCGTGCCGCATCCGCCGCTCATTTTACCGGCGGTTGGCAAAGGTGAAGAACAAAAAATTGCCCGCACCATCAGTGCTTATCGCCAAGCAATGAAATTTCTGAGTGCATATAAGCCGGATACGGTAATTATCACCAGCCCGCACGCACCGCTTTATGCCGACTATTTTCACGTCTCCGGCGGAGAACGCGCCACCGGCGATATGATGCGTTTTAATGCGCCGTTTACCAAATTAACCGCTGAATATGACACCGAATTTGTGCGCGAATTGGAACAACAGTGCGAAGCGCTGCATTTTCCGTGCGGCACCAAAGGCGCAGATGACGGCACACTCGACCACGCCACTTTTATCCCGCTCTATTTTTTGAACGAAGTTTATCAAAATTATAAAGTTGTGCGAATTGGTATTTCCGGTTTAAGTTTGCTGCACCACTATGATTTGGGGCGAATTATCACTGCTGTTGCCAACAAACTTAACCGGCGAATTGCCATTATTGCCAGCGGCGATTTATCTCACAAACTGTTAGCAGAGGGGCCATATGGATTCGCTCCCGAAGGACCTTTGTATGACCGCAAAATTACCACCGCATTAAATGTGGCGGATTTTGCCACCATGCTGGAAATGCCACCGGAATTATGTGATAACGCAGCCGAATGCGGGCATCGCTCGTTTGTAATTATGGCCGGAACATTAGACGGTATGTCGGTTAAAAGTGAGCTGCTTTCATATGAAGGACCGTTTGGTGTCGGTTATGGCGTGGCAAAGTTTGAAATTGTCGGCACCGATAAAAACCGCTTTTTCGGCGCGCAGCATTTGGCAAAATTAGCCATGTTACGAAATGCCGAAGACCCTTATGTGCATTTGGCGCGGCAAACGGTGGAACATTTTGTTAAAACCGGTAAAGCGCCGGAAACGGTTGATGCTTTGCCGGAAGAATTACTTAATCAGCGAGCCGGTGCTTTTGTTTCGCTCAAAAAACACGGGCAGCTGCGCGGCTGCATCGGCACCACACAAGCAACACAAGCCTCATTAGCACTGGAAATTGTGCAAAACGCCATTTCCGCTTGTTCGCGCGACCCGCGGTTTAAGCCGGTTCGGCCGGAAGAGTTAAGTGAATTGGAATATAGTGTTGATGTGCTTGCACCGGCTGAACCGGTGAAAGACGAAAAAGAGCTTGATGCCAAAAAATATGGTGTGATTGTGCGCAAAGACAGTCGGCAAGGTTTGTTGCTGCCTGATTTGGAAGGGGTGAATACACCAGCCGAGCAAATTGCTATTGCCAAGCAAAAAGCCGGCATTGCGCCGGAAGAAGAAGTTGAGCTGTGGCGCTTTGAGGTGGTGCGACACAAATAAGCAAAAGGTGGTAACATTGCTGCTACCACCCCATTCTTATCGTTTAATTGACAAGAAAATTCGGAGTTTCCGAATAACAATAATAATCCTTATTATCATTATTATACCTTTCATAATATTGAAAGGGGAAAAACCGCGCATACATTTAAAAACACTTGACAGTGATTTAAATATGTGCTATCATCAACCCAGAAATTGGTTAAAGAACGGTTTAACCCCTTTCGAAGTTGAAAATATGTCCGGTGTCGTGAACCGGACTATTTTTTATATTATAATAAATTTTCTTTGTCAAACCAAAATAAAACACTAGCTTTTGCAAAATCCTCTATTGATTTTTATAAAGATGATTTGTATCATAAGCGTGAAAACGAGGAGAAAATGTAATGATTACACAAAACAGATGGCAGCATATTTTAGGTGTGGCACGAAAGGCTAAAGTGCTGGCGGAAAAGTTGAAGCCGGATAATGCACAATATGCTGAAGATATGTTTTTGCTTGGGGTGATGCATGATTTAGGCTATGAATTTATGGAAAGCAACGCTTCTCATGCGGCAGTCGGCGGAAAAATATTAAAACGCAATAATTATCAATATTGGCAGGAGGTGGCTTTGCATGGCGATGAAACAGTAGAAAATATGTCTGATGAGCTATTTATTTTAAATTGTGCCGATATGATGACAGGCCCCAACGGCGAAGATTTTACTTTTGAAGAAAGGTTGGAAGAAATTGCCGGCCGCTTCGGCAAAGATACCGCACCGTATCAAAAATGCGTGATTGAAGTGCAGAAGTTAAAAGCCGATGAAAGATATAAAAGGTTAAAATGAAATTTTGCAAATTAGAAATATTTATTCCGCAGTCACATTTAGATGTTTTGCAAAAAGCATTACAAAATGTTGATGCCGGACATATCGGAAATTATGATTCGTGCTTATCATACAGCGAAGTTATCGGCACATGGCGGCCGCTTAAAAATGCCCAACCATATTCGGGAAAGCTAAATGAAATCAGTCAGGAAAAAGAACTTAAAGTTGAAGTGCGAGTTTCAGAGCAAAATTTGCAACAAACATTGCAAGCTATAAAGTCTGTTCACCCTTATGAAGAACCTGTCATTAACATTATTCCTTTATTAAATGAGGTATAAAAATGCCAACCTATTTAATCATCGGCAATATTTTTTCATTATTATCGGCAATTTGCATTGCGGTTTCAGTGGTTAAAAAGAGCAAAAAATCTTTAATCGGGTGGCAAATTTTTGATGTGATATTTTGCATATTATCAAATATTGCTCTTTACACATATGCGGCGCTAACCACTAATTTTATTTCCTTAATCCGTAATATTTTGGCCTATAACAATAAATTAAGCAAAAACATGACATGGTTTTTATTGATTTTATGCATCGTTGCCGGTTTATGGGCTAACAATCGCGGTATTATCGGTCTGTTTCCCGTTATAGCTTCCGCCGAATATACCCTTCTGATGTATATTACCAAAAATGAACAACAAATGCGCTGGGCGCTGATGATAAATTTGTTTTTATGGCTCATTCACGATTTTTATGTGCAAGCATATCCCTCTGCTATTACTGATTTAGCGTTAGGTATTTGGATTTTCGTGCAAATCTATTGCAATAAAAAGAAGAGTTAGTATACCAAAGGTGGTATTTATCTTCTGTATTAAACTCATATTTTATTATCCTCAAAACTTCCGTTACAACAAAAAAGCCACCCTAAGAGGTGGCTTTGATTGGTAGGCGCTGAGAGGTTCTTCTTGCTCCGTAAGCTCGCGCCTTAAGCGCTTGCTATACTTTGCTTCGGTCACTCGGTTGCAAGTTGTTCGCTGCGCGTCGCTTGCGCTAGCTTGCTTACAAGCAACCTTCGCCTGTCGTCATAAAACAAGCATTCAGCTTGTTTTATTTCCTCCTCTTGCTCCGTAAGCTCGCGCCTTAAGCGCTTGCTATACTTTGCTTCGGTCACTTGGTTGCAAGTTGTTCGCTGCGCGTCGCTTGCGCTAGCTTGCTTACAAGCAACCCTCGCCTGTCGTCATAAAACAAGCATTTAGCTTGTTTTATTTCCTCCTCTTGCTCCGTAAGCTCGCGCCTTAAGCGCTTGCTAACTACGCTTCGGTCACTCGGTTGTAAGTTGTTCGCTGCGCGTCGCTTACGCTAGCTTGTTTACAAGCAACCTTCGCCTGTCGTCATAAAACAAGCATTCAGCTTGTTTTATTTCCTCCAGCTCCCTTTGGTCGTTCGAACCTTTTATACATATAACAAAAGCCACCCTAAGAGGTGGCTTTGATTGGTGGGCGCTGAGAGGTTCGAACTCCCGACCCTCTCGGTGTAAACGAGATGCTCTTCCAGCTGAGCTAAGCGCCCATCACGTTTTACAAAAGCTGTTATATACGCAAAATTTTTATAAATCAAGTGTTTTTTTAAATTATTTTTATTTTTTTTATCTTACTTCAAAAAAATTGTCGTTTTTTAATAACTCAATATCTGTTCAATATCATTAGCCTCAAATATTTCAGGCAATACCATTCCCTCTCGCATCAGCGGTGTATAAATAATATAAAACGGTAAGCCTTTGCGGCCATAGCGAGCCATATATTGCAATGTTTCTTCATTATAGTTCGTCCAATCGGCCTTAATAAGGTCAAGATGATAGCGCTCATGCCAATAATCTAAATTTTTCTTAGTGAAAACCACCGCATTATTATAATGACAGGTTAAACACCAATCGGCGCTGATTTCAAGCAAAACAGAACGTCCGGCGTTAAGCTTTTCTTTAATAAGATTTGTGTTGACTGTTGTTTGCCTTTCAGCCAAATTCTGTGCATAGTTTTCATTATAGGCGTTTTGCGCCGTATATATAGCAACCGCAGATAGCAACGCAGTCACAACAAGCACAACATATTTTCCGTTTTTACGTGCGGACAATTCTATTTCAGAAGGAATTTCCGTTTCAATGCGCTCATCTAAATAAGCCATATAGCGAAAATATACTTTAAGTAATAATATAAAACACAGCAAAATAAGCACCAATTTCCATATATATCCGGTGCTTGTTTGCCGATATATCAAACTGATAAACCAAACTGCAGTAAGCCAAATTAAAATGCGGGCAAAAATATTAAGTTTTTGCATCCACGCACCTGGTTTAGGAAATAGAGTTTGCGGATTTTTAAGGCATAAAACCATAAAATACGGCAAACATAAACCAATGGCCACAGCATATAAAATTATAATTATATCCGTGCGGCTTCCGGATAAGGCAAAACCAACCACCGTTGCCAAATAAGGACCGGTGCAAGGAGTCGCCAATAAAACAATTAACGTGCCGTATAAAATATCTTTAATACAGCTCTTTGAGTGCATATCAGGCATTATATTTGCCGTAAGCTGCCAAGAGTTTGCGCTTATTGCAAAATACACAACCATAAAGAGCATAACAACCAAAAACGACATCTGCTGATATTGCATACCCCAACCAAGAGCATAGCCAATGGTTTTTGCAATAAGTAAAATACCGATAATTAGCGTAAAACCGCACAATATACCCAAAATTGTCAGTCCTAAAGAGCGGCGCAGTTGTTTTGTGTTATAAAGTGCATGACTTATAGCGGTAATTTTAAACGATAAAACCGGAAAAACACAAGGCATAAAATTTAAAATTAATCCGCCGATAACGGCAATTATTATAAGCCCCAAATTCAGCGTTGGCTTATCAATATCAAATTCAGAAGGAAGTTTAGCAAAAAGTTCTTGCCGCAAAAATTGATGATTGTTTAAATTAGCGCTGATAATAAACAGCGAATCTATAAGGTTATATTTGAGCGGTTTTTGCGGTAAAAAGCGCACAAAAATGCGGTTATCGCTAATGCTGATTAGCGGTGCTGCAAAAAGCGTATACCCGTCTTTTTCTTCTACATAAACTTGAAAATGATGAACATTTTCATCTGCCGCGAATTCCAAGCGCAAAGATTGACCGGCATAATCATTATCTACAACAAATTTTTTCAAGGTCAGTTTTTGAGGCTTTTCTAAAGGGTTTTGTGCTAGCGATACGGCAAAAAAATTATCAAACCCGTTTTCAAAGATTTCTTCTCCGCTCGGTTTAATTTCCAGCTCTGGCATAAAATTTTGCACTTCACAATATTGCAGCGCATTGCACAGCGTTGCCGTAATCTTGGCATTAATCTTAAGCGGTTTGTTAACATCTTTCAGCGTAATTTTTATAGGAACCAAAAAATCTCCGAAATATTTATGCCAAGCAGGAACAGAACGGCTGGAAAACGGAACCGGATATAAAATTTTATAATCTTCAATATTTTCCGAGTCGCTTAAATCGATATTTAATTTAGGTAAATCTTCAGCTGCATTATTAGCTAAGATAAAATGTCTTTCGTCGGTTAAAAAATGAATGGCGGCAATTAATTCTTTTTGCCCGTCAATATAATTTTTTCTAGAAATAATTTGTAAACTTACATTTTTGCCCGATATAAGCTCGGATATGCTTTCTTCGGAAAATAGCGGATTTTTATATTTATACCCGTAAAAGGGAATTTTTTTCCATTCTATTTTGTTTAATGCATAATTCATTTTATCAAAAAACGACGCATCTTTTTGGCTGGCTTTTTTAAAATCTTCAATTGCTTTTATTTCATCTTGATTATTAGCGTAGCTCAAAAACTTTTTAAAATTATAAACTTTGATAAACTCATCATCATCGGCTTCTATATAAGATACTTCTCCGGTTTTATCAAACTCGGTTTCATTATGCACAGCTTTATATATATGCGGAACCAACGTTTTTTTTATAAAATCATTATAAATATCTCGTCCCGCATTATACGCGGCAATTATATTGCGCAGTAAAGCTGCTTTGCCATGCAAGTCGTCATCTGTATCGGTTGGAAAAAAAGGTTTTAATTCATTAATAAAATCATCTTGATAAAAGATGTTTTCATCGGGATATTTTTGGTAAAAATATTGGCCTATTTCCCATAAAATCATACCATATCCCTGCGCACTGAGTTCCGAACCGTTTTCACTTTGGCTTTCGCTTATATATTGCAAAGTAAAAGCGCCGGAAAAATCGTCCGGCAACATTGTTTTTTCATTAGCAGCGGCAAAACTATTGAAAATCGTTAAGATATAAACTATATAACAAAATAAACACTTTTTCATTTTCATTAAAACATAAAAAATCTTTTCTTTTAGTGGGAATAATGGTAACATATAAAAGGTAAACAAACAATTATTTTTTTAGTGCGGACGATGGATAAATTTGATAGTAAATATGCTCTGACGGGCAAATTTTTGGTGGCAATGCCTAATAACAACGATGATTTTTTTAATCATTCGCTGGTTTATATATGTTCACACGGACGCAATGGCGCTATGGGGCTAATTGTTAACAAGCGTTTGGATACATTCACCTTTTCAGATTTAACCTTCCAATTACCTGTGCGCAACTTTGCTAAGCTGAATGAGGTCAGCCTCTATGCCGGAGGGCCTTTGGAAAAAGTTCGCGGTATGGTATTACATTCTACTGACTATTTCCGTGACGGAACGGTTGAAATAGGCCACGGAATTGCGGTTTCGGCTTCGTCAGAAATTATTGCCGATATTGCTTTTGACCGAGGACCTTCCGAAAAACTGGTGGCATTAGGCTATTCTTATTGGGAACCGCATCAACTGGAAAACGAAATTTTTAATAATGATTGGTTGGTGCTTGAGGCTCACCGTGATTTGTTGTTTAATACGCCTGATGAAGAAAAATGGCAACGTGCTTTAGATGAAAGCGGCATTAATTTAGATAGTTTTGTATCCGTCACCGGTCATAGCTGATGCACAATATGTTTTATTGGTTTTATTTTAACGATTGGCATTTTTAATTTTTTACCTTGAAACAGAATATTTTTTATATTAACATACTGCAGGTTATTTATGTTTTAGAGGGAAATATGTTTAAGTTTTTCTTTTTTTTATTGCTTATATGCTTAATCGGTCATCCGGCTGATGCTGAAGAAGTTATGTCGGAAGACATGCTGCTGGGAAATAATGTTGGAAGTCCTACTACGCAAACGGTTGATACAAATGAAGTGCAATCGGATAATGCGCTTGGTTCATCTTGGTGGAATTTTATTAAGAAACCTTTATCTTTGTTTTCTTCCTCTGCAACAGATACAATATTAAGCGAAGACGGAAAAGAGGAAACTTTACTAGAAAAAAGCGAACGGCAAGCAAAAGAAGGAAACTTGGAAGACCAAATGAATTTGGGATACATGTATTTATATGGCAGCAACGGAGTTCAACAAGATTTTGATAAAGCATTTGAATATTATACTATGGCCGCCAAGCAAAATGATGCCATCGCTTTAAATAATTTAGGAAGTTTGTATTTCAGCGGTATCGGTACAAAGCAAGATACACTCTCGGCCTTAAAACTTTTTGCCAAAGCTGCCGAGTTGGGTAATGACAATGCGGCTGTTAATTTAGCATTTATATATTTGAGCGGCGGCACTAAAGATGAAGAGCGTAACAACAAAGCTATAAAACTTTTTAAACAAGCCGCCGAAAAAGGTAATAATATTGCTAAATTTATGTTAGGATATGCATATTATAAAGGTTTCATGCTCGAACCTAATAATGCAAAAGCCTATAAACTTATTACTGCAGCAGCAACAGGTGATGCTTCGTTTGATGAAGCGCAAATAGTTCAAGGCGAAATGCTGATAGAAGGCAAAGGAACGGTTCAGAACTATCAAAAAGGTATTGCGGCAATTCGCTCGGCAGTAAGTCAGGGAAATTTAGATGCCATTATTGTAGCTGCCAAAATTTACAGCATAAAAAAATATACGCAGCCTAATTTGTTAATGGCTCATGCACTATATAACATAGCCGCATCGCAAAATGTTGCCGGAGCTGCCCAAATGCGTGATGAAATTGAAACAAAATTGCCGTTGGAACAACTTTCACAAGCTCAGGCAGAAGCGCAGAAATATACACCGAATCCTTCAGAATTAACTTCTTATATTCGCCAGACATTCGGTCATAATATTCGTAGCTACATTGATAATAATATGTAAGAGAAACAAATGCTGATAAAAAATAAAAAACGTTTTTTCAAAAAATTAATTTCATGGTCGGGACTTTTCTTTTTCGGGTTGGCTGCTTTTATGATATACCGGCAATTGGCAAAATATACATTGGTGGAAATTAAAGACGCAATTATAGCCGTGCCGAATAAAAATATTTTTTATGCTTGCGTAGCATCTTTTTTGGGTTATATGGCGTTATCATCTTACGATTTTTTAGCGTTGAAATATATAAAGCATAAATTAGCAACGTGGAAATGGATTTTTGCCGGTTTCATCGGCTTTGCCGTTAGCAACAATGCTGGACACGCTATTGTTTCCGGCGGTGCAATCAGATATAGGCTATATACACGTTGGCGCGTTCAAGCTGCAGAAATTGTAAAAATGGTTATGTTTTCCGGTTTCACTTATTTGGTAGCATGCTGCTTTTTGGTTATGCTTGGCTTCTTTTTATCTCCTGGACATTTGTTGGCATCAATTTCTTCTCCGCTGATAAATTGGAGCTTAATGATTTTTTCTATTGGCGGGCTAATATTCTATTTGTGGGTATGTGCTTATTATAAAAAGCCTATTATAATTAAAGAAGTTGAATTTAATGCCCCAAGTGTTAAGATGGCAATAGCTCAAATGATTATAGGAAGCGCCGATATTTTAATGGCTTCGCTGGTTTTATATTTTGTTATGGAAAGCTATGTTGACATTCCGTTTGTCACATTTATCGGCGCATTTATCGTGGCACAGGTTCTTGGCGTATATAGTCAGGTTCCGGGTGGGCTTGGTGTGTTTGAACTGGTATTCACAAATCTGATGCCGGAAGAAGAAAATCAAGCCAATTTATTTGCCATTTTGGTTTTATATCGCATAATTTACTATTTATTGCCGCTGGTTATTTCCGGTATTGTTTTGTTTTCATATGAAATCCGTTTGGCTCGCCGCAAAAAAAAGTAAAAAATTTCATTTATTGAATAATACCGCAGGCAATACGCTCCCCTCCTCCACCTAAAGGTTGCGGTTGGTCACTATAGTTGTCACCGCCGGCATGAATGACTATTGCTCGGTTTTTAATTTTCTCGGCTGTAAGTTTCGGCATATAAAATGAAGTTTTTACCGTACCATCAGCTAACACATTAAGCGCAGGTAAATCCCCTAAATGTCCGTGCCCATCCGGTCCTAAATGCTGTTTTGTGTGCATAGGGTCAAAATGGTCGCCAGCAGCAAGTGCCGGTTGCATATTTCCGCTTTTATCCGCTGCTGCAGCACAACTGGCATTTTCGTGAATGTGAAAACCATGCACTCCTGATGGTAAATTTTGTAAATCAACCTCCACCAACAAACCTTGCGGAGTGTCTGTGAATAAAACTTCGCCTATTTTTGCTCCGCGCCCCTCAATTTGCGCTGCATAAATTTCTGATTTTGCCTGATTGTCTTTGGCTTGACATGCACTAAGTATTACCATTAGCAGTATCCATCCTTTCATTTTTTTCTCCAACAAATTTGAACAATAAACAATATAAATTTTTATGTTGCAAAAACAGCCTGACCAAAATATCTGCATAAACGGCAATATATTTTATTTTTTCAACTTATTTTTAAAGATTCTGCTCTAGAATCTGTTGCAGATTGAAAGGGAAAAATTTTGTTACAAAACATAGCAGAAAGCATAAGCTACATTTGTTCAACCATAAAAAGTTCGTTTGTGTCGGCATTTTTTTTAGCAGCGGCACTAATGGTCTTTTATGCACAAAATCCTTTTGAACCGATAATAGGGCAAACATTTTACGGCATATTTCTTGCAGCTTCGTGCTGTGGCTTGGTTTTATTATATTTGATAAATCGCACAAAACCGTTTTTCAGTTTTTTAATTGGTGTAACAACATTTATATTTATTAATCATTTGAAAAAAACATACGGAGCCGAATTTATTCATAGTCCGCAATTTATATATTTGAGTTTTCTTTTGCCGCTCAATTTGCTGTTTTTTTATTTTTTACCTTTGCGGCAATTAAAATCACGCCAAACTGTTTTGTTTTTATTGGCTTTTTTAGCTGAAATGATAATTGTGGAACATGCTACTAAGCAAATTTTACAAGTGCCTTATATTGATATTGCATGGGAAAGCATACCGTTGCTTATTATGCCGCTATGGTTATTGGCGATTGTAATAATGGCGATAGACATCAGTTTTAAGAATACATTGATTAATACCGGTTTGTTTTATGCCGACACTACACTTTTTTTAGGAGTTTTATATGCCGGAAATGCTTCAGGTTTGAGTATTTTCAGCTTAACATTTGTTATAATTATTCTCTGCACAACTTTTGCCGATTTATATATTCGCTATCAACACGACGAATTAGAAAATGTTGATAGCTATAATGCATATTTGGTTCGTGCCGTGAATAAATTTCCGTTTAAATATACGGTAGGTGTTTTTTGCCTTGATAATCGCGAAAAAATTTTAGCAGAAATAGGTCCGCGAAAAATGCAAATTTTAGAACAAATGCTAATAAATAAAATGTTTGATGAAGCGCCTGATGAAACAGAATTTTATCGCTATAAAGATGATAAATTTTTAATTGTATTTAAAAATGAAGATGCTAAGCACACTTATGAATATTGTGATAATATTCGCAGAGCTGTGGCAACGGCAGAATTTATTTTTGCTTCAAAACAAACTGTAAAAATAACAATTTCGATTTGTGTTTCAGAAAAAACCCGTAAATATATTGATGCTTATATTGTAGCAGAGCGTGGTTATGATGGCTTGCAAAAAGGCGGAAGATTTAACAACAACATCGTTACCACCGCCGGTTAAGCTAATTTTTTTTTATTTTTTCTTGTGCAATTGATTACGCACTGTTTGCACATAGTTATAGCGGCGAAACGAATCGTATGCTTTATCAAAACTGTCGGCACCATATATATAAAAAACTTTGTTGGCAATGTTTTTTATGGCGTTATCTATGGTTTCAAAAGCGTGATTATAGTCATCATCAAAATTGTTGCGCCTGCGTTTTTGTATCACATCGTGATATGCCGAAATAGCTTCAATAGTTTTGTTGGCATAGTCACCGCCGCTTTTTTGCGCAAAAAAATGCATCAGCTTAACCGTTGTCTGGTAAAAACATTTATTAATCAAAATATTGCGATGCTTCTGATTATTACCGTCAACAATCATTAAACTATGCGACCTGCCTTTCTATTTTAATTTTGCTCTTAAATCTTTAATTAAACCGTTAACACCTTCCGGAGATTTTTGAATATAACCGGTATATTCGCTGCGGGCGGTTTGTGCTAAACTGACATTTTCAATAATAATGTCAACAATGCGATATTTCCCGCCAGTTTCTTTAACCCGCCATTTTACCGAGGCAGGAGCACCTTCCGGCATAGGAACTTGCGTGTTAACAAAGACTTGGTCCGCCGACTTTGAACTTTCAGAACCTAAAAATTCAAAGCGCTTACCCTTAAATTCATTAAAACGTGCTGACCATGTTTGAATATTGAGCTTGCGATAAACATCAATAAAATCTGCACGCTGTTTTGGAGTTGCTGTGCGCCAATAGCGCCCTAAAACAAATTTTCCGATAAAATCCAAATCTAAATCTTCATTAAACAACTTTGTAAAACGTGCTTGTTTTTCAGCCTCCGAAGCATTAGAATTGATAAGTTGTTCAATGCCTTGCTGAGTTAAATCTTTAACAAAGTCCTCAGCTTTTTGAGCATCTATTGCCGCCATTGCGGACCAACTCCACATTGTTAAAGCAGCTAATATTGCTAAACATATTTTTTTCATCATTCTTATCCTTTCTTAGTCTTCAAAGGCATCTTCATCATCAAAATCAAAATCGTAACTTGCCGGTTGTCCGTCTTGCGTTGCACAAACATTTAATTTCAACCGATTTTGCAAAAATGCCGATTTAATCGTTCCGTAAACGTCAACTGATGTTGAGGTTAAATTATCTAACATATCTAAATTTGCCTCACGTAAGCTCACAAAGCCTAATGCGGTTAAACCATAATAGAAGCTGTAACGTTCCCAATCTTTACCAAACGAAGCATAATAATCTGCCCAATATGTTGGGTCAGCCAAAGCATCACCTGCTAAACCCACGGTATGACGCGGAGTCGATGGGCCTAAAAGCGGCAAAACAATAAACGGACCATCAGGAACACACCATTTTGCCAAAGTTGCGTCTAAACCGGTTTTGTTCCTTTTCAATCCCCAGCCACCGGCAACATCAAATGTTCCCAACAAGCCCAAAGTAGTATTGACCGCAAAGCGCCCCAAAGATTTACCGCTATCGGCAAAATTGCCTTGCAAACCATGGTTAACCATGCTTGCCGGCTCTTTTAAATTAGCAAAAAAGTTACGCACCCGCTCTCTAATAAAATCTGTTGTAATGGCGCGATATCCTTTAGCAACCGGTTTTACCACATAGTCATCAACTTTGGTATTAAAGTTAAACATGGCTCGATTATAGCTCTCTAATGCCGAATCTTCATTTTCTGCCGCGCATGCTGATGATATGTTTAATGTGCTATATAAAGCAGCTATGCATAATGTAGTTAATATTTTTTTCATTTTTTTCTCTCTCAATTTCTGCTTAATATATAGTGAAAACGACCTGTTTGTAAAGGTGAATTTTAATAAAATTTAAATATATGTTCAAAAAAGCAGTTGACATTTGCTCTTTAATAGCGTAGTTTGCACTAAAACTAATTTGTAAAGGAACAAAAAAAATGAAATGCTATAGCTCATTAAAATCTAAAAAAGCACGCGCCGAAGGCTGCAAAATTGTGCGCCGTAAAGGTCGCGTTTATGTAATTAACAAAAAGAATCCGAAGTTAAAAGCTCGTCAGGGTTAATTTGTTGAAATATCGATTCGTTTTAAAGCCGCATTCATGCGGCTTTTTTTCGTTGCGTTTAAAAGCACGAAAACTTCTAACCGCCAACGGGGGCTAGAAGTTTTCGGTTTCGATTACTCACCGGTAATCTCCAAGCGGAGCGCTCTCAAAGCGGCCTTTTGCTTGGGATATGTCTTGAAGAGGGCCTCGAAAGCGTCGTCCACACGCTTGCGGAACGACTTTTGGTTTTTGCAAGCTCTGGCTAAATACGCTTTCTTCAGCGGCACCTTGGCACTCGTTGAGCTCAAAAGACCATACAACACCTCTTTAATTTTCGAGCCTTCAATCTCAGATTTAAATTGACTGCAGAAGGCGTGGTCGAGAACGACCTGATTTTCATTTTTTTCCATTTTTCTTTTTTTTAATAATTGTTAATAATACGGTTAACTCTTTAAAGTATAACCATATTGACCATAAATTGCAAGATAAAAGTGCGAAAAAGATGGATTTTTTAAAATTAAAGCGCTAAAAATGGTGTTAAGAGGGTAAAATGTCATATGAATTGATGTTGCAAAAAGCGGTGGAATTGCACCAAAACGGCGCTTTGAATGAAGCGGAAAAGCTCTATCGGCAGATTTTGGCGGCAGCGCCGGAAAATGCTGATGCGTGGAATATGCTTGGTTTGGTGGCGCAGGCTAAAAGCCTGCATGAACAAGCGATTGAGTGTTTTGAACAAGCCATAAAATATGCGCCGCAGCATTTTCCGCTCTATTTTAATATGGCGGTTTCTCTTGGTGCTTTAAACAAAAACGCCGAAGCCATTGCCGCCTATCAAAAAACGCTGGAATTGCAGCCGAATCTGCCGGAAGCGCATACGGCGCTGGGCAATATCTATTGGGAACAAAAGCAAATTGCAGAGGCACAAGCGGCTTTTCAGCATGCCTTAAATATTAAAAATGATTATCTGCCGGCACGGGTAAATTTGGCAGAAATGCTTGATGATACGGCAACGTTGGAACAATTAGCGCAACAGGATAATGTCGAAGCCTTATTTTATTTGGGGCGGCGCGCTTTGAAAGCGCAAAACTATGCACAAGCCGTGCAATATTTAAGCAAGGCTGATGGATTGAGCGAATCGGCGGAGATAAAGTTTTTATTGGGGCAGGCCTTGGAAAACAACGGCGATAAAGACGTCGCACTGCAAAAATATTATCAAGCTTTGGCTTTGCAAAGCAACGATGATGAAATTATGACACATATTGCCGATTTAGAAGCGGAAAACGGCGAATCGGCAACGGCAGAAAAATGTTATAAACGGGCGCTGACATTGAATCCGCAAAACTTGGCGGCGCACGTTAATTTAGCCAATTTGCTATGCAGCAAGAATCGAACAGTTGAGGCGTTGGAAGAATATCGGCAGGCGGTTTTGTTGGCGCCGGATAAGCCGGAAATTTGCTACAATTTGGCATTGGTTGTTAAGTCTGCTGCAGATTATGAACAGGCGCTGGCGCTTATGTTTCAGGCCTTTTATGCTTCACCGCCGCGTGATGATTGGGCGCTCAATATTGCCGAAACATTAATGCTTTATGCCGCAGAAGAACCGAAAAAAGCGCAGATTATTGCGGCAAATTGGCTCAAAAAAATGCCGCAATATGTGGTGGCAGAACACATAGAAGCGGTGCTAAAAGGTCAAAAAAGTGCGGTAGAAAAAGAATATAATCGGCTGTTGTTTGAAAATTTTGCCCAGAATTATGAGCAAACTCTGCAAAAAATAAATTATGCGGTGGTGGCAAAAATGGCCGAACTATATGCGCCGCTTAACGGCAAAATTCTTGATTTAGGCTGCGGCAGCGGTTTGGTTGCAGAGCGGCTTAAAAACAACGAAAACAGTTTTATCGGCGTGGATATTTCACCGAAAATGCTGGAGTTGGCTCGAAATAAAAAAGTATATGATGAACTGGTGGAAAGCGATATTGAAGCATATTTGCAGCAAAATCAACACTCTTTACCGCCGACGATTATTGCTGCTGATGTGTTTTGCTACTTTGGTGATTTAGTGTCGATTTTTAAGCTTTGCGCACCACAAAGGCTGATTTTTTCTGTGGAAATAAACACAAAAATTCAAGACTTTGCACAACAAATTAACGGTCGCTATCAGCACAATCCGCAATGGGTAGAAAAACAACTGCAAGCCGCAGGATACAAAAAAATTAACACAACAAAAATAACTCTGCGACAAGAAAATAATTTAGCTGTAGAAGGTATGTTATTTTCGGCAGCTTCATAATGTAGTTCGGGGCTTGTTTTAAATTGTTTGCAGTCAATAAAATAAAACTTGCCAAGCATAAAAGTTTGCGCTAACTTAGTGCAGTTTTAACTTAATAAATTTTTGGAAAGATATAAGAAAATGACTGTCAGTGTTAATCAAATCCGCAAAACATTTTTAGACTATTTTGCAAAACAGGGGCATAAGGTTGTGCCGTCATCATCACTGGTGCCGGATAACGACCCGACTTTAATGTTTACAAATTCCGGCATGGTGCAATTTAAAAACATTTTGGCCGGTAATGAAACGCGGGATTATACACGAGCGACTACGGCACAAAAAAGCGTGCGCGCCGGCGGCAAACATAATGATTTGGATAGCGTTGGCTATGACGTGCGCCACCACACGTTTTTTGAAATGCTCGGCAACTTTTCTTTCGGAGATTATTTTAAGGATTATGCCATTCCTTATGCTTGGGAACTGTTAACCAAAGAATTTGGTTTACCAAAGGAAAAATTGGCAGTTACGATTTATCATAATGATGATGAAGCGCACGATATATGGAAAAAGGTTTCCGGTTTGCCAGAAGACAGAATTATCCGCATAGCCACCAAAGATAACTTTTGGCAAATGGGTGACACCGGTCCTTGTGGTCCTTGCTCGGAAATTTTTTATGACCATGGACCGGAAGTTTGGGGAGGCCTGCCGGGAACACCTGAAGAAGACGGTGACAGATTTATTGAAATTTGGAACTTGGTGTTTGACCAGTTTGAAGATTTACCGGACGGTTCACGCATCAACTTAAAACGCCCGTCTATTGATACCGGTATGGGTTTAGAGCGTATTGCTGCCATTTTGCAGGGTGTGCATTCCAACTTTGAAACCGATATGTTTCAACACCTAATTAAAGCAATTGCCGATATAGCAAATACGGACCCGAACGGGCCGTTGAAAGCCTCTCATAATGTGGTGGCAGACCATTTGCGCGCCATTTGCTTTTTGATTGCTGACGGAGTGTTGCCGTCTAATGAAGGGCGCGGCTATGTGTTGCGCCGAATTATGCGCCGTGCCATGCGTCATGCTTATTTATTGGGTGTGAAAGAACCGATGATTTATAAACTGTTGCCGACACTGCAACAAGAAATGGGTGAGGCATATCCTGAGCTTTATGCACGAGAAAACCTCATTAGAGAAACAATTGCCATTGAAGAAGAACGTTTCGGGCGCACTTTAGATAAAGGTATGAAGCTGCTTGATGAAGAAGTGGTAAAACTTGGACAAGGCGCCAAACTTAGCGGTGAAACAGCTTTTAAACTTTATGATACCTATGGTTTTCCGCTTGATTTAACTCAAGATGCTCTTAAAAATAAAAATATTGAAGTTGATGTGGAAGGCTTTGATGCCTGCATGGAAAAACAAAAAGCTGAAGCGCGTAAAAATTGGGCAGGTTCCGGCGATGAAGGTGTGGCAAAAGTTTGGTATGGCATTCAAGATAAATGCGGTGCAACAGAATTTTTAGGCTATAGCACATTAAAAGCCGATGCTGAAATTACCGCCTTGGTGCAAGATGATAAAGAAGTTAATGAGGTTACAAGCGACCAATTTGAACTGGTGGCTAATCAAACGCCTTTTTATGGCGAATGCGGCGGTCAAGTCGGTGATATCGGCACTATTAAAGGCAAAAACTTCAGTGCCGATGTGGTGGACTGCAAACGCAAATTGAACGGCATTTTTGTGCATATTTGCGAATTAAAAAGCGGCACAGTTAAGGTTGGCGATGTGGCTAATTTAGCGGTTAACGGCGAAAACAGAGCGCGCATTTGTGCCAACCACTCGGTAACCCACTTGGCGCATAAGGCTTTGAAACAGGTTTTGGGTGACCATGTGGCGCAAAAAGGCTCAATGGTTGAAGCTGAGCGTATGCGTTTTGATATTTCGCATCCAAAGCAAATTACGCCTGAACAACTGCGGGAAGTGGAGCGTATTGTTAATGAACAAATTCGCAATGATTTAGATGTTTCCACCGTGATTATGAACAAAGATGAAGCAGTAAAAACAGGTGCAATGGCGCTGTTTGATGAAAAATATGCCGAAGATGTTCGGGTGGTGACAATGGGCGATGAAACTTGTCCGTTTTCACGCGAATTATGCGGCGGCACACACGTTAAACACACCGGTAATATTGGCTATTTCCATATTTTAAGCGAGTCGGCTGTGGCAGCCGGTGTGCGCCGTTTGGAATGTGTTACAGGTGTTGGTGCCGACGATTATGTGCATAATGTAGAAGATAAATTGCATCATGTTGCTGCAAGTTTGAAAACTAATGTTAATGATTTGGATAATCGTATTGCCGGACTTTTGGAAGAACGTAAAAAACTGGAAAATGAAATTTTCAATTTGAAAAAGAGCTTGGCTTCCGGCGGACAAAGTGCGCAAGACGAGGTTGAAAATGTTAATGGCGTTAAATTTGTGGGTAAATTGGTGCCGGATACGCATCCGAAAGAGTTAAAAGCTTTTGTTGATGACATTATGCAGCGCATTGGTTCCGGTGTGGTGGTGCTGTGTTCTGACAAAGATGGTAAGGCTTCGGTTGTGGTTGGGGTTAGTGATAATTTAACAGCTAAATATAATGCCGTGGAAATGGTGCGTGCGGCGGCACAAATTGTGGGCGGAAACGGTGGTGGCGGCCGACCGGATATGGCACAAGCCGGCGGAAGTGATATTGCTAAAATTAATGATGCTATTACGGCTGTAAAATCACTGATTTAGTGAATATATCAAACAGACATACAACAAGAGGATTGGAAATGAAAAAAATATTTTTGCTGCTATGTCTATTTATATGCGGCTGCGTTCAGGCTCCATATCAACTGAAAGTGGAAAACGACTTGGCTCAATATCATGGGCAAAGTGTTTATTTTCGTACCAATATGCGCAGTTCATATGCTATAGAAATTCGCCGTTTACTAAGCCGTAAATTTGGTGAACTCGGCTTAAAAACCGCAACTTCAGCTGAAAATGCCGAATTAATTGCTATTTTTGATGTTGAAACATTTTATAAACAGGAAAATGCCTATAAAAACACGTCATATTTAAACACTGCCGACGATTCTGTTTTGTTTACCGATGATGAAGAAGGAAATTCTCTTGGTTTTTCAGGTAATGCAAACTATATTCCGACTAAAAATCAAACGTGTTTCAGTTTGAATGTTGGAGAAAAGGGAACATCTTTTGCTCAATATCGCTCTATGTTTTGCGCTTCTGAAATTATGGAAACTGAGCAAATGTTGCCGCTGATTATTGATGTTTATGAACAATATGCAACGTATCAATATATTAATGTAGGCATTCAGTGTTTTATTGCAAAAGATGGCAGCAGCGCTAATTGCGGAACTGCCAATAAGCAAAATTCGTTTGCCGGAGCCGCTTTAGTAGACCGATATATTGTTAATAACTAAAACTGCTTTACATTCAAGGAGGAATAAATGCTAAAGTTTTTTATAATTTACGGATTTATTACATTTCTTTTTTCACCCTCTTTGAGTTTTGCTGAAGGAATACCTCTGTATCAGGCTGATGAATTGACTTTTAAGCAACAAAACGGCGTTGAAAGTGTATATAATAAAAAAGGGGAGCTTTTCAGCGGAGCTGTTGAATTAACCGATGCAGAAGGGCGCAAAATAACATATATATATAAAAACGGTCAAAAGAACGGTGTGGCAGCTTCAAAATTTAAAAATGAGCAAATTGAATTGGAAATTACATTTGCCGACGGCAAAAAGAATGGTGAAGAAATTATGTTCACCGAAAATGGAACGCCGAAATATCGCAAAACATATAAAAATAACCAGCTTAACGGTGAGTATATCATCTTTTATTCAAATGGGAAACCACAGCAAACAGGTACATATGTTGCCGATTTATTAGACGGAGAAGTTAGATATTTTGATAGCAATGGTAATATAGAACGCATAATTAACTATAAAAAAGGCGTAAAAGACGGCGCTGAAAAAATTATTATAAACAATATGCTAAGGGAAGAAAACATATATAAAAAAGGCAAACTAAACGGTATTAGCAAAAAATATAATGATAAATATTTAACTGATGAAATTACATATCTAAACGGTGTTAAAGAAGGAAAACATACATCTTATGCTGCAGACAGAGGAAGACGCGAGGTAATGTATAAAAGTGATATGCGCGAGGGATTAAGTGCGGCATATTTTCCGAACCAAAAATTAGCTCAACAAACAAACTTCAGCCAAGATAAAAAAAACGGCCAAACCGAAAAATGGAATAAAGAAGGAATTTTGCGTTCTTCCGAAACTTATAAAAATAACCAATTACACGGCATCGGCCGCTATTTTGATGAACAAGGATATTTACAACTTGTTACTTACTATATTAACGGCAACAAATTGGCGGAAGTAAATATTGAAAAAGATAAAGAGCTTGATAATATTTATAATGCGTATTTGAGAGGTGTTTTAAACGAATATAGTGCGCAAAAAAATTTGTGGTATAAAATTTTGTGGCTGGGATTAAATTTAGGGCAAAGCAATATTTTACAAGAATTAAAAGCTCAAATGCAAATGTATGGCGAAAAAATATCAGAATATGCTACCTATCAGCGTTCCAGTGGCAAGGCATATGAAGATGAAAACAGAGATTTATTTTTCGGCTTATCACCATTGGGCTATGCTGTCAGCATTGATGCACCGGTAGAAATTTTGCAAATATTTACCGAATCACCAAAACAATTAAATGAAAAAAATCCGCGTGGAACCACAATTTTAGAAGAAGCCATACGCATAAATAATCCGGAATTGTTGCATTATTTATTGCTAAAGGGAGCTGATATTAAGGCAAAAAATGCAAATATGCGCAATATTTTGTTCACAGCAATTGAGGAAAACGCCGGAACAGATACTATTGCCGAATTGCTTAAGTCCGGAGCTGAAATAAACGCCATAGATAATGCTGGAAATTCACCGCTGCTTACAGCAATAAAAAAACATAATAAAGTCTATAGCAAAATATTGATAGAAAATGGTGCAGATGTTAATTTCAAAGCGCCAAACGGTGATAGTTTGTTGCAATTTGCCTACAAAAACAATGCTCCTGAAGAAATTTTGGATTTGTTAATTGAAAACGGCGCTGATGTTAATGCTAAAACAGCCAACGGAGAATTGCTTTTGATACTGGCACTCAAGGACAACAACATAGCATTGGTTAAAAAAATGCTGACTAAAGGTGCAAATATAAATAAAACAGATGCACAAGGAAACAGTGCCTTAAGCTATGTTTTACAGAAAAATGCAAATGAAGATGCCACAGAAATTATCTTGGAACAACCGCAAGATTTAGAGCATAACGTACCAAAGTTTGATGCAATGTTGTGGCAAATTTTGGCTGAGCAAAATCGGTTGCAAAAACTTAGTGAAATTTTAGCAAAAACAGATGTCACAAAACCGGATATTAACGGTGTGATTCCTCAAAACTTTTTATTGTCACAAAAAGATAATCCGAACTTAATTGATATAACCTTGCAATATGTACCGAATGTTTCTGACAAACTAATGTGGCAAACAGTGCAAAATCGCGATGCAAAAACATTGCAAAAACTAATAGAAAAAGACGGCAATGTTGAGGCATATGACGAAAAAAATAAAACACTGCTTATAGCCGCAATTGAAAATGATGATGTAGAAAGCGCCGAAGTTTTGCTGAAAAACGGTGCAAATATAAACGTTATGTTTTCTGACAATACACCTCTGGTAATATTAGATGGTAAGCAAACGCAAATGACCGAATTATTATTGCTTAACGGTGCAGATGTAAATTATGTTAATTCGGCAGGACAAACAGTTTTAATGAATGCGGTAAAAAAATTAAATTTGGCTTTGGTCAACGCTGTTGCCAAACAAGATTTTATTAATTTGAAATCACGTGACAATGAGGGAAATTCTGCCATTCACTATTTAGCCCAAGCAGTAACACTTAATAACTCCCTCCCCTCTGAAGAAATGCAAAATTCCGTGCGGCAAATTGCAACAAGGTTGATTGAAGCCGGTGCTGATATTAATGAACAGAATGCAAATGGTGAAACAGTGCTGATTTTGTTAGCAAAACAGCATACTCCGGAATCCATACAAATTATATCAGTGTTAGAAAGTATGGGCGCAAATGCCGATATTAAAGACCAATACGGACGCAAAGTATTAGATTATATAAAAAAATAGGATATAGTATGATTGTTAAACAAGTTCCTTTAGACGGCATAATTAATACTAATGCTTACTTTTATATTGATGAACAAAGTAAACACGGGTTTTTGATTGATCCGGCAACAAATGCTGAAAAACTGGTAAATATGATATTTCAAAATGGTTGGACTATTGAAAAAATGCTGATAACCCACGGACATTTTGACCACATAGGAGCAGCAGAAAAACTTGGAAAAATATTTAATATTCCTTATTTTGCGCACACAAAATCTGCAGAATATTTAACTGACGGCAATATGAACCTATCCGGCTATTTTGAGCAACCAATTGTGCTATCTGAAGCTAAATATCTTAACGAAGGCGATAAAATAAGATTAAATGCCAATCCGCAAATAGAGCTTGAAGTTATACATACTCCGGGACATACACAAGACGCGGTGATTTATTACGATTCTAAGCAAAACATAGCCTTTGTCGGAGATACAATTTTTAAAAACAGCATAGGCGCTACTCATTTTCCGGGTGGAAATCTGAAACAGCTTCTGCAAAGTATTAAAACTAAAATTTTAGCTCTGCCACCGCAAACAATTTTATATTCCGGACATAGTGAACCGACAACTATTGCGGCTGAGAGCAAAAATTTTGCAAAAATGCATGTTTAGCATATGAAAATAAAAATATATATTGACAAATTTTACCAAAAATTATACATTTAATGCAATAAAAAATAATTATTAACTAAAAATATAGCGTATGAACATTATTAAATTTTGGCGCTACATGTGCCTTGCATGGCTTGGTCAATTGAGCGAATCAGATGTTGAGAATTTGGTTTTGGTGATGGGTAATCTTAATTTCAGTCTGAAATATAGAGCGCGTTGCCAAAGAGTGTTTGCCGTATATTGCCGTCGCAACGTACCGTCTAAAGATTTGTTGCGCAAAATCTACGATGGTGTGGCTATGTACACTTATTTGGAAAACATCGGAAAACGCAGTCAGCCGCTGACTGATAAAGAACAGCAGTTAATTATAGGTCTTCCGGATTACTGCATCAACCATTTATCAAAGGCGCTTACCACTGAGTATACAATAAAACTACTTCAGCGTGGTGATGAAGATGTGCTGATGGCTTACTTAGAAAAGTTTAAGCTATCTGTTGCGGCTGAGCGCTATTTAGCGACTATGGCAAGTTCTAATAACGATGCTTCGTGGCTGGCGGTGCACTATGTTACAGCCCATAATGGTGAAGTTTTCCAAAAGCCTGATGCTCAGCAATTTTTGTTTGAACTACCGCATTGCGAAAAAATTCAACAAGCAATTATTGAGTATAGCTCGATGGAAAATCCTCTGTTGCTCGATTCGAGCATTGAGCACCTGATAACCAATGTTTCTAAAAGACAACTGCTTATGTTGTTCTTATCGCACAGCTATATTGCAAATCCTCAGCTCCTAGAGCTCCTAAAAAGTCGTGTGCAAAAAGATACGCAACTTTCGTCCTTGCTTAATATATCGGTTGAGCGAAAAAAACTTTTTGAAAAAACAAATAGTTCTCTTTGGAATGACGATGTTTCATCTAATTTGGAAGCTATTGAAAGAGAGATTATTGCAACGCTTGATGCTGAAAAACAGCGCCAGTTGATAATGGAACAAATTGTGCCTAAGATGAAAGAAAACAAAACATCACCGGCTATGGCTGCCTGGGTTGCATATACCTACCCGCATTTAGCGCAAATTGCGGCTGAAAATGTGCAACAATTTATTGGGCAGATTGAGGCTCAGATAGTCTTGACATCGGCGTATAACAACAATATACGCAATCAAACTATTTAAATATAAAAGCGAAACAGAAATGTTTCGCTTTTATATTTTTAAACTTGAACAGTTAGTAAATATAGTTTAAATTTTATATATGATAAAAAATTTTATTTTAATAAGTTTGATAATTGTTTTTTTTAATTTTCCGGCATCTGCTCGCCTGAAAATGGCTAGGCAAAGTGAAAAAAATTATAATATTTATATTCCGCATTTTAAAGTGCTACCTCGACATAATAGAATATATACTCCAGACCACTATAGCTGCAGTTTGCGCCGCAACTTAAACTATTGCGTTGACTTCAAGGGTAAAGCTCTTAACGGGCAAATTGTTATAACAGACGGCAGCAGCGTTGCTTACGAAACTTTTAAAAACGGATATCAACATGGTGAAACACTGATTTATACTCTAGACGGAACTTTGGCTGAACGAACTACATATGTTAAAGGGCTGCTGAATGGTCCGGCAGCCGAATATTATCTGAACGGTAATGTGTGGCTGACAAAAAACTATAAAGACGGCGCTTTACACGGACGAGTGGAAGAATATGATATTAATGGCGGATTAATCGGTAAAATGACTTATAAAAAAGGTTGGTTCAAAGACGGCTATTGTGTAAACGAAAATAGCGGAAAAACTATGTTTGAGCGTTTTAATGAGCGTAAATACAATAAAATTATTCCGTGCAGCGATAATCAAAACAATGAATTAATGTAATAAACATTCACAAAAAAAGCCGCTACAACCAAACACATTGCAGCGGCATATTGTTTTAATATGAACATATACTATTAAGCTTCAGATACCGAATCGGTCCCGACCGTATCTTCAACCACTGTTGCACCGGTTCCGTCATCACCTTTCGGCATAATGTCTGGTAAAGTGCCAACAGCCTGCTTGCGTTTCAATTTATTTACAAATTTAATTGAACGTTGGGCATCCCACTTACGTTTACCTTCTTCACTTTGATATATAATTTTGTAAACTTCAATTGCTTGGTCAAATTCCGAAAGCTTTGTTAAACAAGAGGCCAAACCGTCATATAGCTTGTGTGTATAGCGCCCATTAACAACAGACTGAGCTTTTTTATAGCATTTCAAAGCATCTTTGAATTTGAACATTTTTTGATAAACATAACCAATACTTACCCACGCTTGCAAATCTTGACTATTTATGTTCAAAATTTTTGTAAAGCACTTCAATGCCGATTCGTTATCTCCCATCAATTGATAAGTAACCCCGATACCGTTCCATGCTTTAGTATTATATTTATCACCGGATAAAACTTTTTTGAAAAAAGAGATAGAGCGGTCATATTGCTTTAATTTTTGCAAAGTAACAGCAATGCTTAACAAAGTCTGTGGATGTTTAGGGTCAACTTTCATTGCTTCTTCCAAAACATCTAATGCCTCTTTATAAGAAAACATATGCTGCAAGGCAATTGCCTTACCGTTCAATGCTTCTAAAGATGTTTTATCATTGCTGAATGCCTCATCAAAACAAGCTATTGCTTCTTTATAAAGCCCCCGCATTGAAAGCGTAACACCTTTGTTATTTAATACTTCTACCGACTTTGGATTAATTGCTAGTGCTTGGTCAAAACAATTTACAGCATCAGTGTAGCGACTCATTTTTTGATACGCAAAACCTTGCGAATTTAGTGCTTTCCAAGCCCGCGGATTATCATTAATAACTTCGGCAAATTTGGATACGGCTTCTTCATAATGCCCGGCATCCAAAAGTTCTTGTCCTCTTTTATAGGACGTATTTTCATTTAATTTAACCATATTAACCTCTTTTCACAAAATAATTGTGACAACGGTAACATAAATTTTTTATTATGTCAAGTTTTTGCTATTAAGGTTTCTGCTAAAAATTTCGGCAATAATTTCCCGATTGTATACTTTATAATCGCTACATTGACTCACTGCAAAAAAATAACCTAAATGAAAACAAAGAGTGACTGCAACAACGTGTATAAAATAAAATTAATAAATCAGGGAAAACACCCTAACAACAGAAAAAAGTTGCGATGAATTACAGAAATAACGGAGAACGTGTAAATACGAAGAAGGTTTTTTCCGCCATGTACAAAGTAAAATTAAAAAATCAAAAAAAACACTCTACCTCAAAAAAAATTGCGATTAGTAGAGTAAATACGAAGAGGGACTCCGACGACGTGTACAAAGTAAGTACACGAGGAGAAGCCCCTCAAGTAGTTATTCGCTAAGCGCGATTTCTCTAAAATTACTTAAGAATTTTAGAAACAACGCCGGCTCCAACAGTTCTACCACCTTCACGAATAGCGAAGCGCAAACCTTCATCCATTGCAATCGGGTGCAACAATTGAACCGTAATTGTTACGTTATCACCAGGCATAACCATTTCCGTGCCCTCCGGCAATGTAATTGTGCCGGTAATATCTGTGGTGCGGAAATAGAATTGCGGACGATAATTTGAGAAG